>NZ_JAKUKB010000005.1:0-122559 GCF_022436665.1 Stenotrophomonas sp. Y6
GTCCAGCGCGCCGCCTTCCAGGTAGACCGAATAGCCCATCGCCTGCAGCCACGCCTGCTGCTGCGGCGACCACAACGGCGTGGACGCGGCCGCGTTCACTGCACCCTGCTGGCCGGTTGCCGCCAGCGCTGCCACAGCCACATCAGCGGCCCGGACAGCGCATACAGCACGCCGACCACGAACAGCGTGCGCGGCAGGTCCACCACCATGATGGCGATCACGATCGGCACCAGCGCCAGCACCATGAACGGCACGCGCTCGGAGCGCGGGCCCTTCTCGCTGCCGCCCTTGAAGCTCCAGAAGCGGATGCGGCTGACCATCAGCAGCGCGGCGACGATGGACACCGCCAGCGCCACGTAGCGCAGCTCCTCGCCGCTCCAGCCCAGGCTGCCGTCGGCGAACGCCCAGACGAAGGACATCATCAATCCCGCCGCCGCCGGGCTGGCCAGGCCCACGAACCAGCGCTTGTCCACCGTGCCCACCTGGGTGTTGAAACGCGCCAGGCGCAGCGCCGCGCAGGCCGCGTACAGGAACGCCGCCAGCCAGCCGATGCGGCCAAGCACCTCGCCGTCGAACTTCAGCGAGGACAGCGACCAGTGGTACATCACCAGCGCCGGCGCCATGCCGAAACTGACCAGGTCGGCCAGCGAGTCGTACTGGACCCCGAACTCGCTGCTGGTGCCGGTCAGCCGCGCCACCCGGCCGTCCAGCCCGTCCATGACCCCGGCCACGAACACCGCCACGGCGGCGTTGACGAAGTCGCCGTTGGAGGCGGCGATGATCGCGTAGAAGCCGGCGAACAGCCCGGCGGTGGTGAACAGGTTCGGCAGCAGGTAGATGCTGCGCGAGCGCGGCGGCGGTCTGGTTTGGTCCATGCGGCCAGTTTAATCGACTTGCCAGCCGCGTCACCGGGTGCTGCAATCGGGTTCTGTCCCGTCAAGCGACCGGAGTCGCCATGCGCGCCCTGCCCCGTTTCTGCTGCCTGCTGGCCCTGGCCGGCGCCGCCGGTGGTGCCGTTGCCGGCACCGGCAACCTGTACAAGTGGAAAGACGCCAATGGCGTGACCCAGTACTCCGAGCGCCCGCCGGCCGGACAGAAGTACGAGACCCGCCGCATCACCACCTCCGGCGAGCCGGTGGCCGCGGCCGAGCCGGCCAAGGCCGACGAGGCGCCGGAGTGCACCGCGGCGCGGCACAACCTGGAACTGCTCAAGGGCAGCGGCCCGCTGATGCAGGACACCAACGGCGACGGCAAGCCGGACACCCAGCTGGACGACGCCCAGCGCAGCGCGCAGAAGCAGCTGGCCGAGGCCGCCGCGGCCGCCTACTGCAAGAAGTAGGCGACGCCCCGGGCCTTGCGGCGCCTGGGCTTCTGGCAGAATAGGCGGTCCGCCGTTCCGTGAAGCCACCCCATGCGCCTTTCCCGTTTCCACCTGCACACCACCAAGGAAACACCCGCCGACGCCGAGCTGGTCAGCCACAAGCTGATGCTGCGCGCGGGCATGATCCGCAAGCTGGCCTCGGGCCTGTACACCTGGTCGCCGCTGGGCCTGCGCGTGCTGCGCAAGGTGGAGGGCATCGTCCGCGAGGAAATGAACCGCGCCGGCGCGGTGGAACTGCAGCTGCCGACCATCCAGCCCAGGGAGCTGTGGGAGGAAACCGGGCGCTGGGAAAAGTTCGGCGGCCAGCTGCTGAAGATCAAGGACCGCAAGGAGCAGGAATACTGCTACAGCCCTACCGCCGAGGAAGCGATCACCGACTTCGCGCGCCAGGAGCTGTCCAGCTACAGGCAGCTGCCGGTCAATTTCTACCAGGTGCAGACCAAGTTCCGCGACGAGATCCGCCCGCGCTTCGGGGTGATGCGCGCGCGCGAGTTCCTGATGAAGGACGCGTATTCCTTCCACCTGGATGACGCCAGCCTGGTGGCCGAGTACGAAAACATGAAGGCCACCTACACCCGCATCTTCACCCGCCTGGGGCTGGAGTTCCGCGCGGTGCAGGCCGATTCCGGCGCGATCGGCGGCGACGCCTCGCAGGAATTCCACGTGATCGCCGATTCCGGCGAGGACGCGCTGGCGTTCTCCACCGGCTCGGACTACGCCGCCAACGTCGAGGCCGCCGTCGCCGCCGACCCGGCACCGCGCGCGGCCGCGACCGAGGCACTGCGCAAGGTCGAGACCCCGACCCAGAAAACCTGCGGGGACGTCGCCGCGCTGCTGGGCATCGCCCTGGCGCGCACGGTCAAGTCGGTCGCGGTGATGAGCGCCGACGGCACCTTCGTGCTGGCGCTGGTGCGCGGCGACCACGAAGTCAACGAGATCAAGCTGGGCAAGGTGGCGGGGCTGGCCGACCACCGCATGGCCAGCGAGGCGGAGATCGCCGAGTACCTCGGCAGCGAACCCGGCTTCCTCGGCCCGCTCAACCCGCGCAAGGCGATCCGCATCGTCGCCGACCGCGAGGTGGCGGCGCTGGCCGATTTCGTGGTCGGCGCCAACGAAACCGGTTTCCACATCGCCGGCGTGAACTGGGGCCGCGACCTGCCCGAACCGGACGTGGCCGATATCCGCAACGTGGTCGCCGGCGACCGCGCCCGCGACGGCGGCGAACTGAAACTCGCGCGCGGCATCGAGGTCGGCCACGTGTTCCAGCTCGGCCGCAAATATGCCGAAGCACTCAAGGCCACGGTGCTGGACGAGAACGGCAAGGCCACGGTAATGGCGATGGGCTGTTATGGCATCGGCGTGTCGCGCATCGTCGCCGCCGCCATCGAACAGAACCACGACGACGCCGGCATTATCTGGCCGGTGGCGATGGCACCGTGGCAGGCGGTGGTGTGCATGATCAACCCGAAACAGGACGCCGCGGTGACCGCCGCCGCCGAAGCGCTGCTGGCCGAACTGCAGGCCGCCGGCATCGACGCCGCGCTGGACGACCGCGGGCTGCGCCCCGGCGCGATGTTCGCCGACATGGAGCTGATCGGCATCCCCCACCGCATCGTGGTTTCCGAGCGCGGGCTGGCCGCGGGCACCTACGAATACCGCGCGCGCGCGGCCAGCGAGGCCGAGAACCTGGACAAGGCCGGGCTGCTGCGGAAAATCGCCGGGTGACATGAAACAACGGCCCGGCAGCCGTTTCCCACGGCAAAGCCGCGCGAAGGGTGACGCACGGGGAAGTGCGCCATGGAAAAGGCCGGGGTCAAAACCCGGCCTTTTCTCATGTAATCAACACAGCGCCCAGATTATCGTTGCCGTTACCGTGAAACAGCCGCTATGCTTTGCGTGCTGCCACGGATCGGCTATACCCACCCCATTATCCGGAGTAGCGATTCGATGAGTATTGACCTCAGCGGCCTGTCGGCCCGAGAACTGGCATCCCTGATCCGCGACGCGCAGAAGCGCAAGAGCGTGGTCGCCAAGCGCCAGCCCATCACCAAGGTCCGCGCGCAGCTGGTCAAGACCGCGCAGAAGGCCGGTTACACCATCGAGGAACTGTTCGGCACCGGCGCGCCCAAGGCCAGCCGCGCCCCGCGCGCCGCCAAGGCCCCGGCCAAGAGCGCCAGCAAGGGTGTGAAGGTCGCGCCGAAGTACCGCGATCCGGCCAATGCCGCCAATACCTGGACCGGCCGCGGCAAGCAGCCGCGCTGGCTCGCCGAATACACCGCCGGCGGCCGCAAGGTCGAGGAATTCCTGATCCAGAAGTGATCAGGGCGGGAAGATGGCAATTAAAGAACGCCGGCATATGCCGGCGTTCTTTAATTGGCAAGGAGTGAGTGAAGAGGAGTGAGAAGTGAGAAGAAGCAAGAGCGATCTCCGCCTTCGCGGAGATGACGGCTTTTGCTCCTGCCTTTTCTCACTTCTCACTCCTCTTCACTCACTCCTCGCTCAAAGATTCTTCCGCGCCGGCACCAGCAGGTTGCCGAACAGCAGTCCCGCCACCAGCGCCATTACCACGTTCAGCACCGTCAGCAGCGCCGATTCACCGGCATTCACGTTCTGCTGCTGGATCAGGCTCAATACCCCGCGCAGGCTGATGCTGCCGGGTACCAGCATGATGATGCCGGGCAGGCGGATGATCGCCCCCGGGCGCTGCACCACGCGACCGAACAGATTGCCGGCGGCGGTCAGCATCATCGCCGCCAGGAATATCCCCGCCGGCCCGCCCCACTGCTGCCCGCCATAACGGGAAATGGCATACCCGGCCAGCGACGCGGCCATCACCCAGGGATAATCCCGGCGCGAGGCGCGGAACAGCATCGCGAAGGCGAACGCGGCCAGCATCACCGAGGCCCATTCCACCCATTCCGGTTGCGGGCGCGAGCCGCGCACCAGCGGATCGAGCCCGATCAGGTCGCTGATGGTCACCGCGATCATCGCGCCCACGGTCAGTTTCATGATCGTGGTCAGCGCACCGGCGAAACGCGCGGTGCCCGATACCCAGTGCTGGCTGGCCAGCTCATTGACCGCATTGGTCAGCGCCATGCCCGGCAGCAGCACCACCAGCGAGGCGATGATCACCGAATTCTGGTTCAACGGACCAATGAAGGTCGCCACCAGCACCGCGACGAAACCGGCCAGCATCGCCGCCAGCGCGTCGCTGGCCTCGCGGGTGGCCACGCGGCGGTCGGTGTAGAACAGCATCAGCCCGATCAGCAGGCCGGTGAAACCGGCGGTGACCACGTCCAGCCACGGCAGCCGCCACATGCCGGCCACGCCGGCCGAGCCGAGGCAGAAAGACAGCAGCATCTGCGCGTTGTCGCGCCAGGTCGGCGTCTTGTCGAGCCGGCGCAGCGCGGTATGGCCCTGGGCGATGCTCATCTGCCCGCTCGCCACCGCGTCGGCGATCTGGTCGGCCAGGGTCAGCTTGTGCAGGTCGTTGCTGCCCGGGTCCAAGCGCACCACGCGGGTGATGTCGCTGGAGCCGATCGCCTGGGTCGGGTCGCTGAAACTGAGGATCAGCCCGGTGGGGTTGGACCACGGCTCGCAATCCAGGTCCAGCCGCTGCGCCAGCGCCACCACCGCCGCTTCCAGCCGCTGCGCGGTGGTGCCGTAGGTATGCAGGCGGCCAGCGATCTCCGTGACGAAGGCCACGCGCTGCGCATAGGTTGCGCGTCCGGGGACGATGGAAACGGAGGCGATGGATTCGGCGGACATGCGCATTAGTATCACCCGGAAGTGCGCCGGCTTGATCGCTTCATGGGCCCGCGACGGGGTGACAGGGTATGCTCGGCGGCGGACGCCCCCATGAAGAACGCCGAACCGCCCCACTGCGCGATGGACCCGGACGTCGACGGCCAACTCCGGCTGTCGGGCAGCTGGACCCTGTCCACCGCCCTGCAATCGGCCCAGGTGCTGGGCGACATCCGGGCACCGGTGCGCGGGCTGGACGCGCGCGGCATCGACCAGCTCGACTCGGCCGGGGTGCTGCAGCTGCTGCGTTACTCGCGCAGCGCCGGGCTCAGCGACGATGCGCTGCTGTTCCGCGACGAGCACCGCGCGCTGGTGTGCACCATCGACGAGGTCGCCGACGAGCGCCCGCCACCGCAGCGCGACTACGGCGTGGCCGCGGCGCTGGAACGGCTCGGCCGCTCGGTGCATGCCATCGCCGGCAACATCGTGGTGCTGGTGGGCTTCTTCGGCGAGAACCTGGCCAAGCTGGCGCGCCTGCTGCGGCAGCCACGGCGCCTGCGCCTGACCGCCACCGTGCACCAGATGGAAGAGGTGGGGCTGGACGCGGTGCCGCTGATCGCGCTGCTGTCCTACCTGGTGGGTGCGGTGGTCGCCTTCCTCGGCTCGACCATCCTGCGCGACTTCGGCGCCGAGATCTACGTGGTGGAACTGGTCAACATCGCGTTCCTGCGCGAGTTCGGCGTGCTGCTGACCGCCATCGTGCTGGCCGGGCGCACCGCCAGCGCGTTCACCGCGCAGATCGGGGCGATGAAGGCGCGCGAGGAGATCGACGCGATCCAGACCCTGGGCCTGGACCCGATCGACCTGCTGGTGCTGCCACGGGTGCTGGCGCTGGTGGTGACGCTGCCGCTGCTGACCTTCATCGCCATGGTCGCCGGCCTGGCCGGTGGCGTCACCGTGGGCGCGTTCGACCTGGGCATCCCGCCGCAGATGTACATCGCCCGGATGCACGAGACCATGCAGCTGCGGCACCTGCTGGTGGGGCTGTCCAAGGCCCCGGTGTTCGCGCTGATCATTGCCCTGATCGGCTGCCTGGAAGGGCTCAAGGTGCAGGGCACGGCGCAGTCGGTGGGCGAGCGCACCACCTCCAGCGTGGTGCAGACGATCTCGCTGGTCATCATCCTCGACGCGCTGGCCGCGTTGTGGTTCATGCACATGGACTGGTGAGGGGGCGGCACGATGGCGATTCCCTCTAGGGACAGGCACGGCGGCGACGAACTGGCCATCCGCGTGCGCGGTCTGGTCAACCGCTTCGGCGACCAGACCGTGCACGACGGGCTGGACCTGGACGTGCGCCGCGGCGAGATCCTCGGCGTGGTCGGCGGCTCGGGCACCGGCAAATCGGTGCTGATGCGCTCCATCCTCGGCCTGCGTACCCCCGATGCCGGGCAGATCGAGGTGCTGGGCGTGGACGCACGCTCGGACCAACCGGCCGCGCGCCTGCATGTGGAGCGCAACACCGGGGTGCTGTTCCAGGACGGCGCGCTGTTTTCCTCGCTCACCGTCGGCGAGAACGTGCAGGTGCCGCTCAAGGAGCACCACCCGGAGCTGCCCGAGCGCTGGCATTACGAACTGGCGCTGCTGAAGGTGAAACTCGCCGGGCTGCCGGCCGATGCGCTCGACAAGCTGCCCTCGCAGCTGTCCGGTGGCATGCGCAAGCGCGCCGGGCTGGCGCGCGCGCTGGCGCTGGACCCGCCGCTGCTGTTCCTGGACGAACCCACCGCCGGGCTGGACCCGATCGGCGCGGCCGCTTTCGACCGCCTGATCAAGACCCTGCAGGAAGCGCTGGGCCTGACCGTGTTCCTGATCACCCACGACCTGGACACGCTCTACGCCATCTGCGACCGGGTGGCGGTGCTGGCCGACCACAAGGTGGTCGCCAACGCGCCACTGCCGGAGATCGAACGCCTCGACCACCCGTGGATCCGCGAATACTTCCACGGCCCGCGCGCACGCGCCGCGCGTGGCAGCGGGGAACGCGAAGCCGGGGGGCGCGAATGAACCGCCACCATCGCTTCGCCTTCACCGCCCTGCGGCAGTCTTCATCCCCGCACCGGCCGGACGCCGCCGCGCACCGGCGTCCGCTGCTCCCCGCTCCCCCTTCCCGGCCGTGACCCCATGGAAACCAAAGCCCATTACGTCCTGATCGGCGCCTTCACCCTCATCGTCTCGCTGGCCCTGCTCGGCTTCGGGTTGTGGGCGGCCAAGTATTCGTCCGACCGCACCTGGCAGGAGTACCGCGTCGTGTTCGACGAAGCGGTGACCGGCCTGTCGGTCGGCAGCCCGGTGCAGTACAACGGCATTTCGGTCGGTTCGATCACCGACCTGTCGCTGGCGCCGGATGACCCGCGCAAGGTGATCGCCAAGCTGCGGCTGAACTCGACCACCCCGGTCAAGACCGACACCCGCGCCAAGCTGGCCATCACCAGCATCACCGGCCCGGCCATCATCCAGCTCAGCGGTGGCAGCCCGCAGGCGCCGGCGCTGACCACGGTCAACCGCGAGCAGGTGCCGACGATCCAGACCTCGCCCTCGGCGCTGCAGAACATCACCGACGTGGCCAACCGCGTGGTCGAGCGCATGGACCAGCTGCTCAGCGACGAGAACGTGGAGCGCATCTCCAACACCCTGGCGCACCTGGAAACGGTCAGCGGCGGCCTGGCCGACCGTGACCAGGGCACCCAGGCGCTGCTGGTGGAAGCGCGCGACGCGGCGCGCAACCTCAACACCACCCTGGCCACCGCCAACGGTACCCTCCAGCACCTGGACCAGAACGTGGTGCGGCAGCTGCCGGCCACACTGGACAAGCTCGACGCCAGCCTGGCCAAGCTCGATTCGGCCGCGGGCAACGCCAACGCGATCCTCGGCGAGAACCGCGCGGCCATCAACAGCTTCGCCAACGATGGCCTGGCCCAGCTGGGCCCGACCCTGACCGAACTGCGCGGGCTGATCCGTGACCTGCGCCGGGTCAGCGACCGCCTCGAGAACAACCCGGCGCGCTACCTGCTCGGCCGCGATGCACCGAAGGAGTTCGAACCCAAATGAAGCGCTTCCCGTCGATGCGACTACTCGCCCCCTTCTGCGTCCTGGCCCTGGCCGGCTGCTCGGTGCTGGCCAGCGGCGACCGCCACCCGATCACCATCTACGCGCCGCAGGCGCGGGTCGCGGTGGACGCCTCGTGGCCACGGGTGGACTGGCAACTGGCCGTGGCCAAGCCCGCCGCCGCGCGGCTGGTGGACAGCCCGCGCATCAACGTGCGCCCGACCCCCGGCGAACTGGAGGTCTACCGCGGCGCCACCTGGTCGCAACCGGCCACCGACATGCTCGAGGACGCGCTGCTGCGCGGCTTCGAGGACTCCGGCCGGATCGGCGCGGTGGCGCGCATCGCCACCGGCATCCGCTCGGACTACAAGCTGGCCATCGACCTGCGCCGCTTCGAGGCGGACTACGCCGGCAACGCACGCCCGGCGGCGACCATCGAGCTCAATGCCAAGCTGATCCACAGCCTGGACCAGCGCGTGGTGGCCTCGCGCACCTTCCTGGTCACCGAGCCCGCCGCCGACACCGCGGTGCCCAGCGTGGCCACCGCGTTCGAGACCGCGCTGGCACGGACCACCACCGAGCTGATCGGCTGGACCCTGGCCGCCGGCCAGGCCGACTGGCAGGCCCACCCCGCCCCGTAGATGCGGGGCTTGCCCCGCATGTTTTTGCACGCCTTCCCGCATCGCGCCGTGCCGGGCGAGACCATCCCACCCCGCGTGTTTTTTGCATGGCACGGTGCCGGGCAAGCCCACCCCGCCCCGCGTGTTTTTTGCATGGCACCGTGCCGGGCAAGGGCGGCGTGCCGGGCAAGGGCGGCGTGCCGGGCAAGCCCGGCACCTACGGTGTGGTGGGCATCCGCGCTGATCACGCGTCGTCCATCCGTGTTCCGATACCGGCCGAGCCACGCCGCACAAGCCCGGCACCCGCATTGACATACCCGTAGATGCGGGGCTTGCCCCGCATGCTTTTCTGCACACCATCCCGCATCGCACCGTGCCGGCGAGACCACCCCGCCCCGCGTGTTTTTTGCATGGCACCGTGCCGGGCAAGCCCGGCACCTACGGTGTGTGGCAGGCATCGGGCTGATCACGCGTCGTCCATCCGTGTTCCGATACCGGCCGAGCCACGCCGCACAAGCCCGGCGCCTGCATGGCATACCGTCCTGTAGATGCGGGGCTTGCCCCGCATGCTTTTCTGCACGCCCTTCCGAACCGCGCCGTGCCGGGCGAGCCCACCCCGCCCCGCGTGTTTTTTGCATGGCGCCGTGCTGGGCGAGGGCGCCGTGCCGGGCAAGCCCGGCACCTACGGTGTGTGGCGGGCATCCGCGCTGATCACGCGTCGTCCATCCGTATCCCGATACCGGCCGAGCCACACCGCACAAGTGCCGGGCAAGCCCGGCACCTACGGGGTGTGGTCTTCTCCGGTGCCGTGCCCGCGGCGCGGCGCGGCTGCTCAAGCGTCCGCGGTGGCGGTCACCCGCGCATGCCACGCCGCATAGGGCGTGTTCTTGGCCAGGTGGCGGTTGTAGTCAGGGGCGCCATCGCTCCACCACACCGGGCCACGTTCGCCCAGCACGCGCTTGGCCGCGTCCACCGCCTGGCCGGCACGCGCCAGCGCCTGCGGGTCGCCGGCGCGGCGCGCGCGGCCGACCTCGCGACGCGCGGCCATCAGCTCACGCACCGCCGCCTGCCGCTGTTCCTCCGGCAGATGCGGATTGGTGGCGCGCCACAGGCGGCCGCGCACCACCAAGTAACGACCATCGGGGGTACGCAGCGGCGACGCGTTCATGCCGGTCGGGGGTGCGGGGACATGCCACCACCCTGGCCGCCGGTGCGTGCAGGGGGTGTCGATGCCACGCGCGCTCAGTGCAACGTCACCACGATCGGCTCGCCACGGGTGACGATCAGCGTGTGCTCGTACTGCGCGGAGCGGTTGCCGGGCGCGCCGCTCAGGGTCCAGCCGTCGTCGCCTTCCTCGACCATGCGGCTGCGCGTGGACAGGAATTGCTCGATGGTGATGACCATGCCTTCGTGCAGCCGCCGCGTGTCGTGCGGGTCGTGGTAGCCGGGAATGTGGTCCGGTTCCTCGTGCAGCGCGCGGCCGACGCCATGGCTGCCCAGGTTCTCGATCACGCGGAAGCCGGCCTGGCGCGCGGTGCGCTCGATCGCCGCACCAATCCGGTTGAGCGGCTGGCCGGCACGCGCGACCTTCAGCGCGTTGGCCAGTGCGCTGCGTGCGGCGTGGCACAGGCGCAGGTCGCGCGCCGCGGCCGTGGGTAGCACGCGGGTACCGCCGGTGTCGGCAAAGTAGCCGCCAAGTTCGGCGGAGACATCCACGTTGACCACGTCGCCAGCGGCCAGCACGCGCGCGCCCGGCACGCCGTGGGCGGCCTCTTCGTTGACGCTGATGCAGGTCGCGCCGGGGAAGCCAAGGGTCAGGCGCGGCGCCGGCTGCGCGCCGTGCGCGGCGAGCAGGCGCTCGCCGATCAGGTCGAGCTCACCGGTGGTCATACCGGGGCAGGCGACGGCGAGCATTTCCTCGCGCACCCGCGCGACCAGCCGGCCGATACGTTGCAGGCCGTCGATGTCCGACTGCGATCCGATGGTCATGGGGTTCCCCAGATGATTGGCGGGAACAGGCTAGCAGCGTTATGTCTATTTTATTCAAACCATTGATTTAAATAATAAATTTGTCGAATATCACGGCCCCGGCGAACAGTCCGGCACCGAACACGGCATGCGTGGCCAGGCTCTGCAGCCGCGCCTGCCACGGCCGCGGCGTGCGCGCGGCGGCGATGCCGGCGCCGAACGCCGGCTGCATCATCAGGAAGGGCAGCAGCACGCTGCCCACGCCGAACCCCAGCGCCGCGCCCAACGTCGGCTGGCGCAGCCAGGTACTGCCCGGCATCGCCATCAGCGTCCCGGCCATGCCGACGCCGATGGCGTAATGCGCGCACCAGCCCAGCATGCGCTCATGCCTGACCGGCGCGGCGTCGCCGATGGCGGCATGGCGGCAGCGCCCGGCGCGCCAGTGCCCGATCCAGCGGCCGAGCAGCGCGTAGTCCAGGGTGGGACGCCCGAGCCGGCGCAGCAGCACCGCCCACAGATCGGTCGCCGCGGTGGCGACGATGCCCATGACCACGACCCGCAGCATGACTCCCCCACCGTCCATCGCCCTTCCCGCCTGTGCGCAAACCTGTTTCCATCCGTCTCGACGTTGAAGCCGACTTGAGGTCAAGCGTGCAGGAGATCGACATCGGGCAGGTGGTACGGCAGAGCGGGATCGCCGCGTCCCCCTGCGCTATGACGAAACCCGCGGCCTGGTCCAGCCGATCGGTCGCAACGGGCTGCGGCGCGTCTATGCGACCTCGGTGCTGCAGCGCCTGTCGCTGATCGCACTGGGGCGCGCGGCCGGGTTCCCGCTGGAGGAGATCGGCAGCATGCTCGGCGACGGCGCCATGCCCGGCATCGATCGCCCGCAGCTGCTGCGCAAGGCCGACCCGCTGGAGCGGCGCATCACCCGGCTGCAGGCCCTGCGCGATGGCCTGCGCCATGCCGCAGGCTGCCGTCACGCCGACCACCTGCAATGCCCCACCTTCCAGCGCCTGATGCGCGCCGCACTGCGCCGACAGCGCCGGCGGGGCGATGACCGCGGGCGGACTTCACCGTGACTTCGCCGCGCCCCCATCGAGGCGCCGCGAAACGGGCCGATGCTGCGGGCTCCTCCTTCCCTTGTGGAGTACCGCCATGAAGCACCGCGTGATCCGCCCGGCCGTCGGCACCGGCCTGCTGCTGCTCGTCCCCCTGGCCCTGACCCTCCGCGACCGCCACGCGCCCGCCGGCGAAGGCTGGCATTGGGGCCCGCTGGACTTCGTGGTGATGGGCGCCCTGCTGTTCGCCACCGGGCTGGGCTACGCCTGTATCGCGCCCCGGCTCGGCGGCAGGGGGCAGCGGTGGACGCTGGGCATCGCCCTGCTGTGCGCGCTGCTCGCGATCTGGGTGGAGCTGGCGGTGGGCGGCATCAGCCAGCTGGCCGCGCACCTGGCGGGCGCCCGCCCCGCCTGAGCGTGCGGCGCGGCGCCCCCGCGCCTCACGGCTTGAGCAGACGCTCCTCGACCGCGGAGAACGCCGAGTGCTCGCCCTTGCGCGCTTCCGGCAGGCCGGTGGCGAAGAACGCCACGCCGGTGCCGCTGGCCGGGTCGACCCACAGCCCCGACAGCAGCCCGTACGCCGAGCCGGAGTGGCCGATGCGCGCCACGCCATCGCCGAACGGATCGTCGCGGCAGCCCTTCACCGGCGTGGCCAGGGTCTGCATCGCCAGGCCATAGCGGCAGAAGAAGCCGTCACCGCCCTGGCCGCTGTCGTCCTCTTCGGTGGTCATGCCGTCGCCGGGGGCGTAGGTCCACTGCGGGCGTGCCAGTTCGCGCACGGAGTCGGCGCGCAGCAGGCGCACGCCGTCCACTTCGCCCCCCCCCAGCAACAGCCGCCCGATCTTCGCCAGGCCGTTGCCGGAAATGCGCAGCCCGCCCTGCGGTGCGAACAACGCACCGTTGTCGCCGGCGCGCCAGCGGCCCAGGTCGCAGCTGCCATCGGCCGCGGCCACCACCGGGCAATCGGGGCGACGGCCGCGGTTGTCGTCACGCACCGGCCGGTGCGCTTCGTCGTACAGCACCACCGCGCGCGCCACGCTGGCGTCGTCGCAGCTGGCCCAGTTGTAGCAGGCGGCGATGCCGAGCGGCTGCAGCACCAGGCGCTGCATCAGCCGGTCGAAGCGTTCGCCGCTGGCCTTCTCCATCACCGCGGCGATGAGCGGGAAATCGATGTTGGCGTAGCGGAAGTACGTGCCCGGCGCGTGCGCCGTGTCCCACGCGCGCGGGTCGTCCAGCACGGTGCGCAGCGGCGCGCCCAGCGGCACGGCGTAGTAGCCGGCGGCATCGGTGAGCCCGGCGCGGTGCGACAGCAGCAGGCGCAGGGTAATGGGCGTGTCCGGGAACTGCGGGTGGCGCAGCGGCCAGCCGAGCCAGCGCGACACATCCGCGTCCAGCTCCAGCTGCCCGGCCTCGACCATGCGCATCACCCCCAGCGCGGTGACCAGCTTGGAGATCGAGGCGATGCGCACCGGATCGTCGGCGCTGACCGCGCGCCCGGCGGCGATGTCGGCCATGCCCTGCACCTGCGTGGCGGTCACGCCGTCGCGGTCGAACGCCACCCGTACCGTCGCCACCGGCTCGGCCGCCTGCAGGCAACCGGCCAGCAGCCACATTCCCAGCACAAGCCCAACGCGCATTGCCCGCTCCCCTCGATTGGCGAAGCGCCGACCATAGGCAACAACCGCGTTGGCGTCGAGTGCGCATGGGCACATGCGCGGGCGTGCCGGCGCGGGGCGTCAGCTGAGCGCCGAGGTGGATTCGTAGGGCAGCGGGCGCAGGCCAAGGCGCACGATGGCCGCGCCGGCCACGTCGAGCACCTCCGGTTCGGCGTCGATCACAAGCAGGATGTGGCCGGCCTGGACTTCATCGTCGAAGGCCTGGCGCACCGGATCGGGCACGCTCGCCCCCAGCAGTGCCGATGCCAGGCTGCCGACCATCGCACCGGCCACGCCCACCGCCGCGGCACCAGCCAGGGTGATGCCCAGCGGCGGCACGGCAACGGCCACCAGTCCGGCCAACAGCCCGGTGGCGGCGCCGTAACCGGCGCCACGGCCCACCGCCGCCATCAGGTCGGTATCGGCCATCTTGCGCGTATCCGGAATCGCGCGTTTCTCGATGTCGGCGCGCGCGACCAGCAGGATGGCGTCGTTGTCCACGCCGGCGCTGCGCGCGGCCGCCATCGCCTGTTCGGCCAGCGCCAGCCCGGGCGCACTGAATACATGGCGCTTGTTCATGGCCGCCCCCTGCCTGCGCGACGACCGGCAAGCGCGCGCATGGCAGTGGCCGGAACGCTTGCCGCCCCCCGCGCCGCCTGCCGTGCGGGGTGGATCGTGCGCGGGCCGCCGCCAGCGGGGCGCGACGGCGCTTGCACCTGGCCGGTGCTGTCACGGGTGTGGGCCATGGGAGTTCCTCGCGCATCGCGGCACCTGCCGCGGATCGAGCGTGCGCTGCGGCCGGTCAGCGGGGTGTGCCCGGGCGTGATGCGCGCGGACACAAACGTGAGCGCCGGGGAAACAACGGCGGTTCAGCCCTCCAGGCCAAGGAATACCCGCATCCGCGCCAGCTCCGCCTCCAGCGCGGTGTCGAACGCGGTGTCCTTCGGCGCGTGGCCGGCGACATAGTGCAGCCGCGCCTGCAGCGCGCCCGCCACTACCGACAGGTTGCCCCAGCCGATCACCTGCCCGCGCCACAGCAACGGCATCGCGTAGTAGCCGAGCTTGCGCTTCGGCGCCGGGGTGTAAGCCTCGAACCGGTAGCTCCAGCCCCACAGTTGTTCGAAGCGGCGGCGGTCCCACACCACCGGGTCGAACGGCGTCAGCAGGCGCGCGTCCTCATCCGGCTGCCAACGCCGGCTTTCGGCGCGCTCACCGTCAGGCCACAGCCAGTCCACGCCGTCCACGCGCGCGCACTGCAGGCGCTGCCGCGCGCGCAGCAGCGCCGGCCGGCACGCATCGCGCCACTGCGGCACGCCGTTGCCGAGGTAGCCGACCAGCTGCCGCAGGCTGGCGGCCGGCAGCGGCGCGTAGGTATTCACGATCAGGTCGAGCAACGCATCCAGCCGCGCGGGGATCTCTTGCGCCGCCACCGGCGGGGCGTCCTCGCGCACGGCGTACACGCGCGTACCGCCATCGCGCCGCGCCACCCGCAGCAGGCCGCGGTAGTGCATGCCGTCGAGCAGCTGGGTGCTGGCGTTGGACGCGCCGCCGAACCCATTGGTGGTCTTGCCGTGGGCGAAATGGGCATCGACCTGGCGCGGATGCACCGCACCGTGCGCGGCGACGAACGCGCGCACCGCGTGCGCCTGCTTCCAGCGTGCCGGAGTCCATGCCACGCGCGCCTGCCGCGGATGCATCAGCGCCTGGTGCGCGCGCGGCAGGAAGCCGTAGTTGACGAAGAAATCCTCTTCCAGCGGCAGGCGCGGATAGCGCCGTTCCAGCTCGCCGGCACGGTAGTCCCTGACCCGGTGGCGCAGGGTCAGGTCCTGCGCGCGTGCCGGCGCACGGATGGGATCGGCCTGGACGAAGCCGAGTTTGGTGATCGCCCGCATCAGCGTGGTCGGCGCGAACAGCGAGCGGGCCACGGCATAGCGGCGGAGCTGGTCGAGGGTGGGCGGCATGCGCGCATCATGCCAGCCGCCGGCGCCCTGGCGCGCATCGCGACATGCCGCTCACGCCACGCAGCGGCACGCCCGTGGCGGCGTGCGCGGGCACTTCCTGTACCATCGACCGCGAGAAGGACGCCATACGCAGACAGGGAGTCCGCCCATGCGTGCGAACCGCTCCAAGAGCGCACTGCTCTACCGCCAGCTCCGGCGGGCCTTGCAGTCGGGGCGTTACCTGCCCGGGCAGCGGATCGATCCGGGCACGCTGGCCGAGGAATTCAGCATCAGTCCCACGCCGGTGCGGTTCGCGCTGTACCGCCTGGTCGGTGAGGGGCTGATCGACGATCACGCCCGCGACGGACTGCATGTGCCGCTGCTCACCGAAGTCGCCCTGCGCGACCTCTACGACTGGATGGAACGCCTGCTGCTGATGGCCTGCGAGGTCGAGGCACCGCCCGCGGTGGGCGCCGGCGAAGCACTGCCGTACCTGCCTGGCGGTCCCCACGGCGACCCGGTGAAGGGCACCTGGCAGCTGTTCGACGCCATCGCCCGCGCGCCCGGATTCCGCCCGCTGCACCATGCGGTGAAACAGGCCAACGACCGGCTCGCGCCGGTGCGTCGCGCCAAACGCGGCCTCATCGACCAGCCCGACGAGGAACTGGCGCGGCTCGGCGGCCACTGGCAGGCGCGCGACATGGCGGCGCTGCGGGCCGGGCTGCGCGCGTATCACGCACGCCGCAGGCAACTGGTGCCGCGGATCGTGGCGCTGCTGGTCGACCGTCGCGACCAGCAGCCGTAACCGTCGCCCATGCACCACCGCCCGCGCGCATGCCATCACGCCGGTGCATGGTGCCGGCAGTGCCGGCCGGCGCATGCCGGAGCAGCGGCGCCCATGCACCGCACAGGGAAGCGGCGCATTGCATGACCGGCTGCACGTCTTCGGACAATCATCGTTTAGCAACGCAATAATCATTTGATAATCAAATTTCCCGGCTCCTAGGCTGGCTGTCGTCATGGAAACCGCCATGACGCAACCGCAGGAGAGGCAAAGATGAACAGCAACGACAACCACCGCATGCACGCGGACGATGTGATCGTGCTCGGCGTCGCCAGTGTGGAGACGCAGGGCATCCTGCAGGGCAACGAGCCGATGGGCGGCGAGCCGGTCCCCGGCATTTCGGAAGAGTAGGAAGCAGGGCGCACCGCGAGGTGCGCCCTGTTCTTCGGCCGGAGCGCCCGCCATGCCACGCTGCATCGACCCGGATCTGTCCTACTGCCTGATCGACGGCCGCCCGCTGTTCCTGGATCTGGCGGCGGACCGCTATTTCCGCCTTTCCGACGCACTGGAATGTGCCTTTCTCGCGCACCTGCGCGGCGCCACAGCGTCGGCGTCCGATACAGGGTGCCTGCGCGGGCTCCTGCCGGCAGTGGCGCGAGACGGCGCGCAGCCGGCGTCGACCGCCATCGATGCCCCGCGTGAAAGCGCGATGGAACCGATGCCGCACGGCAAAGCGGTCCGCGCGGGTGCGGCCCTCGGCGCCTTCAGCGATGTCAGCTCGGTGCAGCTGCAGCTGCGGTACCGCACGCTGAAGGACACGCTGGCATCCATGGCCCGCTATCGTGACGCGCGTGCGCACGTGCAGGACAGCGGACTGTCGCATGCCCTGCAGCACCGGCTGTGCGAGGCATCCGCGGCTTTCCGCATTCCCCGCCTCTACCATCCCGCCGCGACCCGCTGCCTGCCCGACTCGATCGCCCTGGTCCGCTTCCTGGCCAGGCGTGGATTGTTCGCGCACCTGGTGTTCGGGGTGGTGGCCACCCCCCTGTCGGCGCACTGCTGGGTGCAGGTACGACACCTGGTACTGAACGACACCGTCGGCAACGCCTGCGCGCACACGCCGATCCGGGTGGTGTGATGGCGTACCGGTACATCGCCCTGCTGCACCCGGCCACCGGCGATGCTGCGCAGCCGCTCGATGACGCGGTGCGCCGGCACTTCCCGTCCGGCATGCAGCGCCACCGGCTGGCGGCCGGCTGCACGCTGCATGTCTGCGCCACCACGCCGGTGATCCCGCTGGCGGGCCAGGGCCTGATCCTGGGCCACGTGTTCTCGCGCGCGGGCCTGCCGATCACCCATGCGGCGCAGCTTCCGGACTGCCGCAGCCCCGCGGATCTGCGCCGGCACATCCTGCAGGACTGCTGGGGCGCCTACCTCATCGTCCAGGCGGATCCCGCGCAGGCCGGCGACATCAGCTTCCAGCGTGACCCGGAAGGCGGAATGCCCTGCATCCATCACATCGATGGCGGCCAGGGGTTCGTCGCGTCGGACGTCGGGCTGGCCGTGCAACTGGCCGGCTATCGCCGGCGCGTGGATTGGGACGCCATCGGCCATCGGCTGCGTTATCCGGACATCAAAAGCGCGCGGACCGCATTGGCGGGCACACACGAACTGCTCCCCGGCACCCGGCTTGAGGTACGCGGACGACGCACGAGCGTTCATGTCGCCTGGTCGCCCTGGGACGTGGTGACCGGGGAACCGCCGTATGCCTGCGCCGACGAAGCGGCCAAAGCGGTTCGTGCCGCGGTCGACATGGCGACCCGCGCCTGGGCCGGCATCGACCGCTCGATCCTGCTGGAACTCTCCGGCGGGCTGGATTCCTCGGTGGTCGGTATCGGCCTGAAGGACAGCGGCGCCGAGGTGGCGTGCTGCACCCTGGTGACGCCGGTACCGGGCGCTGACGAGCGCCGTTACGCCCGCCAGGTGGCAGCGCTCATCGACGCACCGCTGGACGCCCAGACCATGGGCCTGGAATCGGCGACGCATGATTTCGACATCGATCCGTGCACGACGACGCCGCGGGTCGGGATGCTGCAGCACGTCACCGATACGATCATGGCGCAGGCCCGGCGCCGCCACGGTGCGGCCAGCTTCTTCTCCGGTGGCGGGGGCGACACCGTCTTCTGCTACCTGACCTCCGCGGCACCGGCGGCGGATGCATTGCGGCAGAAAGGGGCGGCGCAGGCACTGCGTGCCATCCACGACCTGGCCGGACTGCACCAGTGCACGGTCTGGAAGGCCGCACGGCTTGCCCTGCGCAAACTGATGCGGCCGCCCGCGCCGGCCTGCACCATGGCCGATGCCTTCCTCGCGCCCGGGCCCGCCGCATGCGCGCCCGACCCGCACCCGTGGCTGGACATGCCCGGGCGCGCCCTTCCGGGTGAACGCGAGCGGATCTTCGCGCTCGCAGCGACCCAGATCTACCGCGATTCCGCGCCGCGCGGGATGCATGCGCACCTGCGGCTGCCGCTGCTGTCGCAGCCGGTGATGGAGGCGACATTGCGGGCACCCAGCTGGATGTGGATCGCCGGCGCGCAGAACCGTTCCATCGTGCGCCAGGCCTATGCGGGCATGCTGCCACACGCGATCCTGGCACGCCGCAGCAAAGGATCGTTCAGTGCGTACATCGGTGCGCTGCATGCCCGCCACGCGCCACGCCTGCACGCCTACCTGCGGGAGGGCGTGCTGCATGCGCAGGGCATCGTCGACGGTCCGTCCCTGGACCGGTTCTTCGCGCGGGGGCCGGGCCCGCGCGACCGTGCGATCGGGCGCATCCTGGACCTGTGCGCGGTGGAGAACTGGGTGCGCCGGCAATCCTAGTCGGGCGCCTGCCCCGGCGACGCCGCGCCCCGCCTGTCCGCCATCATCCGCCAGCGCGCGTACTGCCCCGCCTTGGCGGGCTGCGGGTCCTCGAAGCCCTGCAACCAGAAGCGGAACCAGTCCAGGTTGCGCTCATACACCGCCAGCTTGTGCCGGGGCTGGAACTTCTGGTGCGCTTCGTTGGGGTACACGTACAGGTCCGCGCGCCGGTCACGGATCAGCGGCACCGCATAGTCGAGCGTATGCAGGTATTCCTGCTCCGGCAGCTGCATCAGCACCGGGATGTGGATCCGGTCCAGGTTGAACGCCGGCGACAGGCGTTTCCATTGCGCGGGTGTCGCCGCCGGATCGCCCAGCTGCCAATAGGTGCGCAGACGTGAGAAGAACGGCTCGCCCGACAGGCTCATCAGCGTGTAGGCAAGCGGCGAGAAGGCGATGCTGCTGACCGAAGCGGCGGACACCGTATGCGAGTGCATCGCCATCCACAATGTCACCTCGGTGCCGTAGCTGAGCCCGCCCATGCCGACATTCCCGGGCTCGATCTCGCCGCGTGACGACAGCAGCGCGATGGCGCTCTCGATCGCCGAGCGGCCGATCTCGAACCGGGTAACCGCATCCAGCACGCTGGGGGGCGCGTTGATGCACAGCGCCGATATGCCATGGCCCGCCAGTGTCGCCAATGGCCACTCGTCGCCGACTCCCCCACGCACGAAGCCCGAGCACCGGTAGTAGGTGAGGAACAGCGGCGCGGGCTGGCCGGCGGCGCGCCGGGCCGGGAAGTACAGCCCGTTGAACCGGCGCCCTGCCGCGTCCTGCCAGTGCAGCCGCTGCACCGGCACGCTGGCCATGTCCGCCGCCAATGCCGCATTCGGATCGAACAGCACGCGCCGGTCGCCCGAGTCCAGGTCGACCCGTTCCAGCCGGGGCGGATGGCGGGCGTCGGCGGCCACGCACACCAACGCCGCCGCCGACACGGCGCAGGTGCCGGGGACCCCACGCCCGCCGTTCATCAGCCCGGAGGTACGCACCACCGGGAGCACGCGGCCGGACGCGACGTTCCAGCGAAAAATGGACTGGGCCTGGCTGTCGTCCGCGTCGGTCACCGTAAACAGCACCTCATCGTGCCCCGGACGCCACTGGATGGCGGTGATCGGCTTGCCGGTACACAGCGGGTCGCGGCACTGCACCGGCCGCGCGCCCTTGCCCGCCGCCAGCACCGACAATGCCACCTCCGGCCGCGGCCCCACCCCCTGCCACTCGGTCACGTGGACCAGCATCGCGACGCGGGCGGCGTGCGCGTCCCAGGCCAGCTTCCAGGCCTTGAACGGCGCCACCCGCGCATGCGCTGGCGACACAGGCGGCGCCGCCCCGCCGCTCACCTCGCGTGCGTTCCCCGTGGCCAGGTCGAGCGCAAGCCAGCGGTCGGCAACACCGGCCAGCAACGGCGAACGGATCACGTCGCCGCCGTGCAGGCGCTGCGTGGCGGCACGCCCATCAAGGCGTCCGGACCGGTACAGCGGCTGGCCCAGCGCGACGGTTGCGTCGATATGGATGCCGTTGTCGTACTCGGCCTGCTCGGCATCGCGCACCTGCTGCCGGGTGGCACCCACGCGGTAGTGGAGCGAGCGCCCATCGGCGGCCAGCCGGAAGCCACGCACGTCTGCCGCGTCGCGTGTCACCGCGCGCGCCCCGGAACCGTCGGCGCGGGCACGCCAGACCGCGACACGACCGTCGAGCAGGGCCCGGTAGTAGAGGAAGCGGCCGTCCGGCGACCACGTCACCCCGGCCGGCGCCAGCGATGCCCCGTCCGATTCGCGCAACGGCTGGCCGCCCTCGCCCACCCTGCGCGCGGGTGCGCTGGCGTCCAGCGGCTGCACATACCAGGTGGTGTCGTGGGTATTGCGCTCGACCGAGGGCTGTTGCAGCCGGAACGCCACCCGGCTGCCGTCGGGTGAAACCGCCAGTTCGCCGAGGTCGGCGACTTCCACCAGCTGGCGGGGTGACACGCCCTGCGCATTCGCCGCTGCGCTGAGCAGCAGCGCTGCCACCGCCGGCGCACCCAGGCAGCGGGCCCGCTTCATCAATGGATGCATTGTTGGACTCTCCCCATGGAGCCAGGCGCCATCCGGCTCACCAGTGCGCGGATACGGTGATGCTGGCGTAACGCCCGATCGCCGATGCGTTGGTCGAGTCGTACGGCACGTCGGTCGGCGCCAGCGGCCGGTACAGCGGCGGCGCGCGATCGAACAGGTTCTGCACCGACACCCCGATCTCGAAGCCGGGGCCGGTGCCGCCGCGGCGCGCCGTGGCGTACTGCAGGGCGAGGTCGAAGGTGTTGAACGAAGCCAGGTCCTGGCGCAGTGCCGGGTAGCTCACGCCACCGGTGTGATTGGCGAACGAGGACACCGTGAACCCAGCGGCGGTCCACACCAGCCCCAGGCGGCCGCGCACCCTGGCCGGATAGAAGATCGTCCCCGCCAGGTCGAACGCTGCCTGCCCGGGCGTGTTCTGCTGGGCACTGTCCAGCCAGCTCGCCGAACCACGCAGGTCCAGGCGGCCCCGGCCCAGCGCGCGCCCGTACGACCCGGACAGGTCCAGTCCCCGGATCCGCTGCGTCCTGGCGTTGACGTATTCGCCGCGCCCGATCACCACCACCGTGTCCGGATCGTAGGGTTTGCCGGTCCAGTTGTAGAAGCCACCGGCGTATGTGGCCAGCAGGGCGGCCTGCTGTTCGCGCGTGGGCGCGAAATCCAGGAACTCGGCCACCGCCGGGTCGCTCAGCACCTGGCCGAAGGCCGCGAACGGCTGCACCACGCGTTCGCGATAGTCGATGTCGAACCAGGTCAGGTCGGCCTGCAAACCGGGCACGTGCTCCGGATGGAACGCCAGCGACACGCTGCGCGTGGTCGCCCTTTCCGGACCGAGCCGCGGGTTGCTGCCCCAGGACAGCAGCACCGCGTCATCGGCCCCATAGCCGGTACCGCCGATCATCGACGGTGGCACCAGGTACGCCACCAGGTTGCCATAGCGCTCGTTCAGCGTCGGCGCCTTGAACGACCTGCCCCAAGACACCTTGAGCGTGACGTCGCGGCCGGGCGCGTAGATCAGGCCCAGCTTGGGCGTGGTTACCCGGCCAAAGCTGTCGTAGTCCTCCATCCGCGCGGCGGCCGTCAGTTCCAACCGCCGCGCGAACGGTACCGCCATGCTGGCGCCAATCAGGGGAACACTGGTTTCCGCGTAGGCAAACCTGCTGCTGTCCTCGCTGTGCACCTGGGTACCGGCCAGGAGATTCCGGTTGACCAACTCATTGCTGCGATAGCCCGCGCCGACCGCCAGCCTGGCCTCGCCCGCGCCCAGTTGCAGCAGCGGCCCCTCCGCGCTGATTTCATACGAGCGGCTTTCATTGCAGCGGCACACCCCCGATACCAGCCGTGGCGTGCCGCCGCCGTTGGCCACCAGCCACGCCCGCCCGGTGTTCTGGTCGCGCGCACGCACGGCCCCGGCCTGCAGGGTCCACCCGTGCGCCAGGCCGATCTCCAGCGACGGTGCCAGGAACCATGCCGTGCCGTCCGACCGCTGGTCGTAGTAGAGCCCCCGGCCAGTCTGGTAATAGACCTGGTCGCGCTCGGTCCGCAGCGCATCCAGGCGCAGCTCGGTGCTCTCGCCCAGCCACTGGTAGCCACTCAGCAGCGCACTGCGCGTGGTGCCACCGGGGTAGAGCACGAACGGCCGGGCCATGTGCTGCGTATACGACCGCTCGCTGGCATTGATCGGATCGATGCGGGTATGGCGATAGGTGGCGATCAGGCCACCGTCGTTCCACACCGCGCCGGCGGTCGCGTCGTACTCGCGCGTGTCCAGGCCACCGTCGCCGGCGCGTCCATAGCGCGCGCTGACCACGCCGCCGTCCATGTCGCGCTTCAACACCACGTTGCCGACACCGGCCACCGCGTCCGAGCCGTAGATCGCGGACGCACCATCGGCGACGATGTCGATGCGCTCCACGGCCGCGAGCGGAATCGCGCTGATGTCCACCGCCTGCATCAACCCGCCATAGGCCAGGCGGCGGCCATTGAGCAGCGTCAACGTCGCGTCCGGGCCGATCCCACGCAGGTTGAGGCTGGAGCCACCGCCCGCGTTCTGGTTGTAGAGGTTGCCCGACCCGGTCGCGCTGACGACCCCCGGGTTCTGCCCACCATTGAAGTTCTGCGGCAGGCTGCGCACCACCTCGCCCAGCGTACTGAAACCCTCCTGGCGGATCTGCTCGCTGTCGATGGCGATCACCGGCGAGGGCGTGGTGCCACCGCGGATGCGGGTGCCGGTGACGGTCACCGTCTCCAGTTCGGTCGTCGCGTCGGCCGGTGGTGTCGCCGCCGCGGCGGCCGCGCGCGGCGCACCGGCGCCCTGCCCTGCATCCTCGTCCACCGGCGGCGCCTGCCGCGGCGTGGCGCCCTGCCCTGCGCCCGGCACGGCGCGGGCCGCGCCTGCCTCGCGCGCCGGGGCGGTGCCAGCCTGGCCATAGAGCGTGGCGAACAGGGCGATGGAAATGGCGTTGCGTAAAGCGCGGGTCTTCATGCTGCGTCCTTTGGTTTCCATGGTGGGTACTCGGTGCTGCTGTCCCGCAGCCCGGACGGTGGCCGGTGCGGCGGGCACGCGATGCCGGCGCACAGGCGGCCGCGCGCCATGGCAGCGGCGCGCACCGGCGGTGCGGGCGAATTGCAGGTGGTGTTTCCCGTGGCCCTGTGCGGCGGCGGTGTGCGCGCCGTCGCGGCGCGGTTGCGTTGCCGCCCGCGCTTCCGCCGAGGGAGCGGAAGCGTCATGCACGCATTGCGTTCATTCATTAACCCGGTGCGCACACTACGTTTAACGTAGTATCGGTGTCAAGCGCCCTTCCGGAAGCTTCCATGCACCGAAGCCCGGGATGTACACGGCCTTGTCCGAGAAGAGAGAGCTCCCCGTCTACAGCGTGCGTCTGCGCGAAGCGCGGGAGACCTATGGCATCTCGCAGCGCAATCTCGGCATCAAGGCCGGACTGGACGATTTCGTCGCCAGCACCCGCGTCAACCGCTACGAAACCGGCGTCCACCAGCCCGACCTGCAGACCCTGCAGCGCATCGCCGAGGTACTCGACCTGCCGGTGGCGTACTTCTTCGCCGAGGACGACGCGCTGGCGGAATTGATCAAGCAGTACGGGCGCGGGAAGCACGGCAAAGGCTGATCGCCGATACTGCGGCGCGTCGTTTCCCTACAGTCCCGGGCGGCGATTTCCTACGCCACGTAGCGCACTTGCCCGACGGCTCCGCATCAGCGCTTCCCCTGCCACCCACGCGCCCGCTGGCGTGCCGCACGCTACCCTGTCGCCCCGCACCGCCCCGCATCACCGGTTTATCCCGCCATGACCGCCTGCTCCCACCGCGTCCAGGGCCTCAACAACGACGAGGTGCCCGCCGACTGGCCCGCCATCGCCCCGCGCGAGATCGCGTGGCTGGCCGGGCGCTTCGCGCAGCTGCGCGGCGCGACCGCCGCGCAGTGGCACAGCCCGCGGCCGCTGTCGGCCGCGGCGCTGGTGGAAACCGCCGCCGGGCGCGTGTTCGTCAAGCGCCACCACCACAGCGTGCGCGACGCCGCCACGCTGGGCGAGGAGCACCGCTTCATCGCGCACCTGGCCGCCGCCGGCGTGCCGGTGGTGCAGGTGCTGCGCGACCACGACGGCGCCACCGCGGTCGAACACGACGGCTGGACCTACGAACTGCACACACCGGGCAACGGCGAGGACCTGTACCGCGACGCGGTGTCATGGACACCGTTGACCAACGTCGCCCAGGCACGCGACGCCGGGCGCATGCTGGCGCGCCTGCACCAGGCCGCCACCCGCTACCACGCCCCGCAGCGCGGCACCCACCTGCTGGTGGCGCGCGACGACCTGATCCGCAGCCACGACCCCATCGCCGCACTCAAGGCCGACCTGTACAACCGCCCCGGCCTTGCCCGCTACCTGGCGCGCATTCCGTGGGAGGAACAACTACGCGGGATCGTGCTGCCCTGGCATGCGGGCCTGGCCGAGCGCCTGCGCGACGAACCGCGGCTGTGGGCGCACAACGACTGGCACGTTTCCAACCTGCTCTGGCAGGGCGACACGGTGAGCACCGTGCTCGACTTCGGCCTGGCCTCGCCCACCAGCGCGCTGTTCGACCTGGCCACCGCCATCGAGCGCAATGCGGTCGCTTGGCTGGAGTTGGAACGCGGCGCGCAGGCCGTGCGCATCGACATCGCACTGGCGCTGCTCGACGGCTACCGCCAGCTGCTACCGCTGTCCGCCGCGCGCATGCACCTGCTGGCCGACCTGCTGCCGGTGGTGCACCTGGACTTCGCGCTGTCCGAAGTGGAGTACTTCGAAGGCGTCACCGGCTCCACCGCCAACGCCGACGTGGCCTGGCAACCGTTCCTGCTCGGCCATGCGCAATGGTTCGGCAGCACCGAAGGCCAGGCGCTGTTGGCGGCGCTGCACGCGGCCGCCTGAATCCGGATGCGGGGCAAGCCCCGCATCTACGGAGTACGGACCATGCAAGGCAAACCTGCCCCATGGAGCGCGGCGCCGCGGGAACCCACACCCGTAGGTGCCGGGCTTGCCCGGCACAAGGTCATGGAATGCCGGTTGGCTGGACATCCCCAGTCGAGTTGGTCGAACACCGACGCCGGTTGAACCGGCCGGCGATACCGACGAACTGAGTAGGGCGTCCTTTCACTGCGCCGGCGGCAAGCGGCCCAGGGCGGACATCTGTACTGCTACCGGAACGAGCTTGCCGTGATAACTGAGCCCGCCAGTGGGTCCGGCTATACGCTGGCTTGTTAGCCGAACCAAGCCACCCTAAGATCGAGGTATCGCAAGAGAAAAGCTCGCCATACGGTGCTTTGTAGACAAGTCGCATAACCGGACCCGTGGGTCCGTATATTAGGTAGTTTGGCCGTATGAGTAACATCACATCACGTCAAGCTTTAGTTCTGTCACTGGTCCGCGGCCTATGGGGCGAGGTCCATCCGCAGCTGCGCCAAGCTTCCATAGAGGCGGATGAAACCACGCGCATTGTTCGGCTGCGCTTCGAGTACGACGGAGAAGCCAAAGGCCAAGCGCAAAAGAGTTGCTCATATGCTGCAGCGGAAGTCATCGGTGACTTTCCTGATTCTTGGGAATTGGACGAGGAGCATGTGGCTGCACCTTTTCCCATTTCACTCGCACCATTGGAGCATCTTGTCTATCTCCGCTGGGAGCCTGATGATGCGACCTAACAATTCATTCAAGCCGCTGCCGCTTCGCGGTGCGGCTTAATCCAGGTGTTAGCCGTTATGAGCAACAGTTCAGCATCTTATCCAACAATCAGTACCCAATGGGCCGGGATGCATGGGGAGGGAATGCAGCTTGAGCTCTCTTGTGATATCTCCGGGGAAAAACATTACTTCGCGAGCTTTGTAGCTGATCCGGCGGATGAGTCACTGGCACTGGAGCTGACAGTATATGGCCGTCCTGTTCGTATAGCCGTTGCGCAGCTAGAGTCCTTGATAGTCGCGGCCAAGAAAGACGTACATTCAGAAGCCTGGTATGACAAGCAGTTGCCTTCCGGCAATAACAGCTAACAATTCATTCAAGCCGACGCCGCTTCACGGTGCGGCTTGATTCAGGGATTAGGTGGCAATGATGCAAGGCGAAGTCTTGGAGATTGACGATTTCGTTGCTATCACTGACAACGGAGTCGTTCCTGTTCGCTTGACAATAGTCCACGACTCATCGGGTTTCCTTCTCATCAGTAATTCGTCAACTGGTGGAGCTTCATTCAATGGAGACACTTGGCACAGCTCACTCACTGAAGCATTCGCCCAAGCAAAGTTTCAGTTTGGTGTTTCACCGGACAGGTGGCGCGCGGTTGCCACCTAACAATTCGTTCAAGGCGACGCCGCTTTGCGGCTCGCCTTAACTCTGGCGTTAGCGCCCACATCATGACATTCCTGCTGATTGCCATCTCCGCCGTAATCGCAGTGGTACTCGGCGCAACTACGCTGCTCGTACATACGGCAGCGCTGAAACTTGAGCGTTCCAGTCCTCAAGTGCTTAAAAGCGTAGGAATTGTGCAAGTGGATTGGTGGCTGCGGTTCTACCGTGGAGTTTGGCGCTTGGCGTTCTCACCCGCAGCCAATAGCCTCTCCAAGAATGACCGCGCCGTAATGCGTGCCTTCTGGGTGTTCTTCATGCTCTTCCCGCTTGCCTTAATTGCCTTAAAGCTAAGTGGACGCTAACAATTCGTTCAGGCCGAGATCGCTTCGTGGCCGCGTCAATGCGTGGCACATTATCACCTCGCCTCGGCCACAAATCGGTCCGGCTTAACTCAGGTGTTCTGAACGACCGCTCCTGGCCGATTTCTGCCGGTGAGCAAGCCCGCAGTCCGCCGGAGCGCTTCTACTGCGTCCAACTCGCTGGCGGCGGCGTCCAGTCCGATGGCAGAGCTTTCCAGCTCCTTGGCTGCACGTACGGGGCTTCGACGGGAGAGCTCCATGCGGGGCGAGCCCCGCATCTACGAGGTGCGAGGCCCCATGCGCGCAAGCATCCCCACCCCACCCACGGGCCAAGCCGCGCTATTTGTGGTCAAATACGCGCCTGAAGCGGGGGTGCCTGGGCTTGTCCAGGCTGAGAGAGTCCCTTGGAACCTGATCCGGTTTGCACCGGCGTAGGGAGCTTTGAGCAGCAGGCACACCGCCTTCGTGGCCGGTCGCGCGTGCGCGCCTTCGCTTCGTCTCCCCCCACGGCTGATGACGAAACGAATGAACCGCTGCCCCTCCCTTTCGCTGTTGACCGCCGCGCTGGCCGCGGCCCTGCCGCTGCACGCGCACGCCCTGGACACCGCCGCCGAGCGCTCGCCCACCGAGCTGGCTGCCGTGCGTGTGCAGGCCAAACAACCCGGCGCAAAGGAGCCGCAGTCCAACAGCTTCGGCAGTGGCGACTGGAAGAACACCCCGGCCTCGATCAGCGTGCTGGACCGCGGGCTGCTCGACCGCCGCGTGGTGCGCACGCTGTCCGAGCTGGCCGACAACGATGCCTCGCTGGGCGACAGCTACGCGCCGGTGGGCTACTACCAGAACGTCGCCATCCGTGGCTTCGCACTGGACACCGCCACCGGCTACCGCTTCAACGGCCTGAGCATCGCCGGCGAACAGCGGCTGGCGCTGGAGAACGTGCAGCAGGTGGAAATCCTCAAGGGCGAGGCCGGGCTGGCCGCCGGGGTGATCGCCCCGGGTGGCGTCATCAACTACGTCGGCAAGCGCCCGGCCGAGGTGCGCAACGTCACCCTGGGCACCGACGCCGAAGGCTCACGCTACGCCGCCATCGATATGGGCCACTGGCTGACGCCGCGCATCGGCGTGCGCTTCAATGCCGCCTGGGACAACAGCCACTCCTATATCGACCATGCCGATGGCCGCCGCAACTTCTACGCGCTGGCCACCGACTGGCTGATCGGCGAGCGCGGCAAGCTGGAGGTGGACGCCAGTTACCAAGCCAGCGCGCAGCGCTCGGCCTCGGGCTACCAGCTGCTGGGCGCCAGCGCGCTGCCGCAGCACGTGGACCGCACGCAGATGCTGGGCTACCAGCGCTGGCAGAAGCCGGTGGGCATCGACAGCACCAACCTCAGCGCACTGCACACCTACGATTTCAGCCCGGCGTGGCAGTCGCGCGTGTCGGCCAGCCACAGCCGCTCGGTGATCGACGACAACGTCGCCTTCGCCTACGGCTGTTACTACGCCCAAGCCTGCTGGGACGGCAGCGTGCCGGGCAACTACTTCGCGCCCAACGGCGACTACGACATCTACGACTACCGCAGCCCCGACGACACCCGCCGCAACCAGCAGCTGCGCGCCGAACTGCGCGGCCGCTTCGCCACCGGCGTGGTCGGGCACCAGCTGGTGCTCGGCGCCGACTACTTCCACCGCAGCGTGGACAAGCGCCGCAACGTCAACGAATACGTCGGCACCGGCAACATCCATGACCCCGCGGTGCCGCAGTTCGAGCCCTCGCCGCTGCAGCCGGGCCGCTCCGTGCGGCGCGTGGACAGCCGCCAGAAGGCGCTGTTCGTGCTGGACCGCATGCAGCTGGCCGACGACTGGCAGTGGCTGGCCGGCGGCCGCTTCGTGCGCCTGGACGAGCGCGCCTGGGACAAGCGCGGCAACCCCGAGCGCGACAGCCGGGTATCGCACTTCCTGCCGCAGACCGCGCTGATCTGGAGTGCCAACCCGCAGCTCAACCTGTACGCCAGCTACGTGCGCGGCATCGCCCTGGGCCAGGAAGCGCCGTTCTGGACCAGCAACGAAGGCAGCTTCCTGCCGTCGGTGCTGTCGCGCCAGCTGGAAGTGGGCGCCAAGTACACGCCCACCGACGCGCTGACCCTGGGCGCGGCGCTGTTCCGCATCAGCCGGCCGTTCCAGTACGCCAAACCGGACGCGAGCGACTACGGCTACACCTTCGTGCAGGAAGGCCAACAGACCCACACCGGGCTGGAACTGAGCGCGCGCGGGCGCGTGGGCGACAACCTGCAGCTCAGCGCCAGCGCCAGCGTGCTGCGGGCGCGGGCGCGCGGCACCGGCACCCCGGCCTACGAAGGCCACTCGCTGATCAACGTGCCCACCACCCGCGCCAGCGTGCATGCCGACTACGCGCTGCCGTGGGTGCCCGGGCTGGGCGTGACCGGCGGCTGGCGCTTCGCGTCTTCCAACGTGGCCACCGCCGACGGCCGCGTGCGCGCCCCCGCCTACGGCGTGGTCGATGCCGGCCTGCGCTTCCGGCATGAACTGCACGGCCGCACGCTGGACTGGAACCTGAGCGTGGACAACGTGTTCAACCGCTTCTACTGGCGCGACACCGGCAGCAGCTCGGGCGACTACTACCTGTTCCCGGGCGCCCCGCGCCAGGCGCGGCTGACGGTGAGCTTCGCGCTATGAACCCGGCCCTGCTGGAATGGTCGGCGGTCATCGCCAGCGCCCTGGGCGTGTGGCTGATGGCGCAGCGGCGCATGCTGGCCTGGCCGGTGGGGCTGGTGTCGGTGGGCCTGTACGCGCTGGTGTTCTTCGAGGCGCGGCTGTATTCGGACATGCTGCTGCAGGGCGCTTTCGCCGCGTTCCTGGGCTACGGCTGGGCCACCTGGCACCGCCAGGACAAGCCCGACGGCCGCGTCGCCATCGCCCCGCTGGCGATGCAAGCCGGCGCCCGCGACCTGGCCGTGGGCGTGGCCTTCGGCCTGGCCCTGGGCGCGGCCATGCACACCTGGACCAACGCCGCCCTGCCCTGGCTGGACGCCATGCTTGCCGCGCTCAGCCTGGTGGCGCAGTGGTGGCAGGCGCGCCGCCACGCCGCGGCGTGGTGGCTGTGGATCGTGGTGGACGTGGTCTACGTGGGCATGTACCTGGTGAAAGCGCTGCACGCCACCGCCGCGCTGTACCTGGTGTTCGTGGCGCTGGCGGCCACCGGCCTGCATGCGTGGAAGAAAGAGCAGAAGCGGGCTCGGGAGCACGCGCCGGCATCGTTTCCCTGACCCCGTCAAACGCCCTCGTTTGCCGGCGGCCATCGAAGCACGGGTGGCCGCCGGCGGGCGGCAGGCCGCAAGGGTTGGCACAGGGAAGGCTACCGGCGCTCCAAGGGAGGCCGCACTCAGTGCTCCAGTTCGCAGTGCAGCTCGATGCGGTTGCGGCCAGCGCTCTTGCCGCGGTACAGGGCGACGTCGGCCTGGCGCATGGCCTGCTCCAGCGAGGCTTCCCCGATGAAGCCGTGCGACACGCCGATGGTCACCGTGCAATGCACCCCATTCCGGCGCGCTCCCTGCGACATGGACTTCTGCTCGATGGCGCTGCGCACACGCTCGGCCACCTGCAGCGCAGACGCGCCGTCAGACTCCAGGCAGATGGCGGCGAACTCCTCACCCCCCAGCCGGCATATGAGGTCGCCCTTGCGCACCGCCCCGCGCAGGGCGTCGGCGACGCCACACAGCACGGCATCGCCAATGTGGTGGCCATGGGTGTCGTTGATGCGCTTGAAGTGGTCGATATCGATCAGCAGCAGATGCGCGGTACCAGCCCCGCGCCGGAAGTGAGTGTTCAGCGCCGCATCCAGGCCGCGGCGGTTGAGCAGCTGCGTCAACGGGTCGCGCGCCGCCGCGGCACGCAGCGCATCGCTCATGCGCCGCAACACCAGCCACACGATCAACGGCGGCAGAATCGTCGCCAGCGAACACATGTAGACGTAGAAGACCATCTGGAACTGGCTGTCCATGCGCAGTGCCTCCAGCCCGCCGCCGAGCAGCCTGGCGAACTTCATGGCGTTGAGCACGCTGATGCCGCTGATCAGGCAGACGAACAACACCATCTCGCCACGTAGATCCCGCGCGAAGCTGCGCATGCCACGGAGCAGCACCAGCACCATGCCGGCGAACAGCACCGCACAGGTGGCCGCGAGCAGGGCATAGCGCCCTACCGGCCCCCATACCGCCTGCGCCAGCCCCTGCAGGGCGACGTAGCCCAGCGCCACGGCCAGCAACGGCCGCAGCAGCGGCGCCGAACGCCCGAAGAAGCGTAGCCCACCCACGCAATACGCCACCGGCGCGCACAGCGTGAGCATGTGGTTGGTCACGCTCATCCAGCCCCAGCCCTGCGTACCCTCCAGCAACTGCAGCACATACGCCCCGCCCAGCATGAGGTTGCCCAGCGCGAACACTTCCATCCCCATCCGGTCGCCTTCCAGGCGCCGGCTGATGAGCAGGAACATCACGGCAAAGCACAGCAGGTGGACGCAGAGCATGCCGACCAGGAGGGTTGCGATCATCGGGTAGTTCGAAGTTGGAGGGACAAAACCGGGGGCAGATTCGAGTGGTGAGTGGCTCAACTGCCGGCACGCAACGTTCGTTGCAGTGAACGTATCCGCTCACAGGCCGCGCGCCATGGTGGCGGCACGCATTGCGTGCAGTGCCGCAATTACTATCGGCATGCGCAGGCGTTCTTTGAACACTCATCGGGAGATACGGATCAGAGCCGAGTTTCCAGAACAGCGACGTACGCCCCTTGGGCATCATTCTGGTGCGCATCGCCCCACCGGCGCACGGCGATCGGGCGGAAAGCAGGGGATGGCGCTCCGTGTGACGGCGGCTGCGCAGGCTTTTTCGTTTCAGAATCGTAAAGAAACCGCCTGCACTCCTCCCGCCTATTCCTTGCGAAACAGGATGTTACAGGGGCCTCGTCCCGGATTTATCGACCGGGAATCGTAAAGAAACCGGTCCACACCCAGGCCGTACCGACCCGCCCGCGACAGCCTCATGTGCAGCCGCGCGCATGGGCAACGTGGTGCAGACCTCGACCCACCCGGGGCAATCGGGCATGGTGTGGGGCAGCTCATGCCCCAGGAATCGTATGGATACCGTTCCCGCGCCAGCAGCACCCAATACGCCTACCGCAACGGTGGCGCCCACGGTCGATGCGGCAATAGCCCTGCAGGGGCTCACCTTCCCCGCGCTCAACGCGGCACTGGATGACTACCTGGCGCGAACGGGTGGCACCAAAGCCGGCCCCTGGGAACGCTGGTCGCTGATTGTCGGCGTCGCCGGTGCCGGGCTGGGCATGTTGCTGGGCAGTGTTCTATCCGGGCAGGCCGGTGTTATCGCCGCCCTGTCGGGTCTCGCCGTGGAAGTCTTGGGGCTTGGCACATCCACGTGCCTGCAGATACGTCGGGATTGGCGCCAGTTCTGGGACGCTCGCCGCGAACACGCGCGGGAGATCGAGGATGGATATACGCGGTACCAGCAACTGATCCAGCAGGTGCGCGCTTTTCCGCTGGACCAGCGCCGGCGGCGTTTGCGCTACATCCGTGACCGGCGAACCACCATGCATGAGCGCCTGGGCTTGTTCACCGGTGGAATGGAACGGCTGGGGGTACTGCCGCTGCTTGTGGCGCTGTACCTGCAGTTCAAGGACTGGCGCTGGGGCAACTGGAACGCGTTTGCCAACATCACCCTCGTGCAAGGTGCGTTCGCTTTCTGGATTCTCGTCGCCTATGCACTTTCCTGGTACCTGGTGCACCTCCGCGCGCGGGTGCAAGCCTACGAACTTCTGCTGGCCGAAGCCAATGCACAGGACGGCGAGTAGCCACAAATAGTGTTTCTTCGACTGTTGCGGTGCCCCTTTTGCGATGACAGGCAGGGACATGGCTGACAACACGAACCAACCAAAGCAGCTCGCCCTGTTACTGGCCTTGCTATTCCTGCTGGCCTGGGCCCTGCCGGCGACAGCCGCCGACGTCTGGGTGAACACCAGCACCGGCGTCTACCACTGCCCCGGTGGGCAGTATTACGGTGCCACCAAACGCGGCCGCTTCATGTCCGAGCGCGAGGCAGCGCAGCATGGGTACCGCGCCGCCTATGGCCGCACCTGCACACCCGGCGAGGCCGCAGCCGGCAGGCAACAGGTCATCCAACAGCTCACGCAATCGGCCACCCACGCCGCGCCCGCCGCCGCCACGCGCGTCTGGATCAATACCGGCTCGCATGTCTATCACTGCCCCGGCACGCGCTACTACGGCGCCACCAGGCAAGGCCGGTACGCCACGGAGGCCGAAGCCGTCGCCAGCGGCAACCGGCCAGCGTATGGCGCGCACTGCAATTGATGGGAACGACAGCTCGGCCAGACGAGGCGCTAGATCGAACGCCACACCGCTTACGAGGTGGCCCGCCTGCGCTGGATTGTCCACGTCATCAGCAACAATGGCACGCTCTTGGAAAGCCTCCGCATTTACCCCAACAGCATGGGTCCACAGCCACGCATCACATGCACGACACGGCCGCGCGGTGCTTCTGACATGCAACAGCAGATAGCGCCGGATAGCCTACAGCTCGTCGCAGCCACCGAGATGACAACGGACACAATCGTCGCATCGCCAACAGGAAAGCCGACATGAAATGCAACGTTGATCCGAATTGGCTGCAGGACTTTGATACCGCGTTGAAGCGTTATTTTCTGATTGACCATGCAGAAGCTGGCATGGGTGAGACAGAGTTGGCCCGCTATGCAGACCTTCGCCCGCACGACGCCGCTCTGCAGTACGGGGAAGACTACGATCTGCAACGGGTAGACGTTGACTGGATGTCGCCTACGCAACTGTGATTCACCAGCCAATGCCCGCCACCTTTCGAAGGCATGGCTGCGGTTGCCTGATGAGCTGCTACGGCGATTAATCCCAAAGCACTTCTTCTGGCCGCCGGCTGCTCACTTGGTCTTCGTACCCCGCATCCACATGCTCCAAAAACTGCTGATCGGTTGCGAAGCCGCCCGCAAGCCGCATCTTGGCCACTTCGCCGGCCAAGCTCGCACCGTTGAGCAAGATGACGGGGTACTGATCGTCGTGCACCTCACGCTGCACCGCCTCGGAGAAAAACGAGGTAGTTACATAAGCGCCCACCCAGCCACGGCGCAGCCTTGCCACGGTGCGGGCGATATGAACACCGCCGGTCGGCGTGTCGACCTTTTCGCACTTGGCCTGTCCCAGCACCACTAGCTTCGTTCCCCAAGTGCCCTCGCCGATGTCGATACGGCCCACAAAGTCCAAGCCCCCATCCCCCGTTCCACGGGTTAGCCACCCACGCCTGTAGCCAGCGCCTGTACCGCGGACCATGGACTCACAAGCGAGACTAGCAAGCGCCTCGAATCGGTGCTTCTTCCATTCATAGAAGCGATACACGGTGTCCAACGTTTTGCCGATTGTCGAGCTCGCCGGCATCACTTGGTCCTGCCTGCGCACTATGTGATAGCGCGCAACACGCCGCTTAATGCGCTCGATCTCTGGGCTTCCGTACTTCACCCATTGCTGCCAAGCCTTCGGCGCACGTTCATTGGCAACCACCGCTTCCAGCTTGGAATTGCGGCGACTGCTGATCCAGAACATCGCCAAGCTCTCGTCCTCTTCTGTTAAGGACAAAATGGCCAGGTCGAACAGATAGTTGGTAAAGAAGCCGCCGTTCTTTTCGGAGAACTGCGTAACCCGCTGAGCACCGGTAATCAGCCCCAACCCTGCAAATTCTTTGAACCCCTTACGCGAGGAGCGAAACAGGAGAATAGGGGCTGCACGCTCGCGCTTGGCACGGTCCGGCGATGTATGAAGATCGAACTGACGCAGCAATGTACGGTTGCCCAGCGTCGTACCGGGGTCAACATCCGGCAGCTTATTGTCGCCAAAGTACCTGGCGAAACCCTCGTCCGGCGCCAAGGTATCGTGCCACGGGTTCTCTGCCGAGCCGCGCTTGTGCTCATTACTAGAGAGCAAGATGACCGCAAGCCGCTCCCCGTCTACAGCGCGCGTGGCGCTAGGGGCGTTGATTCCCCGCTCCAGCTGCAGCGTAGGCTGCCCGGGGGCCGCGACGACGTAGTGGAAGTTAGGCAGCCCATCAATCACCGGCTCCTCGGGCAGCGTGGGGCGTGCATACCGGTACAGATCCCCCATACGAAACCGCTTCATGACTTCCCCATTCGATTGCGAGCTACAGGGTAGCTAAATGATCTGAGCCTACCAAGTAGCTGGAACGGAATCCTACGGGAGGCACTAACGTAGACTGCAACTGGAGTGATCGTGACTGACGTCCTTGTCTCGATACAGCGCCATCAGCCTGCTGGTGATCCGCTCTGGAATGTTGCGCGCACATGCCTAGCATGTGCAAAGACTAGATCGTCACACACGTCAAGCTAAAAATTGGATTATGCCCACTCTATTTCTTAGCGCGCCGAATCCTCTCAAATAGGTCAACCCCTTGCACATCCAGGTGATCCAGACTCCCCACCTCGAAATTAATGAACTTCCTGCCATCTCTCTCCTGTAGCTTTGGGGCGCCGTAGATAAATACAACACATGGCTTTTTAGTATCAGAAAATCTAATGAGCCGCCTGGTATGCAGCTTCTTCATCTCCGATTCGGCCAGCACATTTTCCCAGATCATTGCGGAGGGAAAGATGGGATATTCCAATTCCTGACCATTGATTGCGTTGACCGATGTGCAAAACCTTATTCGATGACCCCTGGGGGTCACATTAATCCACGCCTTGCTCCAATACACTCGTTTTTCGCCGGAGAGAGAGGGACGCTTCACAAAGAAGTTCTCGAACATCTCTCGGTAAGTCATCGGGCCCTGCGTACCTGCACTGATGATCAGCTTGCTATCAACATTGTCCCGACGGGCCTTCAACCAGCGCGAAACCAGTCCGGCCAGCGAATAGAGCTCAGCACCCCGACTACGCTTGCCTCCACCTCCTCTATCCTCGTTGTGCCCATACCCCACCCCAATACCACCTGCCACCACGCGCTCACGGATTGCGAAGTGGCCCGCTGGGCGTGTTAGTAGAAATCGATCAGGGGCTGGTTGGCCAGCCTCAGATGCCTGCCCTACATCGCTACCTCTTTCTCTTCCTTCTTGTTCGAATAAATTCGGGCAGCCATTCATGTGGGGCATGCTGCCGGTTTGATTACGAAAATGTGGCACTTGCTTCAACTGAAGCTGCTCGGTATCCATGTTCGCGCAGGTATATCTTGCGGGGCAGCCGCTCTCATACTCCGAACAAAGGAACGCCCGCTTGTCAGTGATCACATTAGCCCAATAAAGCTCGTAGGCACGCTCGGCGTTGACAACATCGTTAAACTGCTCGCTATATGCCAGTTCCGTTCCCATCTCAACCTCATAGCATGGCTCTACAACATATCGGCCTCCGTACAGCCAGCTTTAGTGTGCTTGCAAGCCACTTCTACACTAAAGCTCCGCACGCACACAGCGGATAGAACCTCTCTGCATAGTGTTGAGATATGCCTTTTGCTATCGGCTGCTAGGTCCGGGTCATCTTGGTTGAAAGACACGCCCCCTAAGTTATGCCGGAAGCTCAATCACCAGCCCCCTCCTGCGCAGTAATGCGCAGCTTGGCGTCGGTGGCGAAGCCCAGCTGCTCCAGCCACAGGCCGCTCAGGCGCAGGTGCGGGACGGACTGGTCGCCGCCCTGGCCGTGGGCGCCGGGTTAGTGCACGCAGCTGACGGTGCACTGGCGGGGCTGGCGTGGGCGGCGGCGGCGCGCTCAGGCGGCCGTGTATTGCGCTGATGGAGAATGGACAGCGCGCCGATCGCTGGTGGCTTCTGGCTGCTCTGGGTAAGAGCGGGCCTTTATCAGCGCCGAACGTCCCACCCCTTTCCGTTCCACCCGATGGTTCCTTCTACACGCCTTGACGGACTGTTCGCGCTGTCATTCCCTTGCGGGACACGCCCCGCAAACCGGACGCCGTGCGATGTAGCCGAAATGGAGTCGATCATCTGCGGGAACGCGTTCGAAGTGAGCGTTGGCAGGGAATAGTCTGGATGGATGAGCAGCGCTGCATTTGCTCCTTGCCGTATGCCCAGAACTATCGACCTCCAACTTCTGGAACCGCCGGAACAGCCCACGTCGAGCGTGACCAAGGCTATGTACCTCACCCCAGGTTCCTCCTTCCAACGCACTATGTTGTTTGGATTGAACGAGACGTTGCAGCCGATTGAGCTCGCGTACGAAAGCACGGTGCCAGGTAGGCGCTCGAATGCTCTAGCCTTGATGGCTTCCCACTCACGAAGTTCATGCGCTGTCTGCGCCCATGCAAGCAGCGGGCTGCAAAGCAGAGCCATGAAAGCGATGTAGCGCAACCGCATTGCCGCCTCCGTCTCTCAAACGCCGAGCATTTTTCTTCGGTGCCTCGAGGGCGCCTTTGCATTTGGCTGCCGTGACCGGGCTTACGTGCGTTCCCGGCCAGAACAACGCATCTGCTTCAGGTAACGGCCGCCAACGAGACCCGTGCCATTGGAAGCATCATTACGCAGAACGAAGCTTTCGAGATAGCACCTTCTGCAGTAGGGGCGCGATATTCATGCGTTGGCTGTAGCAGGTTTCAGTTGCTATATCGCCGCCCACCGGGTCTCGTCATCCGGAAAGGTCCACCTGGGGCCCAGCCTACCGGCGGCGGCATTCCTTGTGCGGACAAGGTTGTCAGTTGACCCCCCATGGCTCACCAATCCGCGTGGCCAGGTGGATGGCGCCGACCCTCCACCCCGGCACACCGCTGATCACGCCGGCAACTCAATCACCAGCCGCCCCTCCTGCGCGGTGATGCGCAGCTTGGCGCCGATGGCGAAGCCCAGTTGCTCCAGCCACAGGCCGCTCAGGCGCAGGTGCGGGACGGGCTGGTCGCCGCCATGGCCGTGGGCGCCAGGGTAGTACGTGCAGCTGACGGTGCACTGGCGGGGCTGGCGTGGGCGGCGGGGTGCGCTCAGGCGGCCGCGGCGGGTGGGGAGCGGATCGGGTTGCAGGTCGGGCGGCGGCAGGGGTGGCAAGGCATCGAGTAGCGTTTGGGCCAGGGTGCGTGTATCGCGGCGGGCCGGGCGCTTGGCGCGCGAGGTGGCAGAAGCACGGCGGCGGCTCATGGGGCCTCCTGCGCGTCGCACGCGGACTGGGCCACGCCGCTGCACTCGCGCAGGGCGACGCTGATACGGGCGGACAGGCTGCGCAGGCATTGCGCCAGCACGCCGGGTTGGCACAGCAAGTGCGCGGTGAGGTCGTGGTTGGCCTGCTCGGTGGCCGCCAGTGCGGCCAGCCGCTGCATGACGTCGCCCACTTCAAGTAGCAGGGCGTGCGCGCCCTCGGGCAACAGGTAGCCCGGCGCGTGGGCCGGCGGGGATGGTGCGGTGTACATGGCAACGCCCTCCTGGAATACGCCAAGTACCGCCGCCCGAAGGCGACGGGATGTCGGGAGGTTCGAAACCGCAGAGAGCCGGCGGGCGTATTTCCCCGAAGGGTGTTGTATTAGCCGCCCTCCCGACGCAGGCAGTGCGTCGGCTTGCGCCCGGAGGATTGGGCACAAAAAACCCACCGGTTTGACGGAGGTGGGTACCGCTCTCTGAGGAGTTTCGACGCTCCTTGGGGGCGAGAGTGATACTACATTGAATCGATGTCAACCGTGATCCGAGCAGATCAGCAAAGACGCGATGACTTCCTACACCACCACCTCCTGAAATCTGACAGATCACTTATTGCATCAGGAGCCAACGTAGAAATCAGCGCAACTCCTCACTGCACATTAGTTTATTTCTACAAATAACTAAATAGACCACAAAGCTCGACCCCATTAACCGAGCCCACTCATGGATTCACTACAGAAAATCCAACCCCAATAACGCCTTCTTATCACCCTCATCCCCCAAGCTTAGCCCCCAGCGTTTCTCCATAAAAGCAAGGAGCGACAACCCTCGACTCAGGATTTGAGCGCTAGTCCACTCAGGCGCTTGAGCAACCTCATTTTCAGCATATGAACCAAAAGCGTACGAGACAACGGATCCATCATTCCTCTTTACCTTCTCATCAAAAGGACGATTAGAGAGACTTGAATTCTTTGGCCTAGATAGCGGAAGAAGATTTCCCAAAGAATTTCTCAAAAGCTCCTTCCTTTTTTGAGGATATTTACCAAACCGAGTCACCCAGTACTGATGCCTAGCATGCTGAGGGTATATATGCTCAACAGTTATGTAGTCACTTACATCTTCATTATAAGCATCCCAATCGATCTTATCCCTATTTGTCTTACTTCGCTCCTGCAGACTAAGGTTATATTCATACAAGAAATACTTAATGTTATCCCATGCATAAAACCCGCCAGTCTTGAAGTTAGCAACAAGATCACGCCTAAAATTTGCCGCCTTCAGGTATGCATTGGTCATCTCCACTACATGCTTTGTGGCCTTTTCCACGGCACCAACGGCTGTTCCATTTTTTGCATCATCAGCCATATCCAGCGCCATCTTGATAAAGTCACTTCTATAGTGAATCAAACTTCCCTTACTGTAATATTTAGTAGCGATTGATATACAAAAAGAAAATCGCTCAAGCGCTTTAAGAAAAGCAACTCTATGCTCGGAGCTGACAGGAAGCCGAAAAACAACCAGCGTCAAGGGAAGGAAAGGATAAAACCCTATCCGATTCATCTTGTCTAGCCACTTCTTCTCATCTTCCGAGTAGCCAGAATCTTCAGGATTAAGGATCTTGTACCAAACCTCAACCGACTCTTGCAAAGAACTAACGTAATCAAAGACGTAGCCGAGCGTGATCTTACTAGGATCACCATCATTCAAAAACACATTCCTCACCACGAACCTCCTCCCCAAGAGGTCCGCAGGGTAATCTATCTTACTAATCCTTCTACGCACCACATAAATATCCGCCTCAACATCCAATATATCTCTTCCGAAATAAATTATGTAATGAGAGAAAAGAAAACTATCGTCATCCAGCGGCTTATATTTATTCCTTCCCAACGAGTGGTACAGAGCTCTCCAGCAGTCATTTATCGCCGACCGAAGCCTTGCCCTTTCATAATCCTCCACTGGAATTTTATATGAAAGGTAGATAAGCCTATTCTTCAACAACTCTAAGTAAGAGAGAGGCTTACCCCTGTTATTCATTGTCTCAAATGCAACACACACATCAACATCTGATGATATTGTGAATATGTTGAATAAGAGATTCTGAGTAACCCTTTTGTACAAATCTTCCAATAGCGCCACAGAGGAGCCATTCAGTTTTTCTTGGAAAAAATCCTTCGCCCTCTGCAGATTCTGCGTGTATATAGTCTCTTGCAGATCGCCACTAGTTATTTTTTCACAAAAAATTCTTGACTTAAGAAATTCGTAGCTAGGATTATCTTTTTCGTAGCCAAATATATACGACCTTGAAATCCCGCCATCCTTTGAGTCAAAGATAAACTTCTTCTGCACTTCCTCTTTCGTATTGTAATTTATACGTATCGACTCATCGATATTCTCCAATATGACCTGAATCAATATTATCGATGTAGTTAGTCTTTGCTGCCCATCCACCACATATAGAGGCTCAAACTTTTTGCTGTTAATGATCCACGCATCGTCGCCCCATTTTTCGCAAACCTCAACGGGCACATTCTCCAAGGTAAGAACGCCCGTGTAGTGATTTTGCCCATCTTCCAATTGATCAAGATCACTCCAAAAATCCCTGAGTTGTTTCTCACCCCAAGCGTAACCGCGCTGATAATCAGGAATCCTAAAGAGGCGTTCTGTGAATATCTTTGAGAGCGTAAGAAGCTGATTATCCATGTCACGTCCTTAGTTCTGCGTACCTTGCATTTATTCAAAAAAATAGGCGGCCTCACAGCCGCCTATTAGACTCACTAACGGTCACTCAAACCCCTACAGGATTCGCCTTCTCCGGATCAATGTTGTACTGCTTGATCGCCCGGGCCACGTCCTTCGCGGTCATCTTGCCGTCCTTCGCCAGCGCCGCAATCGCCGCGTGGGCGATGTAGTAGCGGTCCACTTCGAAGAAGCGGCGCAGGTTGGCGCGGGTGTCGGAGCGGCCGAAGCCGTCCGTGCCCAGTACCGAGTAGGTCATCGGCACGAAGGCGCGGATCTGGTCGGCGTAGGCGCGCACGTAGTCGGTGGCGGCGATGGCCGGGCCCTGGCGGCCTTCCAGCAGCTGGGTGACGTAGGGCTTGCGCTGTTCGGCTTCCGGGTGGAGGCGGTTCCAGCGTTCGACGTCGAAGCCGTCGCGGCGCAGCTCGTTGAAGCTGGGGCAGGACCAGATGTCGGCGGTGACGCCGAAGTCCTTGTCCAGCAGTTCGGCCGCGGCGATGGCTTCGCGCAGGATGGTGCCGCTGCCCAGCAGCTGCACGCGCAGTTCGCCCTTCTTGGGCTTGCCGGCGTCGGTGAGCAGGTACATGCCCTTGATGATGCCGTCGGCTGCACCTTCCGGCATGGCCGGGTGGGTGTAGTTTTCGTTCATCAGGGTGATGTAGTAGTACTCGTCGACCTGGTCTTCCATCATGGCCTTGGTGCCATGCTGCAGGATCACGGTGACTTCGTAACCGAAGGTGGGGTCGTAGCTGCGCACGTTGGGAATGCCGCCGGCCACGATGTGGCTGAAGCCGTCTTCGTGCTGCAGGCCTTCGCCGTTGAGCGTGGTGCGGCCGGCGGTGCCGCCCAGCAGGAAGCCGCGGGTACGCATGTCCGCCGCCTGCCAGGCCAGGTCGCCCACGCGCTGGAAGCCGAACATCGAGTAGTAGATGTAGAACGGCAGCATGGGCACGTTGCTGACCGAGTAGCTGGTGCCGGCGGCCATCCACGAGGCAATGGCGCCCGGCTCGCTGATGCCCTGCTGCAGCACCTGGCCGCTCTGGTCTTCGCGGTAGTACATGAGCTGGTCGGCATCGACCGGCTTGTACTTCTGCCCGTACGGGGCGTAGATGCCGATCTGGCGGAACAGGCCTTCCATGCCGAAGGTGCGGGCTTCGTCGGCGACGATGGGCACCAGGCGCGGGCCCAGTTCCTTGTCGCGCAGGCTGATGTTCAGCGTCTGCACGAAGGCCATGGTGGTGGAATAGGTGCGCTCGCCCGAATCCTTGAGCAGGCGCTCGTAGGTTTCCAGCTTGGGCGCGTTGAAGGATTTGTCGGCCTTGCGGCGGCGCTGCGGCAGGTAGCCGCCGAGCGATGCGCGGCGCTCCTGCAGGTACTGCACTTCCGGCGAATCCGGGCCCGGGTGGTAGAACGGCACCTGGCCGTCCTTGAGCTGTTCGTCGGTGACCGGGATGTTGAAGCGGTCGCGGAAGTGGCGCACCGCTTCGTCGTCCAGCTTCTTGGTCTGGTGGGTGGGGTTGAGCGCCTCGCCAGCGCTGCCCATGCCGTAGCCCTTGACCGTCTTGGCCAGGATGACGGTGGGCATGCCCTTGGTGTTCACCGCCTGGTGGTAGGCGGCGTACACCTTGTGCGGGTCATGGCCGCCGCGGTTCAGGCGCCAGATGTCGTCGTCGGACAGGCTGGCCACCATGGCGGCGGTTTCCGGGTACTTGCCGAAGAAATGCTCGCGCGTGTACGCGCCGCCGAAGGCCTTGCAGTTCTGGTATTCGCCGTCGACGGTTTCCATCATCAGCTTCTTGAGGACGCCGTTGGTGTCCTTGGCAAGAAGCGGATCCCAGTAGGAGCCCCACAGCAGCTTGATGACGTTCCAGCCGCCGCCGCGGAACACGCCTTCCAGTTCCTGGATGATCTTGCCGTTGCCGCGCACCGGGCCATCCAGGCGCTGCAGGTTGCAGTTGACCACGAAGATCAGGTTGTCCAGGCCTTCGCGGCCGGCCAGGGCAATGGCGCCCAGGGTTTCGGGCTCGTCGCTCTCGCCGTCGCCGATGAAGCACCACACCTTGCGGTCGGACTTCTCGATGAGGCCGCGGTTTTCCAGGTAGCGCATGAACTGCGCCTGGTAGATGGCCGCCAGCGGGCCCAGGCCCATGGACACGGTGGGGGTCTGCCAGAAGTCCGGCATCAGCCACGGGTGCGGGTAGGACGACAGGCCGCCGCCGTCCACTTCCATCCGGAACTTGTCCAGCTGCTGCTCGCTGATGCGGCCTTCCAGGAAGGCGCGGGCGTAGATGCCCGGGGCGCTGTGGCCCTGGATGAACAGCAGGTCGCCGGGGTGGTTTTCACTCGGGGCGCGCCAGAAGTGGTTGAAGCCCACGTCATACAGCGTGGCGCCGGAGGCGAAGGAGGCGATGTGGCCGCCCAGGTCGCCCGGCTTGCGGTTGGCGCGCACCACGGTGGCCATGGCGTTCCAGCGGATGATGGAACGGATGCGCCATTCCAGCTCGGCATTGCCGGGGCTCTTGGCCTCCAGCTGCGGCTCGATGGTGTTGACGTATTCGGTGGTGGGGGAGAACGGCAGGAACGCGCCCGAACGACGGGTCAGCTCAACCATGCCTTCCAGCAACTGATGCGCGCGCTCGGGGCCCTCGACATCGATAACGGCCTTCAACGACTCGATCCACTCCTGGGTTTCCAGGGGGTTCGGGTCGTTGTGCAGCACTTCATTCAACCAGTTCATTGGCGCTCCCAGGTACGGCACGCACGCGCGCGCTTGTTCAGTAGTTTTGAGCCGCAAAGTGTAGCGCACCCGCCCGCCTGCGAAGCTGGCTACGCCTGCGTATGGGCGTGCCGGCGGCGGTGTCTGGCGGACAACGCGCGACAGTGCGTTGGCCGCCCGCGGGACAGCGGCGGACAGGTGCAACGCCCTGTGCGCCTTGTTGCGGCGCGTTGCCCGTGGAGCGGCCGCGCGCCCGCGTTGATGCAGTGCCGGCCAGGCACCCGTGGCGACACGCAGCGCCACGGAACAGCGTGTTCCCCGTGGATGCGGGGCTTGCCCGCCGGGGCCCGCATTTCGTAGATGCGGGGCTCGCCCCGCATGGGGGCCTTCCCGGCGAACCCCGTGCCGGGCAAGCCCGGCACCTACGGGGGCGTTTGACCGCTCTTTTGCCCCGTGAATGCGGCGCTTGCCGCGCGTGGAGCCGGGCACCGTAGATGCGGGGCTTACCCCGCATGGGGCCTTCCCGGTGAATCCCCGTGCCGGGCGAGCCCGGCACCTACGGGGGCGTTTGCCCGCTCTCTTGGCCCGTGAATGCGGCGCTTGCCGCGCGGAGAGCCCGGCACCGTAGATGCGGGGCTTGCCCCGCATGGGGCTTTCCCGGCGAAGCCCCGTGCCGGGCAAGCCCGGCACCTACGGGGGCGTTTGCCCGCTCTCTTGGCCCGTGAATGCGGCGCTTGCCGCGTGGGGAGCCGCGCATTTCGTGGATGCGGGGCTTGCCCCGCATGGGGCCTTCCCGGCGAACCCCGTGCCGGGCGAGCCCGGCACCTACGGGCGTTTGCGCCTCCTTGCTCCGTGAATGCGACGGGCGGTGCGATGCGGCCAGGCGCTGGCTGTCGCGGCCGGTTTGCGACAGGGTGGTTTTCGATATATCGTCACGACCAAATTCGATATATCGAAATCATGCCGTCTGCGCCGCCGCCTACCGCCCGTAAACGCCCCAACGCGCGCCCGCTCGGCCGTGGCGACCTGCGCCTGCTGCTGCTGTCGCTGCTGGGGCAGGCGCCGCGGCATGGGTATGAGCTGATCCAGCAGGTCGGTGAGATGTTCATGCACGTGTATGCGCCCAGTGCCGGCTCGGTGTACCCGCTGCTGGCCGATTTCGAGAAGCAGCGCTGGGTGGTGGCCGAGGAAGACGGCGGCCGCCGGCGCTACCGCATTACCGCCCTCGGCCAGGCGCAGCTGAAGCTGCGGCAGGCCGAGGTGGAAGCGGCGCAGCTGCGCGCCCACCACAGCGCCCGCGCCATCACCAAGGCCAACCTGCCGCCGCCGGTACGCGAGGCGATGCACCGGCTCAAGAAGGCGCTGGTGCTGCGCGGCGGCCGCTGGCAGGACGTCGATGCCGGGCGCGTGGCCGCGCTGCTGGAACAGGCCGCGGCGCTGGTACGCCAGGGCGACGCCGACGCCTGATCTTTCTGTTTCCCCACGACCGAGCCAGACGCCTCCCGCCAGGTCACCCCGGCGCACAGCGCCCACCGACCCCCAGGTATGCCCATGTCATTGCACGAAAACCGCACCCTTCGCCTCACCCCGCGTTTCCGCCAGCTGCAGGTATTGCGCAGCGAGCGCCTGACCCCGCACATGCAGCGCATCGTGGTGGGCGGCGCCGAGCTGGAAGGCTTCGACAGCCCGGGGCCGGACGACCACGTCAAGCTGTTCTTCCCCAATGCGCAGGGCGCGTTCGTGCTGCCGGAGCTGACCGCGCAGGGCCCGCGCTACCCGGACGGGCTGGCGCCCTCGCCCAGCCGCGATTACACCCCGCGCCTGCACGACGCCGCGGCCGGTGAGCTGGTGCTGGATTTCGTGCTGCACGGCCACGGCGTGGCGTCGGGCTGGGCGCTGCGTGCGCAGCCGGGCGATGCGCTGGTGGTGGCCGGGCCGCGCGGTTCATTCCAGGTAGCCGACGACTACGACGCCTATGTGCTGATCGGCGACGAGACCGCGCTGCCGGCCATTGCCCGGCGCCTGGCGGAACTGCCGGAGCACGCGCAGGCCGAAGTGCTGGTCGAGATTCCCGAGGAGGCCGACCGGCAGCCGCTGCCCAGCGCCGCGCAGGTGCGGGTGTCGTGGCTGGAGCGCAATGGCGTGGACGCGGCCAGCAGCACCCTGCTGGAGGACGCGCTGGTGGATTTCGAAGTGCCCGACGGCGATGCGTTCTACTGGATCGCGCTGGAATCGCGGCGCGCGCGGGCGATGCGGCAGTTCTTTACCGGGCACCTGCAGGTGCCGGCCGACTGGATCCGCGCCACCGGGTACTGGAAGGCGCACCCCGGCGATGCCGACTGAGCCGCCCGCGCCACGACGCCGGCGCGGACGCCCGCTGCTATGCTGCGGGCAGTTGATCCGGTTGCCTGCCATGACCCCGCGCCCGCTGAACCTGCTGCTTGTTCCCGCCACCGCCGTGCTGCTCGCCGCCGGCCTGGGTGGCTGCCTGTCCACCCCCGGCCCGACGGTGGCCGGCGACGGCCGCTGCAGCGACACGCAGCTGCAGTGGGCGGTGGGCCAACCGGGCAACGAGGCCAACATGCGCCGGCTGGCGCGCGAGAGCGGCGCCGGGCTGGTGAATCCGATCGGCCCGGCCACCATCGTCAGCCGCGATATCCGCCAGGACCGGCTGCGGGTGTTCCTGGACGCGGGCAACACCATCACCGCGGTGCGCTGCGAATAGGCGCCGCGCGGCCCGACCCGCGACGAACGACAAACGAGCAAAGGCCCGCCCCCGGCGGGCCTTTTGCGCATGGGCGATGCGACAATCGCGCCCGGTCATGACGGAACAGGCGGCAACGTGGGCAAGCTGACGATGGCGGTGATGGATACCCTGCAGGCACGCGTGGCCGACGATGGCCAGTGCGACACGCTGCTGGCCGGGTTTGCGCAGCCGCAGGCGCTGCGCGCGCCGCTGCGGGCGCTGGTGCAGGCGCAGCAGCAGCTGCTGCAGGCCGAGCACGAGGTGGCGCAGGTGGCCGACGTGCTGCGCCGCGACCAGAAGTACGCGCCGGCCGGGCGGCCGTCGATCCATATCGTGCAGCTGCGCAAGCAGCAGGCGGCCGCAAAGCAGGTAATGCTGATCGCGCGGCAGCGGCTGGCGCAGGTGGCGCAGACCTTCGTGCAGGCCAGCGGGCTGGCGCTGAAGCCGAAGCAGTCGCCCAGCGAGGCGGTGCTGGCGTGGCTACAGGCACTGCGCTGAGCCACCGGCGCGCCCGCGGCGCGGCGCCGCGGCGGCCGCGATGAAAAGCACAAGGCCCGCCATTGGCGGGCCTTGTGCGTACTGCGTGCGGGCCAGGTGCCCGGCGGCTTATTCGGCCTTCGGGATCGAGGCTTCGGTGGTGATGCGCACCTTGACCTCGTCGCTCACGGCCGGGGCGTAGGCGCCCACGCCGAAGTCGCTGCGCTTGAGCGTGGTGGTGGCGTCGAAGCCGACCGACGGCAGCTTCAGCATCGGGTGCTCACCGGCGCCGTTGATGGTGACGTCCAGGGTGACCGGCTTGGTGGTGCCCTTGACGGTCAGGTCGCCGCTGACGGTGAGCTTGTTGGTGCCGGCGGCTTCGACCTTGGTGCTCTTGAAGGTGGCGGTCGGGAACTTGGCGGCGTCGAAGAAATCGGCGCTGCGCAGGTGTTCGTCGAACTTGGCGGTGAAGGCGTTCAGGCCCGACAGCGGCAGGGTCACTTCCACGCTGGACTTGGTGACGTCGGCGGCGTCGTAGACCAGGGTGCCGTCGACGTTGCCGAAGTGCGCGCTGGGGTTGGAGAAGCCCATGTGGGTCCACTGCACCAGCACGTCGGTGTGGGTCGGGTCGAGCTTGTAGGTACCGGAAGCGACCTGGATCGGGGCGACTTCGGGCGCGGCCGGGGCGGCGGCGGCTTCGGCCGGGGCGGCGGCGGTGGTGTCGGCCGGGGCGGCCGGGGCAGCGGTATCGGCCGGCTTGGAGCAGGCGCTGATGGCGGCGGCCAGGGCCAGCGGGAGCAGCAGCTTGGTGACGGTGGACATGGGTGTCTCCTGGGATGCGGAATGGGAAGGCGGGAACGGTCTTTTCAGCATGCCGGCGCGCGCGTGACGGCGCCGGGTGGAGCGGTCAAACGATACGCGCGGCTTCGTCGAAGGACAGGCGCGGCAGGCGCGGGAACACGCCGGACGGATCGCCATAGCCCAGGTTGACGAGGAAGTTGGACTTGATGGCGGTGCCGGCGAAGAACGCGGCGTCGACCTTGGCGTTGTCGAAGCCGGACATGGGGCCGGCGTCCAGGCCCAGCGCGCGCGCGGCCAGCATCAGGTAGGCGCCCTGCAGGCTGCCGTTGCGGAAGGCGGCCTCGTGGCGGCCTTCGCGTGGGCCGTCGAACCAGGACTTGGCGTCGGTGTGCGGGAACAGGTACGGCAGCTTTTCGTGGAAGTCCTCGTCGTAGCCGACGATCACCGTCACCGGCGCGGCCAGGGTCTTGGCCAGGTTGCCTTCGGACAGCGCCGGGGCCAGCTTCTGCTTGGCTTCGGCGGACTTGACGAACACGAAGCGCGCCGGCGTGGAGTTGGCCGCGGTCGGGCCCCACTTCAGCAGGTCGTACAGCGCGCGCAGCTGGCTGTCCTCGACCGGGCGGTCCTGGAAGGCATTCTGGGTGCGCGCGGTGCGGAACAGCTGGTCGAGCGCGGCATCGGCAAGAACATCAGACATGGAAACTCCGTGATGGATTGGCTACGGTCGTGGCCTTGTACGGGCAAGCCCCGGACAATGCCAGCGCAGCAGAGGCCGCAGTGTAGGGCGTCGTGACTGTTGCAACACCCGGCCTGACTGAAACGAATTAATGCCACACGCGAAACGATCGACGCTTCCCTGGACGATCACCGACGGCCGCGCCGGCAACGTGCGCCAGGCCGTGGCGTTGGCGTCGGCGCTGCGCCTGGGCGGCCAGCAGCGGCTGCAGCTGGCACCGCGCGCGCCGTGGCGCTGGCTGGCGCCGCGCACCCTGCCCGGCGCCGCGCGCGGCTTTGGCGAAACGTTCGAACGCCTGGCCACCGGGCCGGCGCCGGCGCTGGCGATCGGCTGCGGCCGTCAGGCCGCCGGCGCGCTGCGGGTGCTCGGCGCGCGTGGCACGCGCACGGTGCAGATCCTGGACCCGCGCATCAATGCCCGCCACTGGGACCTGGTGGTGGTGCCCGAGCATGACCGCCTGCGCGGCGGCAACGTGCTGACCCTGCTGGGCAGCCTGAACCCGGTGACCGACGACTGGCTGGCCTGCGGCCGCGCCGCGTTCGCCAGCTTCGAGCAGTTGCCCGGGCCGCGCACCGCGCTGCTGGTGGGCGGCCCCACCGACCATGCGCCGTGGCAGCAGGCGGAGATCGTGCCGGTGCTGCGCGAACTGGCCGCGCGCATCCGCGCCGAGGGCGGCAGCGTGCTGGCCACCACCTCGCGGCGCACGCCGCGACCGGTGACCCAGGCGCTGCTGCGCGCGTTCGACGACGTGCCCGGGGTGATCTGGAGCGACGGCGGCGACGGCAGCAACCCGTATGCCGGCCTGCTGGGCTGGGCCGACCGGGTGGTGTGCACGCCCGATTCGGTGAACCTGCTGTCCGAGGCCTGCGCCACGCGGGTGCCGGTGGGCGTGCTGCTGGGCCAGCGCGCGCAGGCGCGGATGCTGCGCTTCCAGCGCGCGCTGCGCGCGCGCGGGCGCCTGCTGGACGGGCTGGACGCGCTGCAGGCCGATCCGCGGCAGCCGATAGAACCGCTGCGCGAAACCCCGCGCATCGCCGCCGAGGTGAAGGCGAGGCTTGGCCTGTAACTCTTTCTTACGTGCCCCCTGCAAGGATGCGCCGCCGATGAACCGCCCTCTTCCCGCCCTGCTGGCGCTGGGCCTGGCCACGCTGGCGCCGGCCGCGCTGGCGCAGCCGCCGGCCTGCGCCCCGCGCTACCCGCCGCCCACCACGATGGCGGCGATGTTCGACATGGCCGCGCTCACCGCCGACACCCTGGACGCCCTGCCCGGGGTGGACGTGGCCATTGCCGCGCGCGGCGGCCAGGACCTGAGCCGGTATGGGCTGCGCCACAGCCACCTGGCGTTCCTGCGCCGCGACGCCGCCGGCCGCTGGGAGGTACTGCACCTGCTCAACCGCTGCCAGGGCGGTACCTCGGCGCTGTACCGCGAGGGGCTGGTGAACCTGGTGGGCGAAAGCGCCATCCGCACCGACCTGCGCGTGGGCATTCCCAGCGCCGCGGTACGCGCGGCGCTGGCGCAGTTGCTGGACGGCGATGCCGCGCCGGCGCGTGCCCTGCACCAGCCGCGCTACAGCATGCTGGCCTACCCCGGCAGCAGCGACTACCAGAACTCCAACCAGTGGGTGCTGGAAGTGCTGGCCGCGGCGATGGCGCGCGCCGGCGAGGGCCGCGTGCTGGACGGGCGCAGCGCGACGCGTGACTGGCTGCAGCGCAACGACTACCGCCCCGCGCGGCTGCACATCGGCCTGGGCAAGCGGCTGGGCGCGCGGCTGTTCGCCGACAACGTGGCGGTCACCGACCACCCGGCCAGCGAGCGCCTTTCCGGCAACTACTCGGTGGTGACGGTGGAGTCGGTGTTCGATTTCCTGCACCACCGTGGCGCGCTGGAGCGCGAGCTGAGCATTCCCCACCAGGGCGACGCGGCCGCCGCGCCCGCCCCTTCTTCCCCGTGACCCCAGGAACGCCCCCATGAAGCCCTTGCCCGCCGCTGCCGCCCTGACCTTCGCCCTGACCTTCGCCCTGGCCCTGCTGCTGCCCACTGCCCCGGCACGCGCCGGCGACAACCTGAACACCTCCGACGTCTCGGTGCTGCTGGTCAGCGGCAGCGCGGTGATGGTGGTCTCCGGGCCGGTGTTCCTGTCGGCGGCGGGCGTGAACCGCGCCAGCGAGCTGTCCAGGACGGCGGACGCCCCAGGCGACGGCCGCCGCCGGATCAGTGCCGGGCCGCTGCCGGACATGCAGGTCAAGGCGATCGCACCGACCGCCGATGGCGGCCGCAGCGTGACCCTGGTGGACCCGCACGACCCGGCAAACAGCGCGCGCCTGCAGTGGCCGCAGCGCGAGGACAACCCGGCCGCCAATTTCGTGCCCGGCCAGACCGTGGCCTTCACCCCCAGCCCGCGCGGCAGCGGCTGGATGCTGCGCGCCGAGGACGGCGCGGTGCTGACCTTCGTGCCGACCATCGAGGCGGCCGACGACAGCCACAGCGCCACGCTGTAGGCCCGTACCCGGCCACCGGCAGCGGGTGAAGGGCGGTAAAGCCGGCGGCCGGTACAATGCCGGCCCGTTGTTGCCTGCCTGTTCCGGCACCGCCACCCACTTTTCCCCGCCCGCCGGCGGCCACGCCCCCTGGCGTTGCCGCCCGTTGCCTGTCTGCCGCCATGCCCCCGACTCCGCCGATCCGTTTCGCCCCGCTCACTCCGCTGTCGCTGCTGCTGGCCGTGCTGGCCATGGGCGCGGTGGTGCTGGGCTCGAACGTTCTGGTGCAGTACCCGATCAACGACTGGCTGACCTGGGGCGCCTTCAGCTACCCGGTGGCGTTCCTGGTGAGCAACCTGATCAACCGCCGCTTCGGCCCGCAGGCGGCGCGGCGCGTAGCCTGGGCCGGGTTCGCGGTGGCGGTGCTGCTGTCGGTGTGGATCGCCACGCCGCGCATCGCGGTCGCCTCGTGCATGGCCTTCATCTGCGCGCAGCTGCTGGACATCACCGTGTTCGACCGGCTGCGCCGCGGCAACTGGTGGCGCGCGCCGGCGGTGGCCACCAGCTGCAGCGCGACCCTGGACACGGCGATCTTCTGGACCATCGCCTTCGCCGGCGCGCCGCTGCCGTGGGTGAGCTGGGCGGTGGGCGACTGGCTGGTCAAGCTCGGCATCGGCCTGTGCCTGCTGGTGCCGTTCCGCGCACTGCTGTGGAAGATGGCACCGGCGCGGATGTAAGGCGCCGCGGCGGCGTGTTTCACGGCGGCGGGGCTTGCCCCCGGCGTGTGGCTTTGCCGGTGAAGCCCCGTGCCGGGCGAGCCCGGCACCTACGGTCCCGCGGGGCATGGCTGCACCTGCGTCAGGCCATCCCAACCCGCACAACGCATCGGCAACGTGCGCCCCTGCGGCAATGACCATCGCAGCGTAGATGCGGGGCTTGCCCCGCATTTGGCCTTCCCGGTGAATCCCCGTGCCGGGCAAGCCCGGCACCTACGGTACCGCGGTGGCGAGTACACCTGCGTCGTGCCATCCCCGCGCGAACAACGCATCGGCAACGTGCGTCCCTGCGGCAATGATCATCGCGGCGTAGATGCGGGGCTTGCCCCGCATTTGGCTTTCCCGGTGATGCCCCGTGCCGGGCGAGCCCGGCACCTACGGTCCCGCGGTGGCGAGTACACCTGCGTCGTGCCATCCCCCGCGCGAACAACGCATCGGCAATCTCTCTGCGGCAATGACCATCGCAGCGTAGATGCGGGGCTTGCCCCGCATTTGGCCTTCCCGGTGAAGCCCCGTGCCGGGCGAGCCCGGCACCTACGGTCCCGCGGGGCGCACCTGCGCCTGCGCCAGCGCGCACAACGCATCGGCAACCTGCGGCCCTGCGGCAATGACCATCGCGGCGTAGATGCGGGGCTTGCCCCGCATTCGGCTTTGCCGGTGAGGCCCCGTGCCGGGCGAGCCCGGCACCTACGGTACCGCGGGGCATGGCTGCACCTGCGTCGTGCCATCCCAACCCGCACAACGCATCGGCAACCTGCGCCCCTGCGGCAATGGCGATCGCGGCGTAGATGCGGGGCTCGCCCCGCATTCGGCTTTCCCGGTGAAGCCCGTGCCGGGCGAGCCCGGTACCTACGCTTCGAACGGCAGGCCCTGCGCCACCGCCGCGGCGGTGATCGCCGCGCACGCGCTTTCGATGTCCGGGGTCGGCACGGTGATGCGCGGGCGCCGGTCCAGGGTGCACGACAGGCCGGCATCGAGCAGGGTGGCGTGGGCGTCGTGCAGGGCCGTGGCGGTGGCGGGCGGCAGCCAGCCGCTGGTGGCCAGCGCGTCGATCAGGCGTGGGGTTTCGCGCGGCCCGCACAGCGCCGGGGCGCTCGCCGCGCCGGCCAGCACGCCGGTCTGCAGCAGGAACTCCAGGTCCACCAGGCCGCCGGCGCCCTGCTTGAGGTCCAGCCGCGCGGCATCGCTGCGGTCCAGCTCGGCGCGCATGCGCGCGCGCATCTTCAACACGTCGTCGAACAGGGTGCCGGGGTCGCGGGTGCGGCCCAGCGTGCTGCCGCGCACCTGCTCGAACGCGGCCAGCAGGGCGGCGTCGCCGGCGACGCCGCGGGCGCGCACCAGCGCCTGGTGTTCCCAGGTCCAGGCGCGCTCGCGCTGGTACTCGGTGTAGCTGGCCAGCGAGGACACCAGCGCGCCCTTGCCGCCGTCCGGGCGCAGGCGCACGTCGATGTCGTACAGGCGCCCGGCGGCGGTGACCGCCGACAGCAGCGCCATCACTTTCTGCGCCAGCCGCGCGAACCAGCGGCTGCTTTCCAGCGGGCGCCGGCCGTCGCTTTCCTCGGCCGCGGGCGGGTGGTCGTACAGGAACACCAGGTCCAGGTCGGACCCGAAGCCCAGTTCCAGCCCGCCCAGGCTGCCGTAGCCGATGATGGCGAAGCGCCCGCCCGGCACCTGGCCATGCGCAGCGGCCAGGTCGGCGTGCGCCATGGCCAGCACGGTGTCGACCACGGCGTCGGCCAGCTGCGCCAGCTGCCGGGTGCAGTCCACCGCGCGCTGGCGGCCATCGTGGAAGGCCAGCGCCATGCGGAAGCTCAGTGCCAGGCGTACCTCGTTGAGCGCGCGCAGCGCGGCTTCCGGGTCGTCGATGGCCAGTGCCGCGGCGCACGCGTCGCGCATTTCCTGCGCCTCCGGCAGCGGCCCGGCCACGCGCGTATCCAGCAGTTCGTCCAGCAGCAGCGGGAACGCCACCAGGCGTTCGGACAGCAGCGCGCTGCGCGCCAGCACGTTGACCAGCCGGGTGAGCGCGCTGGGTTGTTCGTCCAGCAGCGCCAGGTAGCTGGTGCGGCGCAGGATCGCCTGCAGCAGGCCGAGCACGCGGCGCAGCGCGGCGTCGGGCTGCGGCGAGCGGGTGGCCGCGTGCAGCAATGCCGGCAGCACCCGGTCCAGGCGCGCGCGCGCGGCGTCGGACAGCGATTTCACCCCGAGCGACTGCGCGAACTCGCGCAGCGACTGGTCGGCGCCGGCGGCGTCGGCGAAGCCGGCCGCGGCCAGCACCTCGGCGTCGCCGCCACCGGGCAGCACCCGCCAGTAGCTGGACAGCGCGTCGGGCGCGGCCTGGCCGCGGCGTGGCGCCAGCAGCGCGGCGAATTCGGTGGCCACGCATTGGCGTTGCTCGTCCAGCGCCACCAGCAGTTGGTCCCAGTCGGCATGGCCCAGGCCCAGCGCGATGCGCAGGCGGTCGTCGGCATCGGCCGGCAGGCGGTGGGTCTGCGCGTCGCGCAGCATCTGCAGGCGGTTCTCCAGGCGGCGCAGGAAGCGGTAGGCGTGGGCCAGCGCGGCGCCGTCGGCCGCGTCCATCTGCCCGGATTCCACCAGCGCCTGCAGCGCCGGCAGCAGCCGCCGTTCGCGCAGCGCCGGTTCGCGGCCACCGCGGATCAGCTGCAGCGCCTGGGCGAGGAACTCGATCTCGCGGATGCCGCCGGGGCCGCGCTTGATGTCGTCGAAGCGGTCGCTGCGTGCGACTTCGGCGGTGATCGCGGCTTTCATCTCGCGCAGGCCGTCGAGCGCGGTGAAGTCCAGGTAGCGGCGGTAGACGAACGGGCGCAGGGTTTCCAGCCAGGCCTCGCCGGCGGCGATGTCGCCGGCCAGCGCGCGCGCCTTGATCCACGCATAGCGCTCCCAGTCGCGGCCCTCGCGCTGGAAGTACTGGTCCATGCCGGCAAAGGACAGCGCCACCCGCCCGGCGCTGCCGAACGGGCGCAGGCGCAGGTCGACGCGGTGGCAGAAGCCGTCGGCGGTGGTTTCGTCCAGCAGCCGCGCCAGGCGCTGGCCCAGCCGCGCGAAGTATTCCTCGGCCGCCAGCGGCCGCGCGCCGTCGGACTCGCCCGCCTGCGGGTAGGCGTAGACCAGGTCGATGTCGGAGGAGAAATTGAGTTCGCCGCCGCCCAGCTTGCCCAGCCCGAACACCACCAGCCGCTGTGCGCTGCCGTCGTCGGCGCGGACCACGCCGTGGCGCTGGGCGAACTCCTGCTCCAGCGCGGCCAGCGCCAGCTGCAGGCAGTCCTCGGCCAGGGCGGTGGCGCCGCGCAGGGTGGCGTCGACGTCGTCCAGCCCGTTCACGTCGCGCCAGACCAGCCGGGTGGAGGCGGCGGCGCGGTAGCGGCGCAGCTGCACCGGCCAGGCGCTGGGCTGCAGCGGGTCGAGCACGGGCAGCGGCAGCGGCGCGTCGACGGCCAGCTGCGCCAGCAGCTCCGGCTGCCGGCACAGGGTGTCGATGGCGAAATCGCTGGCCAGCGCCAGCCGCCGCAGGCCGGCCTCGAGGTCAGGGGCCTGCGGCCAGTGCGCCGGGTCCGGCGCGGCGAGCCTGAGGCGGGCGATGGCGCGGTCAAGCAGGGCGGCCACGGACGGGGGCGGGTCGGAAATCGGCAAGGTCATGGGCCCATTCTGGCATTGCCGGGCGCCTGCCCCGCGGGAGCGGAGGCTCCAGGACAGCTGATGCGACAGCATCACGCATCAATCATCAGGGAAAGCCTCATGCGCACCACCCTCGATATCGCCGACGACGTGCTGTTTGCCGCCAAGGAGCTGGCACGCCGCGAGAAGAAGCCACTCGGCCAGGTGATCAGCGAGCTGGCGCGGCGGGCGTTCGCCCAGTCCGATGCCCCCTGGGGCACGACCGGCGTGGCCGAACCCCTGGCCGATTACGGCATTCATCCGCTGCCGCCACGCGGCGTGGTGGTCAGCAATGAACTGATCGACCGCCTGCGCGACGAAGAGGGCATCTGATGCGCGCGTTGCTCGACGTGAACGTGCTGATCGCACTGCACGACAGCGACCACGTCCACCATCACCCGGCCTCGGCCTGGCTGCGCACGCACATCGCGCATGGCTGGGCCAGTTGTCCGCTTACCCAGAACGGTTGCCTGCGCATCATGTCCCAGCCCGGATACGCCAAGCCGCAACCGCTGGGCAGCCTGGTGAGCATGCTGGAACGTTCCACGTCCACGCGCTTCCATGCGTTCTGGCCAGACGCCATCAGCGTGCTGGATCGCACGCATTTCCAGCATGGCTACATCCACAGTCCGCGACAGTTGACCGATCTGTACCTGCTGGCGCTCGCGGTGCACCACGGCGGGCGGCTGGTGACCTTCAACCGGCACATTGCGCTGAGTGCGGTAGCGGGCGCGCGGCCCGAGCACCTGGTGCAGTTGTAAGGCCGACCGCGGCACCGGGCACGGCACCGGGAGACCGCAAATAAAAAGCCCGCTGGCAGCGAACTGCCAGCGGGCTTTGCTCCCTCCCCCACGTCGGGATGCAGGGCGATCCTGCGGGGTCGGCGTACAAGTTGCACGCTGCAGTGCAAAAAAGCCGCTGGCACCGGCAAGGCCCCGGAAACGGCCCGTGGCCGGCCCCGCCGCCCCCGCATCGCCGGGCGAATGCCATCCCACGAAGGTAGAACACCGCCGGTGGCCGCCATCCGGGATAATCGGCCATCCCCACGAGCCAACGTCGTTTCCATGTCTGTAGAACGCATCCTGGACCCGCGCCTGCGCGAACGGGTCGTCTCCGCCGAACACGCCGCCAGCCTGATCCAGCCGGGCGAAACCGTCGCGATGAGCGGTTTCACCGGTTCCGGTTACCCCAAGGCGGTGCCGCAGTGCCTGGCCCAGCGCATCGAACAGGCGCACGCGCGCGGCGAGGAGTTCCGCATCAACCTGCTGACCGGCGCCTCGACCGCACCGGAGCTGGACGGCGCGCTGGCCAAGGTCGATGGCATAGCCATGCGCATGCCGTTCCAGAGCGACCCGGACGCGCGCAAGCGCATCAACGCCGGCAAGCTGGACTACCTGGACATCCACCTGTCGCACGTCGCCCAGCACGTGTGGTTCGGCTTCTACAACGAAATCGACACCGCGGTGGTCGAGGTCTCGGCGATCCACGCCGACGGCTCGCTGGTGCCGTCCACCTCGGTGGGCAACAACAAGACCTGGCTGGACCTGGCCAAGAAGGTGATCATCGAGGTCAACGCGTGGCAGCCGCTGGGCATGGACGGCATGCACGACGTCTATTACGGCACCGCGCTGCCGCCGCACCGCAAGCCGATCCCGCTGGTGCGCGGCGACGACCGCATCGGCCAGACCACGCTGCGCTGCGACCCGGACAAGATCGCCGCGGTGGTGCTCACCCACGCGCCGGACCGCAACAGCCCGTTCAACCCGCCCGATGCCGACAGCCAGCGCATCGCCGGGCACCTGATCGAGTTCCTCAAGCATGAAGTGGCGCGCGGCCGCCTGCCGGCCAACCTGCTGCCGCTGCAGTCGGGCGTGGGCAACATTCCCAATGCGGTGCTGGCGGGGCTGGCCAGCAGCGGCTTCCGCGACCTGGAAGCATTCACCGAGGTGATCCAGGACGGCATGCTCGAGCTGCTGCGCACCGGCGTGCTGCGCTATGCCTCGTGCACCGGCTTCGCGCTGAGCCCGGTGGCCACCGAGGAGTTCATGCGCAACATTGACTTCTACCGGCAGCGCATCATCATGCGCTCGCAGGAAGTGTCCAACCACCCGGAGCTGGTGCGCCGGCTGGGCTGCATCGGCATGAACGGCATGATCGAGGCCGACATCTACGGCAACATCAATTCCACCCATGTCATGGGCAGCAGCATCATGAACGGCATCGGCGGCTCGGGCGACTTCGCGCGCAACGGCTTCCTGTCGATCTTCCTGAGCCCGTCCACCGCCAAGAACGGCAGCATTTCCTCGATCGTGCCGATGGTCAGCCATGTCGACCACACCGAGCACGACGTGGCGGTGGTGGTCACCGAGCAGGGCCTGGCCGACCTGCGCGGGCTGCCGCCGCGGGCCCGCGCGCGCACGCTGATCGCCAACTGCGTGCACCCGGAGTTCCGCGACCAGCTCAGCGATTATTTCGAGCGTGCCTGCCGCGACAGCTACGGCAAGCACACCCCGCACCTGCTGCCGGAGGCGCTGTCCTGGCACCAGCGCTGGCTGGACACCGGCACGATGAAGGCCTGAGGCCCGCATTTGCCGCACCGCATGAAGCCCGGGATTCCCGGGCTTCATGCGTTTACCGGCGGGCCCGGCTCAGCCGCCGGTCTGGTCCTTGACCGTCGTGGCCTGGCCGTTGGCCTTGACGCTGCTGATGCCGGCTTCGCGCGCGGCCTGCGATGCATACAGCTGGCTGCTGCCGATCACCTGGTGGTTGGCCGCCGTGAGGTTGAAATGGTAACGGCCGTCGCTGGCCGTCCTGCGCGCGTAGCGCGCGTCGTCGGCACAGTTGGCGCGTACCGAGGCGATGCCGTTCTCCGCGGCCGCGCGCGTGGTGTAGCGCTCGCTGCCCAGGATGACTTCGGCATTGCCGGCCTTGAGCACGAAGTGGAACTGGCCGTCACTGCTGCGATGCAACTCGAACCAACCCTTCATCAGGTTTCCCCCGCTGCTGGAGTCGCCGGCGCGCAACGCCGCGGCACCGCCGCCGCCCCGCTCCGGCCGGAGGCCCGCCGCAAGCGGGCCGCTGTGGCCGCGCAAAGCCCCACGGCCAGGCCCGAATCTACCCTTATCGGCCGCCGTGTTCGAGCCAGGCCAGCTTGCGGTCGCGTGGTTGCCGCTTCAGCTGCCACTCCGCGCGCGACGCGGCGGCGCGGTCGGCGTACTGGCGGACACCCAGCACGCGCAGCGGCGGGTGCGCGCGGGTGTAGCGCGCGCCCTTGCCGGCCGCATGCGCCTGGAAGCGCGCCTGCACGTCGGTGGTGATGCCGGCGTAGTAACTGCCGCCGCTGCACTCCAGCAGGTACAGGAACCAGGCGCCGCCGGCCACGTTGCCTCCCGTACGCGGCTTACAGGCTGGCGGCGTCGGCGATCTTGCACATGCCCTCGCCCACGGCCTTGTTCGAGGTCATCTGCCCGCCCTTGATGCTGAAACGCACTTCCACGCGGATGCTGCCGTCGTCCTGGCGGCGCACGGTGGTGCGCAGCGGCACGGTGGAACCGCCGCCACCGCGCACCGGGTTCTCGGCGGCGATGTAGCCGGTGCGCTCGTTCGGCGACACCGACACCATGCCCTCGGCCTCGATCGCGGCGACGGTCTTGCGGAAGGCTTCGGCGTAGCTGACGCCTTCGTGTTCGGTCGCGGCCAGGAACTGCTTGCCGGTGGTGAAGCCGCCGGTCACCGACAGATTCTGCAGGCAGCCACTGCCCGAGTCCTGGACCGGCTTTTTGGCCATGGCCAGTGCCGGCACCAGCATCAATGCCATCGCGACGGTGCAACTGAGGGTACGCATCACTTCCTTCTCCCTGGTACGGTGATTGATCGGCTTCCTGCCGGACGCGGCGCGTCCTGTTCCACACAGCAGGCGGGAGGCCTGGCGCCTCCCGCCGGGTAAACTACTTGGAGCGGCCGGCCGCTGCCAGTGCAGGCGTCACATCCGCTCAGGCGGCCGCCTCCAGCCGCGCGCGGCGGCGCACCCGCACCGCCTCGGCCAGGCGCTCGAGCACCTGCACGGTGCTGTCCCAGCCGATGCAGCCGTCGGTGATGCTCTGGCCGTAGACCAATGGCTGGCCGTCGACCAGGTCCTGGCGGCCGGCGACCAGGTGGCTCTCGACCATGACCCCGACCACGCGCGATTCGCCCGCTTCCAGCTGCGCGGCGATGTCCTCGATCACCTGCGGCTGGTTCTCCGGCTTCTTGCTGCTGTTGGCATGGCTGGCGTCGATCATCAACCGCGCCGGCAGCTGCGCCCTGGCCAGCACCTCGCTGGCCGCCTGCACGCTGGCCGCGTCGAAGTTGGGCAGCTTGCCGCCGCGCAGGATGACGTGGCAGTCGGGGTTGCCGCCGGTGGCGACGATGGCGGTGCCGCCCTCCTTGGTGACCGACAGGAAATGGTGCGGATGCGAGGCCGCGCCCACCGCGTCGGCAGCGATCTTGACGTCGCCGGTGGTGCCGTTCTTGAAGCCCACCGGGCACGACAGCCCGGAGGCCAGCTCGCGGTGCACCTGGCTTTCGGTGGTGCGCGCGCCGATCGCGCCCCAGGCCACCAGGTCGGCGATGTACTGCGGCGAGATCACGTCGAGGAACTCCACGCCGGCCGGCAGGCCCAGCCGGTTGATGTCGCGCAGCAGGCCGCGCGCCACCCGCAGGCCCTTGTTGATGTTGAAGCTGCCGTCCAGGTCCGGGTCGTTGATCAGCCCCTTCCAGCCGACGGTGGTGCGCGGCTTCTCGAAGTACACGCGCATGACGATTTCGAGTTCGCCGCCAAGCGCGTCGCGCAGCGGGCGCAGGTGCTGGGCGTAGTCCATCGCCGCCACCGGGTCGTGGATCGAGCACGGCCCGACCACCACCGCCAGGCGGTCGTCATGGCCATGCAGGATGCGGTGCAGCGCGGCGCGGGCGTCGGCCACCGTCTGCGAGGCCTGTTCGTCGCAGGGCAGCAGCGAGATCAGGTGCGCCGGCGGGGTCAGCGGATCGAGCCGGCGGATGCGAAGGTCGTCGGTGTGGGGGGGCATTGCGGGGTCTCCGGTGTCAAGCGTGATGGGGGCCCCAGCGGAAGGCGGCATGAAAAAAGCCGCCAGGTTCGCTGGCGGCTTTTCGGGAGTGCGTCTGAAAGTTTCTTCAGGGTGAGCGCAGTCCTTCCTCCGCCAGCGGCTTCGGAAAGTAGTACCAGAAGTAAAAGCTGGCGCGGGTTGCGTTCATGGGCAGCATTGATAACACGGTTTTTTGTGCGATGCGACAGTTTCAACCGCAACCGCGATTCACTCCCGGGGCGCGATACTTGTGCGTCTTCCCCCCGATGCCCGGCGAGGCCCGGCCATGACCACCGACACCCTGCTGCAGGTCGCCTGCCCGCACTGCAACGCCATCAACCGCCTGCCGGCCGCGCGGCTGGCGCAGTCGCCGGCGTGCGGACGCTGCCACCGGCCGCTGTTCGCCGCCACCCCGGTGGTGCTCGACGCCGCCGCCTTCGAGGCCCACGCGCAGCGCTCGCAGCTGCCGCTGCTGGTCGACTTCTGGGCGGCCTGGTGCGGCCCCTGCCGGCAGATGGCACCGGAGTTCGCCAGGGCGGCCGCGCAGCTGGAGCCGCAGGTGCGCCTGGGCAAGCTCGACACCGAGGCCGAGCCGGCGCTGGCGGCGCGCTTCGGCATCCGCAGCATCCCCACGCTGGTGCTGCTGCACGGCGGCCGCGAGCTGGCGCGCCAGTCCGGGGCGATGCCGGCCAGCGCGATCGTGCAGTGGGTGCGCGCGCAGTTGCGGTGAGCGCCCGGCATCGAAACAACCCGCATACCGTAGATGCGGGGCTTGCCCCGCATGAAGCTTCACCGCGAAAGCCCGGTGCGGGGCGAGCCCCGCACCTACGGCACGGTAGCTTCATCGCAAAAGCCATCGTGCGGGGCGAGCCTCGCCCCACAAGACACCCGGTCCGGCGACGGGGAACCGGAAAGCAGGAACCCCGCCTCGCGGCGGGGTTCCTTCGTGCAACGGCAGCGGTGAGGCTGCGGCGGACTTAGAAGTCCATGCCGCCCATGCCACCCATGCCACCCATGCCACCGGCAGCGGCCGGCTCGTCCTTCTTCGGGGCCTCGGCCACCATCGCTTCGGTGGTGATCATCAGGCCGGCGATCGAAGCGGCGTTCTGCAGCGCCGAACGGGTCACCTTGGTCGGATCCAGGATGCCGAACTCCAGCATGTCGCCGAACTCGCCCGAGGCGGCGTTGTAGCCGAAGCTGCCGGTGCCTTCCTTGACCTTGTTGACGATGACCGACGGCTCTTCACCGGCGTTGGCGACGATCTCGCGCAGCGGGGCTTCCATGGCGCGCAGGGCGATCTGGATGCCGTGGTTCTGGTCTTCGTTGGCGCCCTTCAGGCCGGCCAGCGCGGTGACCGCACGGATCAGGGCGACGCCGCCGCCCGGCACCACGCCTTCCTCGACCGCCGCACGGGTGGCGTGCAGGGCGTCGTCGACGCGGTCCTTCTTTTCCTTCATCTCGATCTCGGTCGAAGCACCGACCTTGATCACGGCAACGCCACCGGCCAGCTTGGCCACGCGCTCCTGCAGCTTCTCGCGGTCGTAATCGGAGGTGGTGTCCTCGATCTGCACCTTGATCTGCTTGACGCGCGATTCGATGGCAGCGGCATCGCCGGCGCCGTCGATGATGGTGGTGTTCTCCTTGGAGACCTGCACCTTCTTGGCGCGGCCCAGGTCCTTGATGGTGGCCTTCTCCAGCGACAGGCCCACTTCCTCGGAGATCACGGTGCCGCCGGTCAGCACGGCCATGTCTTCCAGCATCGCCTTGCGACGGTCGCCGAAGCCCGGGGCCTTGACCGCCACGACCTTGACGATGCCGCGGATGGTGTTGACCACCAGGGTCGCCAGCGCCTCGCCTTCGATGTCCTCGGCGACGATCAGCAGCGGCTTGCCGGCCTTGGCCACGCCTTCCAGCACCGGCAGCAGGTCACGGACGTTGGAGATCTTCTTGTCGTGCAGCAGGATGAACGGGTCGTCCAGGTCGGCCGACTGCGCCTGCTGGTTGTTGATGAAGTACGGCGACAGGTAGCCGCGGTCGAACTGCATGCCTTCGACCACGTCCAGCTCGTTCTCCAGGCCCGAGCCTTCCTCGACGGTGATCACGCCTTCCTTGCCGACCTTCTTCATGGCTTCGGCGATGATGTTGCCGATCGACTCGTCCGAGTTGGCCGAGATGGTGCCGACCTGGGCGATGGCCTTGTCGTCGGCGGTGGGCTTGGAGATGTTCTTCAGCTCGGCGACGGCGGCCACGACGGCCTTGTCGATGCCGCGCTTGAGGTCCATCGGGTTCATGCCGGCGGCCACGGCCTTGGCGCCTTCGCGGATCAGGGCCTGGGCCAGCACGGTGGCGGTGGTGGTGCCGTCACCGGCGTTGTCGTTGGTCTTGGAAGCGACTTCCTTGACCATCTGCGCGCCCATGTTCTCGAACTTGTCGGCCAGTTCGATTTCCTTGGCGACGGACACGCCGTCCTTGGTGATGGTCGGGGCGCCGAAGCTCTTCTCGAGCACGACGTTGCGGCCCTTCGGGCCCAGGGTCGCCTTGACGGCATTGGCGAGAATGTTGACGCCGCGCACCATGCGCGAACGGGCGTCTTCACCGAAACGGATATCCTTGGCAGCCATTGCTATACCTCAGTGGATCAGGGTTTAAGGGGTCTTGGGAGTCGTTCGGAAACGCGGCTCAGCCGATCACGGCCAGCACGTCGTCCTCACGCAGCACCTTGTATTCGACGCCGTCGGCCTTGTAGGTGGAACCGGCGTACTGGCCGTAGATGACCTTGTCGCCGACCTTCAGCGCCGGGGCGCGGACGCTGCCATTGTCCAGCGGCTTGCCGGGGCCGACGGCCACGACTTCGCCCTTGGTGGACTTTTCCTTGGCCGAATCGGGGATCAGGATGCCACCGGCAGAGACTTCCTCGGCTTCGATGGGCTTGACCACGACGCGGTCGTGCAGCGGCTTGATGCTCATGTGAGACCTCTTGGATGTTGGTGATGGGTCTGGAAAGTCCGGTGGTCGCCACCGCTGCCGTCCGGCAGCAGCGACGCCACGCCTAAAAACGCCCGTCGCCGGGCTTGGCTGGGAAATGGGGACCGCCGGCGGGCTTTCAAGTGCCTGAACCCAACTTCCTGCGGCCCCGTCACCGATGCCCCCGGCGGCGGCGGCGGCGGCGGCATCTGCGACAATGCCGCGGATGGACGCCCGCCTTGTCTTCTGTACCTGCCCCGACGCCGCCACCGCCCAGGCGCTTGCCCGGCTGCTGGTCGAGCAGCGGCTGGCCGCCTGCGTGAACTTGTTGCCGCATATACAGTCTGTGTATCGCTGGCAGGAGCGGATCGAGCAGGCGGAGGAAGTCCAGCTGCTGATCAAGACCACCGCCGATCGCCTGGACGCGCTGACCGCGGCGCTCCTGCAGCACCACCCGTATGAATTGCCGGAAATACTGGCCGTTTCCCCCAGCGCGGGGCTGCCAGCCTACCTGGACTGGATCCGGGCCCAGACCCGCGAGGACCTGACTTGAAGATGCTGTTGCGCCGTTTCACCGCCCTGTGCCTGCTTACCCTCTGTGCCTTCCCGGCGCTGGCCCTGGACGAGAAGGACCTGCTGCCGGTCGACCAGGCCTTCGCCCTCCAGGTCCAGGCGGACACGCGCGACCGCATCGAGCTGCGCTGGGACATCGCCCCGGGCTACTACCTCTACCGCCACCGCACCAGCGTCAAGGCCGGGCCCGGGTTCAGCGCCGGCGCGCTGCAGATGCCGGCCGGGGAAAAGAAGCACGACGAGTTCTTCGGGGACGTCGAGACCTACCACCGGCAGCTCAAGGCCACCCTGCCCGGCACCGCGGACGCCGCCGCCGGGACGGTGACGCTGGAGGTGCGCTACCAGGGCTGCGCCGATGCCGGCGTGTGCTATCCGCCGCAGAAGCGCACCGTCGAGGTCCGGCTGCCCGGCGCCGCGGCCACCCCTGCCGCGGCAACCGGCGCGCCGCTGTTCAACCCGCTGGCGCGCAACGACGGCGGCGGCCTGAAGCTGCCGGGCAGCGCCGCCACCCAGTCGCTGCCGCTGCCCTCGGAGCAGGCGTTCGGCTTCGAGGCGATCGTCGACGACGGCAACCGCCTGCTGCTGCGGTTCTCGCCGGCGCCGGGCTATTACCTGTACCGCGACCGCACCTCGCTGGCGCTGGAAGGCGCGGCCGGGATCCGCACCGGCAAGCCGCAGTGGCCGGCGGGCACCTCGCACCGCGACGAGCATTTCGGCAACGTGGTGGTCTACTTCGACCAGGTCGACGTCCCGCTGCCACTGCACCGCGAACGCGCCGACGCCAGCCCGGCGACGCTGGTGGCCACCTTCCAGGGCTGCCAGACCGACGGCATCTGCTACCCGCCGATGACCCGGCGGGTGCGGCTGTCGCTGCCCGCCGGCAAGGTCTCGCCCAGCGGCGAGGCCATGGTCACGCCGCTGGTGATCACGCCGCTGCCCAGTGGTCGCAAGCCCGCCGACCCGGTGGCCATCGACCCGGCCAACCCGCCCGCCCCGCAGCCGCTGGTGGTCCGTTCCAACGACAGCGGCAACGGCGCCGCCACCACGCCCGACGCCTCGGCCGACAACGCCGGTCGCAGCCAGCCGCCGGGCAGCGCCGGCGAGGATGACTCGCTGGCGTGGATCCTGCTGCTGGCGCTGGCCGGCGGCCTGGTCCTGAACCTGATGCCATGCGTGCTGCCGGTGCTGTCGCTGAAGGTGCTGGGGCTGGCGCAGAGCGGCGAGAGCCGCCAGCACGCCCGCCGCCACGCGCTGTGGTACACGCTGGGGGTGCTGGTGGCGTTCACCGCCATCGGCGCGCTGGTGCTGGCCCTGCGCGCGGCCGGGCAGGCCGCCGGCTGGGGCTTCCAGCTGCAGCACCCGTGGTTCATCGCCGCGCTGGTGTACCTGATGTTCGTGGTCGGCCTGAGCCTGAGCGGCGTGTTCACCCTGGGCGGCAACCTCGGCGGCGTCGGCCAGTCGCTGGCGCAGCGCCAGGACGCGGCCGGCGACTTCTTCACCGGGGTGCTGGCCTGCGTGGTCGCCAGCCCGTGCATCGCCCCGTTCATGGGCCCGGCGCTGGCCTATGCGTTCACCGCGCCGGCGGCGGTGGCGATGCTGGTGTTCCTGGCCCTGGGGCTGGGGCTGGCGCTGCCGTTCCTGCTGATCGGCTTCGTGCCGGCGCTGGCCCGGCGCCTGCCCAGGCCCGGCGCCTGGATGGAAACCTTCAAGCAGGTGCTGGCATTCCCGATGTACCTGACCGCGATCTGGCTGCTGTGGGTGCTGGGCAAGCAGCGCGGCATCGACGCGATGGCGCTGCTGCTGGCCGGCGCGGCGCTGCTGGCGCTGGGGCTGTGGTGGTTCGAGCGCAACCGCTGGCGCAGCCGCCGCGCGGGCATGGCGCTGGGCGCGGTGCTGGCGCTGCTGGCGCTGGTACCGGTGTGGGGCGTGACCCGCATGGAACCGCCGGCACGCGCGGCCAGCGAGGGCACGGTGGCGTACTCGCCGGAAATGCTGGACCGGCTGCGCGCGGACAACCGCGTGGTATTCGTCAACATGACCGCCGACTGGTGCGTGACCTGCAAGGCCAACGAACGCAACGTGCTCGACCGCGATACGTTCCGCGACACCCTCAAGCGGGTGGACGCGGTGTACATGCACGGCGACTGGACCAACGTGGACCCGCAGATCAGCGCGTTCCTGGAGCAGCACAAGGCGGTGGGCGTGCCGCTGTACGTGGTGTACGGGCCGGGTGCGCCGCCGCGCGTGCTGCCGACCGTGCTGACCCAGGCGATCGTCGAGGACGCGCTGCTGCGCGCGGCGCGCTGAGATGCGCAGCGCGGCAGGGTGGGTGGTGGGCATCGCCGCGGCGGCCGGGCTGGCCGCCGGCGCCTGGCTGAGCCGGCCCGCGCTGCCGCCGATGACCGAGCCGTCGACGGCGCGTCCGGCCACGCCGGCCGCGGCACCCGCGGCGCTCGCCGCGGGCGACCGGGTGCCGGCCTTCACCCTGCCCGACCTGGACGGCATGCCGGTGCGGTTCCCGGACCGCTTCCTGGGCCGGCCGCTGCTGATCAACGTCTGGGCCAGCTGGTGCGCCCCCTGCATCGAGGAGATGCCGGAACTGGCGCGCTTCGCCGCCCGCCATGCCGACGACGGCCCGCAGGTGGTGGGGCTGGCACTGGACACGCATGAAGCCGTGCTCGATTTCCTCGGCAACGTGCCGGTGTATTACCCGATCGTGCTGGAGACCCCGGGCCCGGCCGACGCCAGCGTCAAACTGGGCAACCACCAGGGGCTGCTGCCCTACAGCGTGCTGATCGACGCGCAGGGGCGCGTGGTCCGGCAGAAGCTGGGGCCGTTCAAGGCCGGTGAGATCGAGGCATGGGCCGGGCTGGACGAAGAAGCGCGCTAACCGCGGCGAACGTGACGCCAACATCCGCCAGCACGCCGCGCCCATGGCGCCCTGCGGACGCCGCGCGCATGTGTCCACACGACGCCCCGGGCACCCGGCGGGACCCCGGGCAATTTCAAACAATCGATTAAAACGTCGTCAATTTCGCCGAACTGGACAGTATTCCCCGGTTCGCTCACACTGCCGCCCTTTCCCGCCCACCGCTGGCCCATGGCAAAACTGCTGGTCCTCCACGGCCCCAACCTGAACCTGCTCGGCACGCGCGAGCCGGAGGTCTATGGGCACACCACGCTGGCCGACATCGACGCCGCGCTGGCGCGCCAGGCGCAGGCGGCGGGGCACGCGGTGGAGAGCCTGCAGTCCAACGCCGAGCACGTGCTGGTGGAGCGGGTGCAGGCCGCGCGCGGCGATGGTACCGGTTTCATCCTGATCAACCCGGCCGCCTTCACCCACACCTCGGTGGCGCTGCGCGACGCGCTGGCCGCGGTGGCCATCCCGTTCATCGAGATCCACCTGTCCAACCCCCACGCCCGCGAGCCGTTCCGCCAGCACAGCTATTTCAGCGACAAGGCGATCGGCGTGGTCTGCGGCTTCGGCGCGGACAGTTACCGCTACGCCATGGACGCGGCACTGCTGCGGCTGTGACCCCCATTCCCGGGCGGTGGGCGCGAGCGCGCCACCGCCTACACCACCCAAGAGGCATCCTATGGACCTGCGCAAAATCAAGAAGCTGATCGACCTGCTGGAAGAGTCGAACCTGGCGGAGATCGAGATCAAGGAAGGCGAGGAATCCGTGCGCCTGTCGCGCACCCCGGTCGGTGGCTACGCGCCGGCGCCGGTGATGGCCGCCCCGGCCCCGGTCGCCGCCCCGGCCGCGGCCGCGCCGATGCCGATGAGCTCGCCGACCGAAGCGTCCACCGGCGGCACCGCCAAGCCGGGCAACGCCCTGCCGGACGGCCACGTGCAGCGCGCGCCGATGGTCGGCACCTATTACGCGTCGCCGTCGCCGGACAAGCCGCCGTTCGTCAGCGTGGGCCAGCAGGTCAAGGCCGGCGAGACCCTGGCGATCATCGAGGCGATGAAGATGTTCAACCCGATCGAGGCCGAGGTGTCCGGCACCGTGGTCGCCATCCTCGGCGAAAGCGGCAACCCGGTGGAGTTCGACCAGCCGCTGTTCGTGATCGCCTGAGGCGCCGGCCATGCTCGACAAGGTCGTAATCGCCAACCGGGGTGAGATCGCGCTGCGCATCCTGCGCGCGTGCCACACCCTGGGCATCCGCACGGTCGCGGTGCACTCCACCGTCGACCGCAACCTCAAGCACGTGGCCATGGCCGACGAATCGGTCTGCATCGGCCCGGCGCCGTCGTCGGAGAGCTACCTCAACATCCCGGCGCTGATCGCCGCGGCCGAGGTCACCGACGCCCAGGCCATCCACCCCGGCTACGGCTTCCTCTCCGAGAACGCCGATTTCGCCGAGCGCGTGGAGCAGTCCGGCTTCATCTTCATCGGGCCCAAGGCCGACACCATCCGCCTGATGGGCGACAAGGTCGAGGCGATCCGCGCGATGAAGGCCGCCGGCGTGCCGTGCGTGCCCGGCTCGGGCGGCCCGCTGGGCGACGACCCGGCGACCAACGTCAAGATCGCCCGCGAGATCGGCTATCCGGTCATCGTCAAGGCGGCCGGCGGCGGTGGCGGCCGCGGCATGCGCGTGGTCCACACCGAGGGCGCGCTGGTCAACGCCATCGCCACCACCAAGCAGGAAGCCAAGGCCGCGTTCGGCAACGACATGGTCTACATGGAGAAGTTCCTGGAGAACCCGCGCCACGTGGAGATCCAGGTGCTGGCCGACGGTCAGGGCAACGCCATCCACCTGGGCGAACGCGACTGCTCGATGCAGCGCCGCCACCAGAAGGTGGTGGAGGAAGCGCCGGCGCCGGGCATCACCCCGGAACTGCGCGAGGAGATCGGCAAGGTCTGCGTGGAAGCCTGCATCCGCATCGGCTACCGCGGCGCCGGCACCTTCGAGTTCCTGTTCGAGAACGGCCGCTTCTACTTCATCGAGATGAACACCCGCATCCAGGTGGAGCACCCGGTGACGGAGATGATCACCGGCATCGACCTGGTCGCCGAGCAGCTGAAGATCGCCGCCGGCCACAAGCTGTCGATCAAGCAGAGCGACATCAAGATCAACGGCCACGCCATCGAGTGCCGCATCAACGCCGAGGACCCGGAGACCTTCTTCCCGTGCCCCGGCACCATCACCGGCTTCTACCCGCCGGGCGGCCCCGGCGTGCGCGTGGACACGCACATCTACGGCGGCTACCGGGTGCCGGCCAACTACGACTCGATGATCGGCAAGCTGATCGTGCACGGCCCGGACCGCGACACCGCCATCGCCCGCATGCGGGTGGCGCTGAGCGAGATGGTCGTGGACGGCATCAAGACCAACGTCGCCCTGCAGCAGCGGATCATGCGCGACAAGGGCTTCCAGGCCGGTGGGCAGAACATCCACTACCTGGAAAAGCGCCTGGCCGAGCGCAAGAACCAGTCGATCGCGCTGACCTGAGCGCGGTGCGTCGCGGGTGAAGGAAGAAGGCGGGGAAACCCGCCTTCTTCCGTCTGCGCGGGCGCATGGGGGTGCAACGGCCCCGGGCACCACGGCACCCGTGGCCGGCAAGAGAAGGAAAACATCCGCCGCCTCGTCTAGGATGCCCGCTTCCGTTCTGCCGTCGCCGTCATCGCCATGCCCTTTCTCGAACTCACCCTGCGCTGCACCGAAGCCACCCAGCCCCGCTACGAGAACGCCCTGGAGGACGTCGGCGCGCTGGCGGTGACGATGCTCGACGCCGATGCCGACACCAGCAACGAACGCGCGATCCTGGAGCCGGGCGTGGGGCAGACGCCGCTGTGGAACGAACTGGTGCTGAGTGCACTGTTCCCGGCCGATACCAACGCGCTGGCGCTGCTGGCCGCGCTGGAATCGTTCGACGCCGGGCTGGACTGGAGCAGTGCCGGCTTCCGTTCGGTCCAGGACGAGGACTGGGAACGCGCCTGGCTGGACCAGTTCCAGCCCATGCAGTTCGGCCAGCGCACCTGGATCGTGCCGTGGAACCATGAACTGCCCGAAGCGGCGCAGGCCGCCGACGCCGCGGTGGTGCGGCTGGACCCGGGCCTGGCGTTCGGCTCGGGCACCCACCCGACCACCGCGCTGTGCCTGCGCTGGCTGGACCAGCTTTCGGCCGAGGGCGAACTGGCCGGCCGCAGCGTGCTCGACTTCGGCTGCGGCTCGGGCATCCTCGCCCTGGCCGCGCTCAAGCTCGGTGCCGCCGCCGCGGTGGGCGTGGACAACGACCCGCAGGCGCTCACCGCCACCGCCGACAACGGCGAGCGCAACGGCGTGCACATCGCCGCGTACCTGCCCGAGGACGAGCCGGCGGCGACCTACCCGGTGGTGGTCGCCAACATCCTGGCCTCGGCGCTGGACGCGCTGGCCGAACGGCTGGCGGCGCGGGTGGCGCCCGGCGGGCGCATCGCCCTGTCCGGCATCCTGCATGGCCAGGAAGGCGAACTGCTGGAACGCTACGCGCCGTGGTTCGTGCAGCTGGAAGCCGTGCAGGACGGCGACTGGATGCGCATTACCGGCGTGCGCCGTGCTTGAATGAACGCAGCGTCCGCGACCGACCTGCCATGAGCGAAGAAACCCCGCCGCCCCGTCCTTCGCTGGCCACGCTCCTGCGGAGCGGGGCCACACCGCCGCCGGACACCCCGCCCGCCCGCGACGGCGACGGCGACGTCGATGGCGGTGGCGATGCGCCGCAACCGGTACCGCCCGCGGACGGGGCCACCGACGGCGAAGCGCCGGCCCTGGGGGACGCCGCCGCGGACAGCGCGCAGGACGGCGACGGCCCGGCGCAGGAAAGCGGCAGCGCGCCGAGCTTCCTGCAGCGCTCCCCGGTGGCAACCGCCAGTGGCCGCCGCGCACCGCGCTGGCAGTGGCTGCTGCTGGCCGCGCTGGCCCTGCTGCTCGCCGTCCAGGTGGTGATCGCCGACCGCGCCACGCTGGCTGCGCGTCCCGGCTGGCGCCCGGTCGTGGCCGGCCTGTGCGCGGTGCTGCGCTGCAGCCTGCCGCCGTGGCACCAGCCCGCGGCCTACACCATGCTGCAGCGCGAAGTGCGGCCGCTGCCCGGGCGCCCGGGCGTGCTGCAGGTACAGGCCAGCTTCCGCAACGACGCGCGCTGGGCGCAGGCCTGGCCGGCATTGTCGTTGTCGCTGTCCGACGCCGACGGCCGGGTGATCGGGCGCCGCCTGCTGCAGCCGCGCGACTACCTGGGCAGCGCGCACGACCCCGCGCAGCGGCTGGAACCGGGACAGAGCGCACAGGTCGCGTTCCTGCTGCGCGAGCCGTCGGCGGCCACGGTGGCCTACGCGTTCGAGTTCCGCTGACCCGGCGCCCGACATGGCGGCCCCCTCGTTCACGCGCTAGACTCCCCTCCCCATGCCGGGCGCGGCCGCGCCGGCTCCGCTGAATCCGGGAATTCCCTTGAACGCTGCCCCACCCCGTCCTGACAACAGTCGTGGCGCTCCGAAGCCGCCGCTGCGCGAACACGTCGCCCAGTCCGTGCGTCGCTACCTGCGCGATCTGGATGGCTGCGACGCCGACGATGTCTACGAAATCGTCCTGCGCGAGATGGAGATTCCGCTGTTCGTGGAGGTGCTCAACCACTGCGAGGGCAACCAGAGCCGCGCCGCGGCGCTGCTGGGCATCCACCGCGCCACCCTGCGCAAGAAGCTCAAGGAATACGGGCTGGCCTGAGCGGCGCCATCGCTGCGCGCTGGCGCCGCACGGTCTGCACTGCAAACCGCGGGCCCCGTCTTTCGCCCTGCATACCCCGCGCCTTCGGCGCGCCCCCTGACCCAGGGGGACTTTGCTCCGGATATATCCCCCACTGCCTGCGGTGGGTGACGAGCGTTGGACGGCACGTCATCGACAGCACCTGCCGGACAAGCCGGTGCTGCGCACCACCCCGAACCGGCAACCGGCAGTACGCGTCGTCACCGCTGCAACCGGACCGGCACGCTGCGCGCGGCTACAATACGGGCCCGCTTCCGCTTCCTTCCCCACCCCCATGTCCGCTGATCTGCTGCCCGTGCGCCGGGCCCTGCTGTCCGTTTCCGACAAGACCGGCCTGGTCGAACTGGCCCGCGCGCTGGCCGCGCACGGCGTTGAACTGTTGTCCACCGGCGGCACCGCCAAGGCGATCCGCGAGGCCGGCCTGCCGGTCAAGGACGTGTCCGACGTGACCGGCTTCCCGGAGATGATGGACGGCCGGGTCAAGACCCTGCACCCGATGGTGCACGGCGGCCTGCTCGGCCGCGCCGGCACCGACGATGCGGTGATGGCCGAACACGGCATCGCGCCGATCGACCTGCTGGTGCTGAACCTGTACCCGTTCGAGTCGGTCACCGCCAGGGCCGACTGCACGCTCGCCGACGCGGTGGAGAACATCGACATCGGCGGCCCGGCCATGCTGCGCAGCGCCGCCAAGAACTTCGCCCGCGTCGCCGTGGCCACCAGCCCGGACCAGTACGCCGCGCTGCTGGCCGAACTGGACGCCAATGGCGGCCAGCTGTCGGCGGCCAGGCGTTTCCAGCTGTCGGTGGCCGCGTTCAACCGCGTCGCCCAGTACGACGCGGCGATCAGCAACTACCTGTCGGCGATCAGCGACACCGCCGCCGCGGTACCGGTGCGCGAGGAATACCCGGCGCAGATGAACTCCACCTTCGTCAAGGTGATGGACCTGCGCTACGGCGAGAACCCGCACCAGAGCGGCGTGTTCTACCGCGACCTGTACCCGGTGCCGGGCACCCTGGCCACGTTCGTGCAGTTGCAGGGCAAGGAGCTGAGCTACAACAACCTGGCCGACGCCGATGCCGCGTGGGAATGCGTGCGCCAGTTCGACCTGCCGGCCTGTGTCATCGTCAAGCACGCCAACCCGTGCGGCGTGGCGGTGGCCGCCGATGTCGGCGCCGCCTACGAGATGGCCTACAACACCGACCCGACCAGCGCGTTCGGCGGCATCCTGGCGTTCAACCGCACGCTGGACGCGGCCACCGCCAAGACCATCCTCGACCGCCAGTTCGTCGAAGTGCTGATCGCCCCGGACTACGAGCCGGCCGCGCTGGAGTACGCCACCAGGAAGGCCAACGTGCGGGTGCTGCGCATCCCGGCCGGCGACGCGCGCAACAACTACGACACCAAGCGCATTGGTTCTGGCCTGCTGATCCAGAGCGCCGACAACCGCGGCATGAGCGCCGACGAGCTGAAGACGGTGACCCGGCGCGCGCCGACCGCGGCCGAGCTGCGCGACCTGCTGTTCGCCTGGCGCGTGGCCAAGTACGTCAAGTCCAACGCCATCGTCTATGCCAGGGACGAGCGCACCATCGGCGTCGGCGCCGGGCAGATGAGCCGCGTGTACTCGGCGCGCATCGCCGGCATCAAGGCCGCCGATGCCGGGCTGGTGGTGCCGGGCTCGGTGATGGCCTCCGATGCGTTCTTCCCGTTCCGCGACGGCCTGGACGCCGCCGCCGAAGCGGGCATCACCGCGGTGATCCAGCCGGGTGGCTCGATGCGTGATGCCGAAGTGATCGCCGCGGCCGACGAACATGGCATCGCCATGGTGTTCACCGGCGTGCGCCACTTCCGCCACTGAGGCCGCAGGCATGGCGGCGGGCATGATCCGGACGCTGGCGGTACTGCTCGCCGCGCTCGTGCTGGCGTCGTGCCGGCAGGATGCGGCCACCCAGGACGGCGGCACGGCGCAGGCGCCGGACGGCGATGCGGCCGTGCTGGCGCTGCTCAAGGCGCGTTACGGCGCGCCGGCGCGGCTCAAGGGCCCGTGGACGCAACGCCTCGACGACCCGCAGCTGGACCCCGCGCGCCAGGTCCAGCGCGCGCTGTGCGCCGACCGCGGCATCACCCTTGCGGGCGGCCGCTATCGCATGCTGGCGGTCTGCACCCGCTATGCCGACGCGACCCCCGTGGAACTGGGCGTCAGCGACTTCATCGTGCTGCGCGAGGCCGCCGACGGCAGCGTGGGCGTCACCGCCGAACTGCCGGGCCGGGCCAGCGGCAGCGGCGGCCAACCGGGCGCGATCAGCATCCTGCAGGTCGGTGCCGGCGCCTGGGCCTACCAGATCGACGAAGAGCGGGTGGTGGTGGGCGCGCGGATGCGCGACCGCAGCTGGCTGGTGTTCGACGGCGGCGACACGGTGGCCGAAGCGGGCTGGCTGCGTGCCCACCTGGACGACCAGAATGCGATTGACTGCGTCACCACCGGCAGCTGCCGGCCCGGGACGCTGGACCTGGATTTCGACGCCCGTCCGGACGACAGCGAGCCCGGGCTGCGCTACTGGCCGTTGCGCGTGCACGAGACCGGCAACGGCTGCACCGGCGCGGTGGATGCGCTGCATTCCATTGCCTACGATCCGGCGCAATCGCGCTACCTGGTCCCGGCGCGCATGCAGCTGGAGGCCTGCGGCTGATGCGCTGGCGCCTGCCCCTGCTCCTGGCCGCCTGCCTGGCGGCGGCCACCGGGTGCGGCAACCACGCGCTCGACCAGGCGCAGCGCGTGGCCCTGCAGGAGATCGGCGCGCAGCTTCCGCGTCCCTACCGCGACGGGCTGGTGGTCGAATCGGTGCACCGCGACGGCGACGAGCTGGTGCTGGTGATCCGTTCGGCGGAGATCACCGTGGCCATGGCCAAGGCCAGGCCCGCCGTGTTCGACGCGCTGCGCAACGACGAGCAGGCCGCGATGCAGGCACTGTGCGCCGATCCGCTGTTCGCCCCGCTGCATGCCGCCGGCGGCGGCGTGCGCCGGCACTTCGTCGATGCCGACGGGGCGGTGTTCTTCGACGCCACGCTGAAAGCCTCCGATTGCCTTTCCCCTTGAATGCCCCCTACAGGAACTGCCCCATGAAAATCCTCGTCATCGGCGCCGGCGGCCGCGAACATGCGCTGGCCTGGAAGCTGGCCCGGTCCGCGCGCGTGAGCGAAGTGATCGTCGCCCCGGGCAATGCCGGTACCGCGACCGAAGCCAAGTGCCGCAACGCGGCGGTCAAGGTCACCGACATCGCCGGCCTGCTCAAGCTGGCGCAGGACGAGGCCGTCGGCTTGACCGTGGTGGGCCCGGAAGTGCCGCTGGTGGCGGGGGTGGTGGATACCTTCCGCGCGGCGGGGCTGCGCATCTTCGGGCCGACCGCCGCCGCCGCGCAGCTGGAAGGCAGCAAGGCCTTCGCCAAGGATTTCCTGGCCCGCCACGGCATTCCCACCGCGTTCTACGCGGTGCACACCGAGGTCGATGCGGCGCTGGCCTATCTGCGCGAGAAGGGCGCGCCGATCGTGATCAAGGCCGACGGCCTGGCCGCCGGCAAGGGCGTGATCGTGGCGATGACGCTGGACGAAGCCGAGGCCGCGGTGCGCGACATGCTCAGCGGCAACGCCTTCGGCGATGCCGGCGCGCGGGTGGTGATCGAGGAGTTCCTGGAGGGCGAGGAAGCCAGCTTCATTTCCATGGTCGATGGCCGCGTCGCGCTGCCGATGGCCACCAGCCAGGACCACAAGCGCGTGGGCGACGGCGACACCGGCCCCAACACCGGCGGCATGGGCGCGTATTCGCCGGCGCCGGTGGTGACGCCGCAGGTGCACGCCCGGGTCATGCGCGAAGTGGTCGAGCCGACCGTGGCCGGCATGATCGCCGACGGCGTGCCGTTCACCGGCTTCCTGTACGCGGGGCTGATGATCGACGCCACGGGCGCACCGAAGGTGATCGAGTTCAACGTGCGCTTCGGCGACCCGGAAACCCAGCCGGTGATGCTGCGCCTGCAGTCGGACCTGGTCGACCTGCTCGAAGCGGCCATCGACGGTGCCTTGGCCGGCGTGGACGCTCAATGGGATCCGCGCCCGTCGCTGGGCGTGGTGATGGCGGCAAAGCCGTACCCGGACGCGCCGATCACCGGCGATGTGATCAGCGGCCTGGATGACGTACCGGCCAGCGCCAAGGTGTTCCATGCCGGCACCGCACTGGACGCCGACGGCAACGTGGTCAGCGCCGGTGGCCGCGTGCTGTGCGTGGCCGCGCTGGGCGACAGCGTCGGCGACGCGCAGGCCCATGCCTACGCCGGCGTGGCGAAGATCCACTGGGCCAACGAATTCCACCGCAACGACATCGGCTGGCGCGCGATCGCACGCGAGCAGCAGTAAGCCACCGGGGTGGCGGAAGATGAGAAGGGCGGCCTTGGGGCCGCCCTTTTCGTTGCCTCCCTCTGCCGGCGGGATGGGACACGGCCCATGGCGGCGAGAGGCGCAAAGCACAGAGCTGCCGCTACCGCTTCCTTCAGCGATGCACGCTGCCGATGCTCGCCGCCGGGTAACGTGCACCGGCGGCCACGTCCACCGGGAACACCGCGTCGATGCGGGCCAGTTCGTCGGCATCCAGCACCACGTCCAGCGCGTCCAGGTTTTCCTCCAGGTAGGCCAGGCGCTTGGTACCGGGGATCGGCACCAGGTCCTCGCCCTGGGCCAGTACCCAGGCCAGGGCCAGTTGCCCGGGGCTGATGCCCCTGGCGGCGGCAATCGCGTTGACCTGCGCCACCAACGCGAGGTTCCGGGCGAAGTTCTCGCCCTGGAAGCGCGGCGAATTGCGCCGGTAGTCACCGTCCTCGAAATCGTCCGGGCTGCGGATCGCGCCGGTCAGGAAGCCGCGGCCCAGCGGCGAGTACGGCACGAAACCAATGCCCAGCTCACGCACCGTATGCAGCACGCCGTTGTGCTCGGGTTCGCGCGACCACAGCGAGTACTCGGTCTGCAGCGCGGTGATCGGGTGCACCGCATGCGCGCGGCGGATCGTTTCCGGCGCCGCCTCGGACAGGCCCAGCCAGCGCACCTTGCCCTGCTCGACCAGCCGCGCCATCGCGCCCACCGTTTCCTCGATCGGCACCTGCGGGTCCACGCGGTGCTGGTAGTACAGGTCGATGTGCTCCACGCCCAGCCGCTGCAGGCTGGCCTCGCAGGCGGCCTGCACGTATTCGGGGCGGCCATCGACGCCACGCGCCTGCGGGTCGGACGGGTCCAGGCGGACGCCGAACTTGGTGGCCAGCAGCACCTGCCCACGGCGCCCGGCGATGGCACGGCCGACCAGCCTTTCATTGGTATGCGGGCCGTACATGTCGGCGGTGTCGAGCAGGGTGACGCCGCGTTCCAGCGCGCGCTGGATCACCGCGATGGCCGCGGCATCGTCGCCACGGCCGCCGTAGAACGCGCTCATGCCCATGCAGCCAAGGCCGAGGGCGGAAACCACGGGGCCGTCGCGGCCAAGGGTGCGGGTCTGCATGGCAATGCTCCAGAACGGGGGACGCCACTGTAGGGCGCGGGAACCCGGCGATAAATCGGGGTAATCTGCAACATCAATGAAGCAGCCCTTCACAATAGCCCCCTCCCTGCTGCCGGCGCTGGCGGCCTTCGCCTGCGTCGCCCGCCACGCCAGCTTCAGCCAGGCGGCGATCGAACTGGGCATGTCGGCGTCGGCGGCGTCGCAGTCGGTGCGCACCCTGGAGCGGCGGCTGGGCGTGCGCCTGCTGCACCGGACCACGCGCCGGGTCGGCCTGACCGAGCCGGGCGAGCGCCTGCTGCGCGAGGCCGCACCGGCGCTGGCGCGCATCGGCGGCGCGCTGCAGGCACTGGAGGAAAGCCGCGACGTGCCCGCCGGGCGCCTGCGCATCACCGCGCCGCGGATCGTGGTCGAACAGATGCTGCTGCCGCACCTGCCGGCGTTCTCCATGCGCTTTCCGCATGTCGAGGTGGAACTGGCGGTGCAGGCGGCGCTGACCGACCTGGTGGCCGAAGGTTTCGATGCCGGCATCCGCCTGGGCGAATCGCTGGCCGATGGCATGGTGGCGGTGCCGCTGGGCCCGCCGCAGCGCCTGGTGGTCGTGGCCGCGCCGGACTACCTGCGCCGGCACCGGCCACCGGAAACGCCACAGGCGCTGGCCGCGCATGCCTGCATCCGCTACCGGCGCAGCGATGGCCGGCTGATGCCGTGGGAGTTCACCCGCGACGGGCACGATTTCAGCGTCGAGGTCGGCGGCGGGCCGATCTTCAACGACAGCGGGCTGGGCCGGCGCATGGCCATCGCCGGCCTCGGCCTGGCGCAGGTGTTCGAAGCGGCCGCGGCCGAGGACCTGGCCGCCGGCCGCCTGCAGCGCCTGCTCGATGCGTGGCAGCCGCCGTTCCCCGGCTTCCACCTGTACTACCCGTCGCGCGAGCAGCTCGCGCCCAAGCTGCGGGTGTTCGTGGATTTCATGCGCGACGCCAACGCTCCGCCCCGGTAGAGCGGCGCCTGCTGCACTGACGTCTTGCACCGATGCTCCGCAGGAGCGCACTGCGGTGCGCGACGAAGCACCCATGGCAAGGCCCAACCGCGCACGGCAGTACATGCCTGCGGGGCAGCTGCTTCGCGCCAACGGCCTTGCCCCATTGCCTTGCCGCTTTCATTCGCGCACGGCAAGCTGGGCCATCCCCACGCTTGGCGACCCACCGCACCGGCATGCGCCCCACCGAACGCCTGTTGAACCGGCTCTGGGCCCATGAGAAGGCCAGTTACGGCCTGCGCGTGTTCATCGCACTGGGCACGCTGATGGCCGTGTGCTGGTACCGCGGCGACCTGCAGCCGCTGCCGTCGCTGTTCCTGGGCACCATCGCCAGCGCCGTGGCCGAGACCGACGACAACGGCTGGGGCCGCAGCAAATCGGTGCTGCTGTCACTGCTGTGCTTCGTCGCCGCCGCCGCCGCGGTCATCCAGCTGTTCGACTGGCCGCTGCCGTTCGTCGCGGCGCTGGCACTGGCCGCGTTCGCGCTGACCCTGCTGGGCGCCCTGGGCGAACGCTACGCCTCCATCGGCCAGGCCACGGTGACCCTGGCGATCTACACCATGATCGCGATGGACCAGCACCGCGGCGCCGGCACCGGTGCGGCCTGGCGCGACGTGGCGCAGATGCTGGCCGGCGCGGCGTGGTACGGCGCGCTGTCGATCCTGTGGACGGTGATGTTCGCCAACCGGCCGGTGCGCGAGCGGCTGGCACGGCTGTTCGCCGAGCTCGGGCGCTACCTGCAGCTGAAGGCGGACCTGTTCGAGCCGGTGCGCCATGGCGACCTCGAGGCACGGCGGCTGGCGCTGGCCGAGCAGAACGTGCGCGTGGTCGAGGCGCTCAACGCGGCCAAGACCGCGATCCTCAGCCGCTTCGGCCGCTCCGGGCGCCCCGGGGTGCAGTCCGGGCTGTATTTCCGCCTGTACTACATGGCGCAGGATTTCCACGAACGCGCCAGTTCCTCGCACTATCCCTACGAGGCGCTGACCGAGGCGTTCTTCCACAGCGACGTGCTGTACCGCTGCCGGCGCCTGCTGTCGCTGCAGGGCAGCGCCTGCATGGCGCTGGGCCAGGCCATCCGCCTGCGCCAGCCGTTCGACTACGGCGAGCGCAACCGCCAGGCCGGGCAGGACCTGGAACATTCGCTGCAATACCTGCGCGACCAGCACAACCCGCACTGGCAGCGCCTGCTTGGCTCGCTGCAGCTGCTGGCGAGCAACCTGTCCAGCATCGCGCGGCAGTTGTCCGAGGCATCGCTGGCCGACACGCCACTGGAAGGCATCGACACCCGCCTGCGCGATTCCTCGCCGCATACCCTGCGCGAGATGGCCACCCGGCTGCGCCAGGCGCTGACGCCCGGCTCGGTGCTGTTCCGCCACGGCGTGCGCATCGCCCTGGCGCTGATCGCCGGGTACGCCGTGCTCAAGCTGGTGCACCCCAGCAACGGCTACTGGATCCTGCTCACCATCGTGTTCGTGTGCCGGCCGCACTTCGGCGCCACCCGGCTGCGGCTGGTGCAGCGCATCGGCGGCACCCTGGTCGGGCTGGGCGTGACCTGGGCGCTGATGCAGCTGTTCCCGGGCACCACGCTGCAGCTGCTGCTGGCGCTGGCCGCGGCGCTGCTGTTCTTCGTCACCCGCACCGAGCGCTACGTGATCGCCACCGCCGCGATCACCACCATGGCGCTGCTGTGCTTCAACCTGCTCGGCGACGGCTTCGTGCTGATCTGGCCGCGGCTGCTGGACACGCTGATCGGCTGCGTGATCGCCGCCACCGCCTCGCTGCTGATCCTGCCCGACTGGCAGGGGCGGCGCCTGCACCGGGTGATGGCGCAGGTGATCGCCACCAGCGCCCGCTACCTGGACGAGGTGCTGGGCCAGTACCGCAGCGGCATGCGCGACGACCTGCCCTACCGCATCGCCCGCCGTGACATGCACAACGCCGACGTCGCACTGTCGGTGGCGCTGTCCAACATGCTGCGCGAGCCCGGCTACGCGCGCGGCAACCTGGATGCCGGGTTCCGCTTCCTGGCGCTGTCCAACACCCTGCTCGGCTACCTGTCCGCGCTCGGCGCGCACCGCGCGCGCGCCACGGTGACCGACGATCCCCTGGTCAACCATGCCCAGCAGTGCCTGCAGCAGGCGCTGGCCGGGCTGTCGGCCGCGCTCGCCGCGCGGCGGCCGGTGCCGGCGGCGGAGGTCGATGAGGCCGCGCTGGCGGATACGCTGGAGCAGTTGCCCGGCGACAGCGACGACAAATCGCGTCTGGTACGCACCCAGTTGGCGCTGATCCTGCGCCTGCTGCCGCGGCTGCGCGCGGCCGCGGACGAAGCGGTGGGCGCGCCGGCGCCGGCCGCGCTGGCGGCTCCGCAGGGCTAGCGTCGCGCCGACGCGCGCGGCATTGCCAGCAGCGCCGCCAGCGCCAGTGCGATGCCCACCGCGCACACCCCGTTCCAGCCGTACCGGGTCCAGCCCAGCGTGCCCAGCGCGGAACCGGCCGCGCCACCGATGAAGTAGCAGGTCATGTAGGCCGCGGTGATGCGGCTGCGGGCGCTCTCGTCCAGGCGGTAGATCGTGCTCTGGTTGTCGATGTGCACCGCCTGCACCGCCACGTCCAGCGCCAGCACGCCCACCACCAGCGCGGCCAGCGACACCGGCGCCAGCAGCAACACCCCCCACGACAGCAGCAACAGCACCAGCCCGCCACCGGTCACCAGGCGGCCGTGGCCGCGGTCGCTCAGGCGCCCGGCGCGGCTGGCGGCCAGCGCACCGGCGGCACCGACCAGCCCGAACAGGCCGATGCTGGCGATGGAATAGCCATAGGCCGGCCCGGACAGCAGGAACGCCAGCGGCGTCCAGAACACGCTGAAGCCGGCGAACAGGAGCGCGCCCAGCCAGGCGCGCCGGCGCAGCACCGGTTCGTCGCGCAACAGCACCAGCACCGAGGCGAGCAGCCGTGGATACGACAGCGTCGCCCGCGGCCGGTAGGCCGGCAGCGCACGCGCCAGCGCCAGCGCCATGAGCAGCAGCGCGACGCCGGCCACCCAGTACACGGTATGCCAGGAGCCGATCCCGGCCAGCAGCCCCGAAGCCGTGCGCGCCAGCAGGATGCCCAGCAGCAGCCCGGCCATGAGCGTGCCGACCACGCGCCCGCGCCGCTCCGGTGCCGCCAGCGTCGCCGCATGCGGGATGATCACCTGCGCGGCGACCGCGCACAGTCCGCTGAGCGCGGTACCGGCCAGCAGCTGCGTGAAATGGCCGGCGCTGGCACTGACCAGCAGCCCCAGCGCCGCCAGTACGAACAGCGCCACGATCAGCCGGCGCCGTTCCAGGCGGTCGCCCAGCGGCACGATCAGCAGCAGCCCGGCGGCATAGGACAACTGCGCGACGGTCACCACCCAGCCCACCCGGCCGGCGCCCAGCCCGAACGCGTCGCCCAGCAGCTGCAGCAGCGGCTGGGCGTAATAGTTGCTGGCCACGATCAGCCCGGTGGCGGCGGCCAGCAGCATGACCCGGCGCTGGCTGAGCACGTGCGGTTGGGGGGATTGGCTGGACATCACGGCCTCGATGGGGAACAACGGAAGGCAAGTCTGTGGGCCACCCATGAATGACGCCAATGTATTGTTTTCATCCTTTCCATCTTTCTGAGTGATGGCATGTTCACCCTGCGCCAGCTGGAGTTCGTCGTCGCCGTCGCCGAGGAGGGCGGGTTCACCGCCGCCGCCGCGCGCTGCCATACCGTGCAGTCGGCGCTGAGCCACCAGGTGGCGCGGCTGGAGGACGCCTTCGGCGCACGCCTGTTCGAACGCGGCCACCGCCAGGTGCGGCCCACCGCGGCCGGTGAAGTGTTCCTGCGCAACGCCCGGCTCACCCTGCAGGCCGCCGACCGGCTGCAGGAGGAAATGGCGCTGGCGCTGGGCACGGTGCGCGGGCGCATCCGCATCGGCCAGATCACCGCGCTCAGCGTGGTCGACGTGCCCGCGCTGCTGGCCCGCTTCCGCAGCGCGCATCCGGCCGTGGACGTGCACCTGCGCGTGGGCATGAGCGAGGAACTGCTGGCCGAGCTGGCCGAGGGCCGGCTCGACGTGGCCCTGGTCGGCGTCGGTCCGCAGGTGCCGCTGCCGGCGCAGCACCGCCTGCTCGACGAGGAAGGCCTGTCGCTGCTGCTGCCGCCCGGGGATGCGCTGGCGGCGATGCAGCGGGTGCCGCTGAGCGCGCTCGACGGCGTGCCGCTGGCGGCGCTGGTGCCCGGCGCCGGGGTGCGCCGGATGATGGACGACGCGCTGGACGAGCGCGGCGTCGTGCCGCGGCTGCAATATGAAGTCAGCCACGGCGAACTGCTGCGCCAGCTGGTGGCCGCCGGGCTGGCGGTCGCGGCGATCCCGGACAGCATGGCCGCGCGCATGCATGCGGTGGAGGTACGCCCGCTGGACGAACCGTTCCGCTTCCGGACCTGCGCGGTGTGGCGTGCAGATCCCACCCCGGCCGCGCGCGCCCTGCTCGCGCTGCTGCCCGCCGCCGCGACGTACGGGGCGTGCGTCGAACCTGCTAAGGTGCGGCGCAAACCAAGGAACCCACGTGGCCGGCCATAACCAGTTCGCGCTGCTCGGACAGCGCCGCTTCCTGCCGTTCTTCGTCGTCCAGGCGCTGGGCGCCTTCAACGACAACGTGTACCGCCAGGCGATCATCGGCCTGCTGTTCTTCCTCGGCGTCAGCACCAGGGAACGCAGCATCTACGCCATGCTCGCGCCGGCGATCTTCATCCTGCCCTACTTCCTGTTCTCGGCGCTGGCCGGCCAGTTCGCCGAGAAGCTGGAGAAGCAGCGGCTGATCGTCATCACCACCACGATGGAAATCGTGATCATGTCGCTGGCCGCGCTGGGCTTCCTGACCCAGAGCATGCCGGTACTGCTGGTGGCGCTGTTCTGCACCGGGCTGCAGTCCACCCTGTTCGGACCGGTGAAGTACTCGGTGCTGCCGTCCATCCTCAAGCCGGAGGAACTGACCGGCGGCAATGGCCTGGTCGAGATGGGCACCTCCCTCTCCATCCTCGGCGGCATGATCGCCGGCGGCATGATCTTCACCCTGGCCGGCAGCCACGGCCCGGTCGTGGCTTCGGTGGCGGTGATCGCGCTGGCGGTGGCCGGCAACATCGCCGCGCGGCTGATCCCGAAAGTGGATGCCGGCGCGCCCGGCCTGAAGATCAACTGGCACCCGCTGTCCGAATCGCTGGCGGTGCTGCGCATGGCCAGGAAGCAGAAGGCGGTGCGCAACGCGGTGCTGGGCGTGTCCTGGTTCTGGTTCGTCGGCACCGTGCTGACCTCGCAGCTGCCGGCCTACGCCGAGATCAACCTGGGTGGTGGCTCGACCCTGTACATCTTCGCCCTGGCGCTGTTCTCGGTGGGCACCGGCACCGGCTCGCTGCTGTGCGAGAAACTGTCCGCGCGCACCGTCGAGATCGGCTTGGTGCCGCTGGGCGCGTTCGGCATGAGCGCGTTCCTGTTCGACCTGTACTTCGCCCGTACCGGCACGGTGGCGGCGAGCGGGCTGGACGTGGCCGGCTTCCTGCGCCAGCCCGGCAGCGTGCGCATCGTCATCGACCTGCTCGGCATCGGCCTGTTCACCGGCCTGTTCGTGGTGCCGCTGTTCGCGCTGATCCAGAGCCGCACGCCGAAGTCGGAGATGTCGCGCGTGTTCGCCGCGCTCAACATCCAGAACTCGGGCTTCATCGTGCTGGCGGCGATGGCCGGCCTGCTCACCCAGAGCGTGCTGGACTGGAGCGTGCCGCAGCTGTTCCTGGCGCTGGCCATCGCCAACGTGCTGGTGGCCGGCTACATCTTCAGCATCGTGCCCGAGTTCCTGATGCGCTTCCTGAGCTGGGTGATGGTGCGCGCGCTGTACCGCCTGCGCCGGACCGGCATCGAGGAACACGTGCCCGACGAAGGCGCGGCGCTGATCGTGTGCAACCACGTCAGCTACATGGACGCGCTGATCCTGGCCGCGGTGATCCCGCGCCCGGTGCGCTTCGTCATGTACTACCGGATCTTCAACATCCCGGTGATGCGCTGGATCTTCCGCACCGCCAAGGCCATTCCCATCGCCAGCCCCAAGGAGGACGCCGAACTGATGCAGCGCGCGTTCGACGCCATCGACGCGGCGCTGGCCGACGGCGAACTGGTGTGCATCTTCCCCGAGGGCGCGCTGACCCGCGACGGCGACATCGCGCGGTTCCGCTCCGGGGTGGATAAGATCCTCGCGCGGCGGCCGGTGCCGGTGGTGCCGCTGGCGCTGAAAGGCATGTGGAGCAGCATGTGGAGCCGCCGCGACACGCGGCTGGGGCGGATGCGGGTACCCCGCCGCTTCCGCGCCCACATCGAGGTGGTGGCCGCCCCCGCGGTCGACGGCACCGCCACCGACGCGGCGGCGCTGGAGGCCCGGGTACGGGCATTGCGCGGCGACGACGCCTGACCGGCTTTACCGCCTGCCCGGCAAATCGCTACGCTACCCGTCCACACGCGGCTGCAGGGATTGCACGGCATCCGCCGACACCGAGGAACCATGGACATCCCACCGCCCCCTCCCAGCGCTCCCGCCGCTCCCGCGCCGCAGCAGGTGCACCACTACTACCATCCGCAGAAGTCCGGCGGCGTGGCGGCGCTGCTGGAAGTGCTGCCGGGGCTGTTCCTGCAGACGTTCGGCATCGGCCACATGTACGCCGGCAACGTCGGCACCGGCCTGATCATCATGTTCGGCTACTGGGCGCTGACGCTCGTCAACCTGCTGCTGTGCTTCGTCTTCATCGGCTTCATCACCTGGCCGCTGTGCTGGGTCGCGGCCATGATCCTCTCGTCGCTGACCGCGGCGAACGCCTGCAAGTCACGCTGATCGCCATCCCACCGGAGAACCCATGAATACCGTCAATCCCGCCAGCAGCATCCCCAACCACCTGGCCTGGTCGATCATCGCCACGGTCCTGGCCACCTGCCTGTGCTGCCCGCTGGGCCTGGTGGGCATCGTCGCCATCGTGTTCTCCAGCAAGGTCAACAACCTGCTGGCCCAGGGCGATATCGACGGCGCGCGCCGCGCCTCCAACAACGCCAAGACCTGGTGCTGGGTGGCCACGGCGCTGGCCATCATCGGCGTGGTGTTCAACGCCATCTACTTCGCCATGGGCGGCGCCGCCGCCTACATGGAAATGCTGCAGAAATACCAGTAAGCCGTGGCATTGGTGCTCGAAACCCGGCACAGGCTCGGGCTGGCGGGGGTCGCACTGGCGATTCCCGCCGGCCTCTGGCTGCTGTGGCATTTCGACCCGAACGTCGAGGGCAACCCGTTCCCGCCCTGCATGTTCCTGGCCTTCACCGGCTACTACTGCATCGGCTGCGGACTGACCCGCGCGCTGCACGCGCTGGCCCACGGCGACCTGCTGCGCGCGTTTTCGATGAATCCACTGGGCCTGGTGACCCTGGCCCTGATCCCGTTGATGGTGCTGTGGTCCGCCGGCTGGAACCCACGCTGGTTGCAGCCGCTGATGAAGGTGGTGATGGCGCCGAAGCTGTGGCTGGCGGTGCTGCCGGCCTACTGGATCGCCCGCAACCTGCCCTGGTATCCGTTCACCCTGCTGGCACCGGGCTGAAAAACACCGGGCGGCAACCTCCGGCGCGCCATGCCTGGCGCGCGTGCCGGCATCGCGCGCACCAGGCACCGTGCCGGGCAAGCCCGGCACCTACGTTATGCACCCCCGGCGGCATCAGGCGACCGGCGTGTGGAGGCGGGGTTTGCCTCGCATGCCCCCCTCGGCGATGCCGCGTGCCGGGCAAGCCCGGCACCTACGTTATGCGCCCCCGGCGGCATCAGGCGACCGGCGTGTGGAGGCGGGGTTTGCCTCGCACGCCCCCCTTGGCAATGCCGCGTGCCGGGCAAGCCCGGCACCTACGTTGGGCGTCTCCCGGCGGCATCAGGCGACCAGCGTGTGGATGCGGGGTTTGCCTCGCATGCCCCCCCCCTCGGCGATGCCCCGTGCCGGGCACGCCCGCCACCTGCGCCGGTCTCAGCCCACCCAGCCGGCGATGATCAACAGCGCCAGCAGCGCCATCCACAGCAGCAGCATGCGCCAGACCATGCTCATCGCGTCGCGCAGCTCGGGGTGACGCTCGGCGTGCGGGACCAGGCCTGCCTCGCGCGCATCGGCCGCGTCCTCGGCCAGCTCCATGCCGACCCCGGCGCGCGCGGCCTCGCCCAGGAATGCCAGGTCCAGCGCCCAGCGGTTGCCGCCGGCACGGCGCCATGCCGAGAACACCGTGTCGAAATTGCCGACCAGCGCCATCGACAGGGTCATCAGCTGGGCCACCGGCCATTCCAGCAACGCCAGCGCCCAGCCCCCCGTTTCGCGGGCTTCGGTGGCCACGCCGGCGGCGATCGGGCCATGCACCGACTGCACCAGCAGCCGGTACAGCACCGCCCCCAGCGGGCCCAGCAGCAGGAACCAGAACAGCGGCGCGAACCAGCGCCGCAACGCGTTGTACAGGGTCGCGTCGACCAGCGTCGGCAGGTCCTCGCGCAGGCTGCCGCCGGCCGACTGCAGCTGTGCGACCGCCGCGTCGTAGGCGGCCGGGTCTTCGGCGTCGATGACCGCCTCGACGTCGCGGTCGAGGTCGCGCGGCCCCCAGCACAGCGCCAGCACCCCCATGCCGAACAGCAGCGACGGCAGCCCGTGCAGGTGCCCGGCGAGCAGCCACTGCACGACCGCCACCAGCAGCACCCAGGGAAGGATCGCCAGCAGCAGCCCGAAGCGGCCGGCATTGCCGCCGCCTTCGTGTACCTGCAGCCAGCCCAGCCAGCGCCCGAACCAGCGCCAGTCGCGCAGCGCCGCCATCGCCGCGGGCGCCAGGTGGCCAAGGACCAGTGCCGCGATCACTGCTACCAGGGTCGTGAACATGCGATTCCTCCGGGTCCCGATTGTAGGCCCCGCCATGGCCGCGCAGGCTGTTGCCGGCGACGACCCGCTGCCGGCTTCATGGCTGCCGGCGCCGGTACCAGTCCTCGATCAGCGTACGGGCGATCGAGATGCGTGGCGACAACAGGATGCCCTGGCCATCGTCAGCCTGCTCGCGGCGCAGCGCCGCGCCGATTTCCTCGGCATCGAACCAGCGTGCGTCCTCGAGCTCGCCGTCGACCTGCGGCACGTCGCCGTGCGCGGTCGCGCGGAAGCCGACCATCAGCGCCCCCGGGAAGGGCCACGGCTGGGTGCACAGGTAGTCGGCCTGGATCACCCGCACCCGGGTCTCCTCGAACACTTCGCGCGCGACGGTCTGCTCGAAGGTCTCGCCGGGTTCGACGAAACCGGCCACCACCGACCAGCGCCGCGGCGCCCAGCTGGCCTGGCGGCCCAGCAGCAGGCGGCCGTCATGCTCGACCGCGACGATGACCGCCGGATCCACCCGCGGGTAGTGCTCGGTACCGCACGGGCCGCAGCGGCCGATGAAACCGCCGCGCCCGAACACCACCGCGGCGCCGCAGACGCCGCAGAAGCGGTTGCGCGAGTGCCAGTACGACATGCCGCGCGCATAGCAGAACACGCCGGACGCGTCGGCCGGCCACTCGGCGGCGGCGCGGCGCAGGTCGATGCGTCCCGGCGCCTGTACCGACACCATCGCCGCTTCTACCACGAACCAGGCGCGCGCCTGCTGCATGCCCAGGAAGATGGCGGTGCCCGGGCCGCCGCCCAGTTCGCGGCCGCTGGTCAGGAACGGCTGGCCATCAGCGTCGGCGAAGGCGGTGCCATCGGCGTCGAGCACCAGCACCCGGGCATCGGGCCACAGCCGCGCCAGCGCGTCGGCGTCGTCGCGCAGTGCGTCGGCGCGGTCCAGCGCTGCGCCGGCAAAGGCATGGGCGTGGAAGGAAGAATCGGAAGCAGGCATCGTCGGCAGACTACCGGCAAACCAGCGTGGCGAGAAGCGGCCGGCGTCCGCCGCGGGATGCGCGTGCCGGCGGCCTGGCGCCGCGCTCAGACGGCGAAACTGCTGCCGCAGCCGCAGGTCGTGCGGGCATTGGGATTGCGGATCACGAACTGGGCCCCGGTAAGGCTTTCCGAGTAGTCGACCTCGGCGCCCATCAGGTACTGCAGGCTCAGCGGGTCCACCAGCAGGGTCACGCCATCGGTGACCACCGCCAGGTCGTCGTCGGCCCGGTTCTCGTCGAACTCGAAGCCGTACTGGAAGCCGGAACAGCCGCCGCCCTGGATATAGACGCGCAGGGCCAGGGCCGCGTTGCCCTCCTCGCGGATCAGCTCGCCCACCTTGGCCGCGGCGGCCGGGGTGAAGTTCAGCGGGCGATCAAGGGACTGGTAATCGGGGGCGGCCGTTGCGCCGGGCAGGGAAACGAGCGTGCTCATGCGCCCAGCATGGGGTCGCCCGCCCGCCGATTCAAGCCTCCGCCGCTTCAGCCTGCGCCTGCAGCGCGGCCGCCTCGGGCGAGGGCAGCGCGGCCATCGTCGTGGCATGCACCAGGCGGCCGTTGAGCTGCGCGCCGGCGCCCATCTCCACCACCTGGTAATGGACGTTGCCGTTGACCCGGGCGGTGGGCGTCAGTTCGATGCGTTCGCCGGCGTGGACGTCGCCGTCCATGCGCCCGCTGAGCACCACCACCGACGCGCGCACCTCGCCGTCGATATGGCCCTGTTCGGCCAGGGTCAGCACCGCCTTGGCGCCCTCCTCGGCGATCACCCGGCCCTCGATGCGGCCTTCCACGTACAGGCCGCCGCTGAACACCACGTCGCCCCGGATCACCACCTGCGGCCCGATCAGGGCGTCCACCACCAGGTGGCTGTCGCGGCTGGACTTGTTCTTGAACATCACTGCTCCCCTCTGCCGTTGCCGGCGAGTTTCCAATCGAATGTCTGCGTCGCGCTCCCCCCGGGCCCGGTCAACGAGACTCGCACACGTTGCGGGGTGAAATCCTTGGGCAGCATCACGCTGCCGTCCAGGCGCTGGAAATAGCGGAACGAATAGGCCTGCCCGGGCACGTCGCGGCGCTGGTGGAGCTCATCCCAGCTCACCGTCGCCAGCTTGCCGCCCTTGACCCCTTCCACCGAGAACCGCATCTGCCCCTGGCTGATGGCACCCCTGTTCAGGTTCTGCGTCAGCACCACACTGTACTGCCAGGTGCCCGCGGCTTCGGCGGAGAACTCCACCGAATGCGCATTCAGCCCCTTGCGCTGGCTGGTGGCCCCCACCAGCCGCTCGTAGAACGCGACGTCCGCGCGCAGCCCGGCGATCTCCTCGTCACGCTCGGCCAGCGACGCCTGCACCTCGGTGTTGGCCGCGCGGCTGATCTTGTCCGACGCCTCCAGCGTGGCCTGGCGCTGCCGCAGCTCCTCGATCTGCGCGCGCTGCGCGGCCACGGTGCGCTCGCTCTGGCGCAGCCGCTCGCGCAACCCGCCGGCATCGGGCGAGGCGTAGCGGGCGGCCAGCCAGCCGACCAGCAGCAGCGACACCAGCCAGGCGACGGCGAGGGCGGCCAGCCGGGTCCAGGCCGATCGCTGCGGGGTGCCGCGCAGGGTGATCTGGAAACGCGACGGGGATCGGTTGCTCATGACGCTGCATCACCGGTGCCGGGTCCTGCGCGAAGCGGCACCTTCGCTCCGGTTGAAACGGCTGGGCAGTGTAAACGACTCCCGGCATGGCCTGCCGGGAACTGGCAATCGCCAGGGGCATGGTCGATAGTTGCGATCCTGCTCACAGTTCCCGCGGGAGTCCGCGACCATGACCGACGCCCACGTTTTCGTCATCGGCATCCTGCTGGCCTGGCTGGCCGGCATCCGCGTGTACCTGACCGTGTTCGGCGTCGGCCTGGCCGGCGTGCTGGGCTGGGTCGAGCTGCCGCCGGCACTGCAGGCCACCCAGTCCTGGTGGGTGCTGGGTACCTCGGCGGCGCTGGCGACCACCGAGTTCTTCGCCGACAAGATCCCCGGCGTGGATTCGATCTGGGACCTGCTGCAGACCCTGGCGCGGGTACCGGCCGGGGCCTTCCTGGCCGCGGCCACGTTGTCCCCGGATGGCCAGCTCGGTGCCGGCGCGCTCGCCGCCGGCGCCGGCGTGGCGCTGGCCAGCCATGGCCTGAAGGCCGGCACCCGCGCACTGCTGAACACTTCCCCGGAGCCGGCCAGCAACTGGGCCGCATCGGTGGCCGAGGACGGCGTGGTGATTGCCGGCCTGGCCCTGGCGCTGGCCCACCCGTGGCTGGCGCTGGCGCTGGTGGTAGGCGCCAGCCTGCTGGGTGCGCTCACCGTATGGCTGGTGTGGCGCGCGCTCTGGCGCGGGGTCAAGCGCCTGTTCGCCGCACCCCCGCCGGCCGCGCCAGCGGCACCGGCCAGGGACCATTCGCTGCCACCGGCTCGTTGACCGCATAATCCACGGCATACGGGGAGTACCGATGGCAAGCAACGACACACCCACTTCCTCCGCCCGGCTGACGCGCGCGGAGGTCCCGCCGGCTGACTACTGGCAGCGCTGGAGCGTGGAGAACGCGCCGCCGGCCGAGGCGGTCCGCGCGCATATCGCCGCCGCGCCGGCCACCGCGCCCGAGCCGGGCCAGGCCGCCGCAGCGGCCGAAACGCCCTATCGCGTGCTGATCGTCGAGGACGACCGCTCGCAGGCCCTGTTCGCGCAGAGCGTGCTGCACGGCGCCGGCATGCAGGCCATCGTGCAGATGGACGCCGAAGGCGTGCAGCAGGCGATCGTCGAGCACCGTCCCGACCTGATCCTGATGGACCTGCACATGCCCGGGCTCGATGGCATGCGCCTGACCGCGCTGATCCGCCAGAACCCGCAGCAGCAGTTGCTGCCCATCGTGTTCCTGACCGGCGACCCGGACCCCGAGCGCCAGTTCGAGGTACTCGACAGCGGCGCCGACGACTTCCTCACCAAGCCGATCCGCCCGCGCCACCTGGTCGCCGCGGTGGCCAACCGCATCCGCCGCTCGCGCCAGCAGGCGCAGGGCACGGCCGAAGGGCTGGCGCTGAGCAACCCGGAGACCGGCCTGCCCACGCGCCACAACCTGATGCTGCAGCTGGATACGGCACTGGCCGGATCCGAGCCCGGCGGGTTGATGTTCATCGAGATCGCCAGCGCGCTGGGCCTGCGCGAACGCTATGGCTATGCCGCCTTCGAACGGTTGATGGTGCAGGCCGGCCGGCGCCTGGCCGAAGCCGCGCGGCCGCACCTGCTGGCGCGGCTGAACGACAACAGCTTCCTGCTGCTGGGCCGCGCCATGGACGAGGACGCGGTCGAGGCGCTGGCCCGTTCGGTACGCCAGGCACTGTCCGCGCACCCGTTCGTGGTGCGCGATGACGAATCGCTGCATCTGCGCTGCGCGGTCGGCCACGCCCGCCTGTCGCAGGGCTTCGAGGATGCCGGCGTCGCGCTGGAGGCGGTCGAGCGCACCGCCCTGCAGGCGCGGCTGCTCGCCGACGGCGTGGCCGCCTACCAGGGCAACGGCGACGCCGCCGCGCAGGAACACCTGGCCCTGCTGGAAGGCCAGATCGAGCTGGCCTACCAGCCGATCGTGGCCGTCGCCGGCAGCGACACCGCGCAGTACCAGGTACTGCTGCGCCTGCGCCGCAACGACGGCACCCTGCTGTCGGCCGGCCAGGTGATTCCGGCGGCCGAAGCGGCCGGGCGCATCGGCGACCTCGACCAGCAGGTGCTCGACCACGCGCTGGGACTGCTGCACCGTTACCAGCACGCCGTGCCACCGATGCGGCTGTTCGTGTCGCAGTCGCTGCGCAGCCTCGCCCGCGAGGCTTTCGCCGGCTGGCTGCTCAAGGCCATCGCCGACCGGCAGATCGCCGGCAGTTCGCTGGTCATCGACGTGCGCCTGGGCGACGCGCTGGTGCACGCGGTGACGCTGCAGCAGTTCTGCGAGCGGCTGATGCCCGCCGGCGTGCAGTTCTGCCTGAGCCAGTTCGAACCCGGCGACGAGGCCAACGCGCTGATGACCCAGCTGCCGCTGGGCTTCGTGCGCATGGCCGGGCGTTTCGCCGGCAGCCATGCCAGCCAGAAGCTGCGCGACGAGCTGCGTGGCGCGATCGACGCCGCGCACCGCGCCGGGCTGCAGATCATCGGCCAGCAGATCGAGGACCCGCAGGCCGCCGCCGCGATGTGGATGAGCGGCATCGACTTCATCCAGGGCAACGTGGTGCAGTCGGTCGGCAGCGAGCTGGACTTCGACTTCCAGAACACGGTGCTCTGACATGCGGGCAGCCAACCGCTGGGCCATGGCTTCGGCGATGCTCGCGGTGGCCGCGGGCGCGGCGCAGTGGCTGCCGCCGCCGTTGCCGGCGCACGCGGTGTCCACCGTCCTGGCCGGGTTTGCCTGCCTGTGCGCGCTGCTGGCGGCGCTCGCCGCGCGCGCCCTGGCCGAAACCTCCGCCGCGTTCGCGCGGCGCGCGCGCGACAACGAGCGCGAGCTGCAGCGCCTGCGCCAGGAACAGCAGCGCCATGTGCAGCTGGAGCAGCAACTGCTGCAGGCCAAGCAGGACGCCGAAGCGGCGATGCTGGCCAAGGGCGAGTTCCTGGCCACCATGAGCCACGAGATCCGCACCCCGCTCAACGGCATCATCCCGATGCTGGAGATGGTCGCGCAGGGGCCGCTGGGCGCCGAGCAGCGCGAGATGCTCAACACCGCCAGCGAAAGCTCGCGTGCGCTGTTCCGCATCGTCGACGACATCCTCGACTACTCCAAGCTCGAAGCGCAGCGGCTGGAGCTGGAGATCACCACCTTCAACCTGCGCGAACTGCTCGATTCGCTGCTGCAGCTGATGCGGCGTTCGGCGGCGCACAAGGGGCTGGACATCACCCTGGCGCTCGATCCGGCGGTGCGGCTGGCGGTGCGCGGCGACCCGGTGCGCCTGCGCCAGGTCCTCAGCAACCTGATGGTCAATGCGATCAAGTTCACCGAGCGCGGCGGCATCCAGGTGCAGGTGCGGCGCATGGGCGAGACCAATGCCCAGCACCTGCTGCGCTTCGAGGTCCGCGACACCGGCATCGGCATCGACGCCGACCAGCAGCAACGCCTGTTCAGCGCCTTCACCCAGGCCGACGCCTCGACCACCCGCCTGTACGGTGGCACCGGCCTGGGGCTGGCCATCTGCAAGCGCATCATCGACCTGATGCACGGCAAGATCGGCCTGGACTCGGTACCGGGCCAGGGTTCGACCTTCTGGTTCGAGATTCCGCTGCTGAAGGTGATCGGCGACCTGCGCGCGCCCGCGCATGCCGCCCATCCCCGGGTGCTGCTGGTGTCCACCGACGCGCGCCTGCGCCAGCGGCTGGAGCTGGTGCTGCCGAACTGGGGGTTCGACGTGCGCAGCGTGGACACGGTGCAGGAAGCGCTGGACCTGCTGCGCGCCGGCGGCACGCCGCAGCCCTGGCATGCCGTCATCGGCGACCTGCCGTCGCTGCGCCTGGGGGTGGCGGCGCTGCAGCGCGCCAGCGGCGAGCACCGCCTGGTCTGGCTGCAGGGCGATGCGCCGCTGCCGGCCGAGCTGCACGACAGTGCGCGCGTGATCGCGCGCGAGGCGGCCGATGCGGCACTGCGAACGGCCTTGAGCGAACCGGCCACCCGCGCGCCGCTCCCGCTCCAGCAGACGCCCGCCACCGCAGCGGAAGCGCCGCATGCCGACGTGCCGCCGGCACGCGCCGGCGGGCTGGCCGGCGCGCGGGTGCTGCTGGTCGAGGACAACCCGGTCAACCTGCTGGTGGCGCAGAAGCTGCTGGGCGTGCTCGGCTGCGAAGTGGACACCGCCATCAACGGCCAGCTGGCGCTGGACAAGCTGCACGCCACCCGCTACCAGGCGGTGCTGATGGACTGCCAGATGCCGGTCCTGGACGGTTACGCCGCCACCCGCCGCTGGCGCGAGCACGAGGCCGCCACGCAGGCCGCGCGCCTGCCGATCATCGCCATGACCGCCAACGCCATGGTCGGCGACCGCCAGCGCTGCCTGGACGCGGGCATGGACGATTACCTTTCCAAGCCCATTTCGCGCGAAGGCCTGCAGGCTTGTCTGCTGCGCTGGTGCGGGTCCTCGGCCGCTGCCGGCGAAGCACCGCCGCAGGCGGCGCCCGCCCAGGTCGAAGAGGCGCCGGCCTCGGCCGTGCAGGCCACCACCCTGCCGGTGCTCGACCGCGAGGTGCTGGACGAACTGCGCGAGATCGCCGGCGCCGAGACCGCCACCATCATCGACGTGTTCCTCGACGACACCACCCCGCTGGTGCGGCAGCTGCAGGAGGCCGCGGTCGCTCCCGACCTGGAGCAGCTGCGTGAGCTTGCGCACAGCCTCAAATCGGCCAGCGCCAACGTCGGCGCGCTGGCACTGTCGGCCGCCGCACGCCGGGTCGAACTGGCCGCCCGCGCCGGCAAGCTGGAACGCCCGGCGGTCATGGTCGCGCTGATCATCGCCGAGTTCGCGCGCGCGCGGCTGGCGTTGATCGGCTACCAGTCGGACATGCGCGGCGAACGCGCCGTGCAGGCCTGAACCCGGGTCATGCGCATGCGCGCGTCGCGCCCGAGCGCGCGTGCGGGCAAGGGAGTGAGATCACCGCCGCGCAGGCAGCACCGCACTGCGCAGGTGAGGGATGCCCTGGCACACGGCGGCGCGGACGCGCCGTAGCCGGAGAGCCGGCAGTGCCCGGCGCGGCGCCGGGCCGCAGGCTCAATCGTCCAGCTTGGTCAGCAGGTAGTTCGGTTCGCCGATGCGCTCGATCAGGTCGAGCTGGGTTTCCAGCCAGTCGATGTGCTCTTCCTCGGAATCGAGGATCTTCACGAACAGCTCGCGGCTGACGTAGTCGCCGATGCTCTCGGCGTACGCCACGGCTTCGCGCAGCACCGCCACGGCCGAGGTTTCCAGCGCCAGGTCGCAACGCAGGATTTCCACCGGGCTCTCGCCGATGCGCAGTTTGCCCAGCGCCTGGAAATTCGGCAGCCCCTCGAGGAACAGGATGCGGTCGGACAAGGCGTCCGCATGCTTCATCTCGTCGATGGATTCCTTGTACTCGTGCTCGGCCAGTTCCTTCAGGCCCCAGTTCTTCAGCATCTTGGCGTGCAGGAAGTACTGGTTGATCGCGGTCAGCTCGTTGTAGAGCACCTTGTTGAGGAATTCGATGACCTTGGCGTCGCCTTTCATGGGTGTTGCTCCTGCACGCGTTGAACGCGCGCACTGTAGCGTCACGCGTGCGGCGATGAAGGAACGCGAATCGTATGCATTGGTCCGGCCGCGATGGCGGCAGCGTCCCGTGAGGTCACCCCGGCGGTGCGCCGCGACGTTCTTCAGGCCACCCTGGCCAGGCCGAGGATCGGCAGCGGCAGGTCGCGCGCCGCGCGTGCCCGGGCCAGCAGCTCGCCCGCCATCTCCAGGCAGGAACCGCAGTTGGAACCGCAGCCGGTACGCATCGTCAGTTCGGCAACCGAACTGCAGCCGTTGTCGGCCGCTTCGCGGATCTGGTGGTCGGTGACACCGTTGCAGATGCAGACGTACACGGGGGCGCTGGGCAGGACCGGCCGGGAGTGGCCGGACACCATTCCAGCGAAAACGAGAACGATTGTCAATTAAAATCCTGAATCGTTCTCGATCAGACAGTGCCGGTCAGGCCGTCGGCCCCTCGCCCTGCGCCTTGCGCGGCCAATAGCCGCGCTTGCGGGACCGCTTGCGCGGGCGCTCATGGCCCGCCGCATGGCCCGGCATCCACGCCTCCTGGGCGCTCTTCGGCATCGCGGTAACGCCCTGCCCGGCGATGCCACGCGCCAGCGGCGCCAGGTGCCGCAGCGCACGCGCGTAGACCCCGCGCTTGAACATCACCACATGCTCGACCGGATACCAGAAATCCACCCAGCGCCAATGGTCGAACTCGGGGGCCTCGGTATGGTCCAGGCGCACATGGCCCTCGTCGCCGGTCAGCCGCAGCAGGAACCAGACCTGCTTCTGGCCGATGCAGACCTGCTTCTCGGTGCGGCGGATGGCGCGACTGGGCAACCGGTAGCGAAGCCAGCCCGGGGTAGCCCCGAGCACTTCGACATGTTCAGGCAACAGGCCGGTTTCTTCCTGCAACTCGCGATACATGGCCTCGACCGGGGTCTCGTCGGAGTTCATCCCACCCTGCGGGAACTGCCAGCCATCCCGGCGCACGCGTCGTGCCCAGAACACCTGTCCGTCTTCCCGCATCAGCACGATGCCGACGTTCGGTCGATAGCCGTCCGGATCGATCACGATGCGGACTCCTAAATATTTCTACTGGCTTGGACTCTGCCATGGCCGCTGCAATGCCACAAGCGCGGAAAAAACAGTTGACAGGCAAGCCGCCGATACGCAGAATTGCGGGCTCCCTGAGGCTATGTAGCTCAGCCGGTTAGAGCACAGCACTCATAATGCTGGGGTCGGTGGTTCGAGTCCACCCATAGCCACCAAGGGAGCAGGAGCCCGGCTCCTGAAAGCCACAGCCCCGTCGCCAAGCGGTAAGGCATCTGACTCTGACTCAGACATTCGGAGGTTCGAATCCTTCCGGGGCTGCCAGATACCGAAGACCAGATCGAAAGATCTGGTCTTTTTTTTGCCTGCTCCAGCGGTCTTGCCACGCCTGTTGGCCTCGGCCGCCGCGGCATGCGATAATCCACCCCTGCCTAGCCCCGTCGCCAAGCGGTAAGGCACCTGACTCTGACTCAGGCATTCGGAGGTTCGAATCCTTCCGGGGCTGCCAAACAGCAAAGGCCTGATCGAAAGATCAGGCCTTTCTTTTTGCCCCTCCTGCCATCGGCAGGCACCTCGACCGGGCGCCCGCGCGGCATGGCCTTCGCGCCACCCTTGAACGACAAAAGCCCGGCCAAGGCCGGGCTTTTGTTTTCCCAGCGGGATCCCGGAGGATCCCACGCCAGGCGCGATGGATCAGCGCTTGGAGAACTGGGTGGCGCGGCGGGCCTTGTGCAGACCAACCTTCTTGCGCTCGACTTCGCGGGCGTCGCGGGTCATGAAGCCGGCCTTGCGCAGCTCGGACTTCAGGCCTTCGTCGTACTCGACCAGGGCACGGGCGATGCCCAGGCGGATCGCACCGGCCTGGCCGGTGGTGCCGCCGCCGGTGGCGGTGACGATGACGTCGAAGCTCTCGGTGTTCTTGGTCAGCTCGAGCGGCTGGCGCACGATCATGCGCGCGGTCTCACGGCCGAAGAACTCGTCCAGCGGACGGCCATTGACGGTGATGTTGCCCGAACCCTTGCGCAGGAACACGCGGGCGGTGGAGGACTTGCGGCGGCCAGTGCCGTAGTTTTGCGTGATAGCCATGATTAGATATCCAGAACTTGCGGCTGCTGGGCGGCGTGCGGATGCTCGGCGCCGGCGTAGACCTTGAGCTTGCGGTACATGGCGCGACCCAGCGGGCCCTTCGGCAGCATGCCCTTGACAGCGATCTCGATCACGCGCTCCGGGTGACGCTCCAGCGCCTGGGCCAGGGTCTCGGTCTTCAGGTTGCCGATGTAGCCGGTGAAGCGGTGGTACTGCTTGTCCTGCAGCTTCTTGCCGGTGACGACAATCTTTTCTGCGTTGATGACAACCAGGTAGTCGCCGGTATCGACGTGCGGGGTGTAGACCGGCTTGTGCTTGCCACGCAGGCGGCGGGCCAGCTCGGTGGCCAGACGGCCCAGGGTCTTGCCCGAGGCGTCGACGAGATACCAGTCACGCTGGACGGTCTCGTTCTTTGCGGTGAAAGTGCTCATGAAAGAACTCAGGTTAGGTCGGGCTCATTGCGGCGCTGCACTGCCGGAACTCTGCCACGCGTTGTGAAGGTGAAACACAAGAGGCGGGATTGTACCGGCCGCGGCCGGCTCACGCAAGCTGCCGCCCGCCCGGCCTTGGCAGCCCCGGGGACAGCGGCGAGAATCCGGCTCTCCCCCACCCCGCCTGGACGCCATGATCACCGACCGCGCCTTCACGCCCCTGGATCGCCTGCTGACCGAGGCCCAGCGCGCCCTGGACACGGTGTTCGGCAACCCGTCGGCGCGCCGGCCCAACCCGGCCGGCGACACCCCGGACGTGGTGCTGGAACCCGATGAAAGGCGCCACGCCGCGGGCCTGATGCGCATCAACCACGTCGGCGAAGTCTGCGCACAGGGGCTGTATTTTGGACAGGCGGCCGTCGCCCGCGATCCGTCCACCCGCGCGCACCTGCTGGCAGCGGCGCAGGAAGAGACCGACCACCTGGGCTGGTGTGCGGACCGCCTGCGCGAGCTCGACAGCCGCCCCAGCCTGTTCAACCCGCTGTGGTATGCCGGCAGCTATGCCATCGGCACCCTCGCCGGGCTGCGCGGCGACGGCTGGAACCTGGGTTTCGTGGTGGAAACCGAGCGCCAGGTCGAGGCGCACCTGGACGAACACTTGGAGACCCTGCCAGCGGCCGACCAGCGCAGCCGCGAGATCCTCAAGGTCATGAAGATCGACGAGGCGCGCCACGCCGACCATGCCGAACACGCCGGCGCGCGACTCCTGCCGCCACCGATCCCGGCGGCGATGGCACTGGCCTCGCGCGCCATGAAAGCCATCGCCTATCGCCTCTGAATCCAGGCCCCGGGCCCACGGCGCAACGCCTGGAGCGCCCGGAGCCCCCTGCAGCACCGCCTTTCTCCAGGCGGGCGCGACGATCGCCGCGGGGACAGGCGAACCCGACGCCCCGGCCGGGTTCAGCGCGGCGCCCGCGGAGGCAGCACCCGCCGCCCCGCCCCTGCCACTGCCGATCCGCGCAGTGATGGCACCGGTCGCCCGGGCCGCAAAGGCCAGCGCCGGCCAGCCCCCGCGCACCCAGTCCACACAGCGGAACGCACGAGGCCTGCAACCCGTCCGGTGCGCCGCGGCCTTTGCAAAAGCCGGCGCACCGAAGGCGCGCGGGATGGGCCGCCCCGCGGCGGGCCCCGGGGCTGGCCACACAAGCCCCGGGGCCTGGCCGCGCCGCGGCCAGGATCACCCCACCACTTTCAGCCCGATCACGCCGGACACGATCAGCCCGATGCACAGCAGCCGCGGCCACGAGGCGCTGTCACCGAACAGCACGATGCCCAGCGCCGCGGCGCCGACCGCGCCGATCCCGGTCCAGATCGCATAACCGGTGCCGATCGGGATCGACTTGAGCGACTGCGACAGACACCAGAAGCTGACCCCCATCGCGGCCAGGGTGCCCAGGCTGGGCCACAGGCGGGTCCAGCCCTCGGTGTACTTCAGGCCGATCGCCCAGACGACTTCGAACAGACCGGCCACCAGCAGATAGATCCAGGCCACGGGTTTCCTCCTTGGGTACGGGACAAAAAAAGAAGCGGCCCGGTGCGTGAGCACCGGGCCGCCGTCGGCTGTGGTCCGCGGATCGCTCCACGGGGCGGGCCGTCCCGCCGGGTATTTCAGGAGCGGCAGGCTAGCAACCGCTCCCCGAACCGCATGTAACCGTCACTCGGCCAGGTTGCGACCGTGGAACAGCTCCTCGATCTCGCGGCGCAGCAGCGCCTCGATCTTCATGCGCTCCTTGAACGACAGGTTCTTCGCCTTCTCCTCGAACAGGTACTGGTCCAGGTCGAAGTCCTTCAGGTGCATCTTCGTGTGGAAGATGTTTTCCTGGTAGACGTTGACGTCGAACATCTCGTAGCGCGACTTGATGTTCTTGGCCAGGAAGTTCTGGATCGAGTTGATCTTGTGGTCGATGAAGTGCTTCTTGCCCTTCACGTCGCGGGTGAAGCCACGGACGCGGTAGTCCATGATCACGATGTCCGACTCGAGGCTCTCGATCAGGTAGTTCAACGCCTTCAGCGGCGAGATCACGCCGCAGGTGGCGACGTCGATGTCGGCGCGGAAGGTGGCGATGCCTTCCTGCGGGTGGGTCTCGGGATAGGTATGGACGGTGATGTGGCTCTTGTCCATGTGCGCGACCACGGCGTCGGAGATCAGCTCCTTGCCTGCGGCCTTCTTGTCGATCACCGGCTCCTCGGAGATGAGGATGGTCACCGACGCACCCTGCGGATCGTAATCCTGACGGGCGATGTTCAGGATGTTGGCGCCGATGATCTCGGCCACATCGGTGAGGATCTGCGTGAGTCGATCGGCGTTGTATTCCTCGTCGATGTACTCGATGTAACGCTGGCGCTCCTCTTCGGTACGCGCATAGCAGACGTCATAGATGTTGAAGCTCAGCGCCTTGGTGAGGTTGTTGAAACCCTGCAACCTCAGGCGAGGCAACGGCTTGACCACGGCGGTCGGTCCTGTGAATGGTGGGAAAGGGGGCAATTATGGGGCAAACCGCCCCCTGGCGAAACGTGCGCGGCCAACAGGCGTTTGCCCCTTATGGCCGGCGTCGCTAAGCTTGTCCGTTAAGACAAGTTCATAAACACGAACATGAACGTCATCATGAGTCCAGGGATCGCCAACACCGTGCCTACCGTGCGCCTCGCCTCCAGCCCCTTGGCCCTGGACATCGCCACCATCGATCGGTTCCTGGCCCACAGCCACCGCCGCCGCTATCCGGCGCGCACCGATGTGTTCCGCCCGGGCGACCCGGCCGGCACCATGTATTACGTGGTCAGCGGCTCGGTCAGCATCATCGCCGAGGAGGACGAGGACCGCGAGCTGGTGCTGGGCTACTTCGGCGCTGGCGAGTTCGTCGGCGAGATGGGCCTGTTCATCGAATCGGACAAGCGCGAGGTGATCCTGCGCACCCGTACCCCCTGCGAACTGGCCGAGATCAGCTACGAACGGCTGCACCAGCTGTTCCTCGGGCCGCTGTCCAGCGACGCCCCGCGGCTGCTGTACGCCATCGGCTCGCAGATTTCACGGCGCCTGCTGCATACCAGCCGCAAGGCCAGCCGCCTGGCGTTCCTGGATGTGACCGACCGCATCGTGCGCACCCTGCACGACCTGGCCCGCGAGCCGGAATCGATGAGTCATCCGCAGGGCACCCAGCTGCGCGTGTCGCGCCAGGAGATCGCCCGGCTGGTGGGCTGTTCGCGGGAAATGGCCGGGCGCGTGCTCAAGAAGCTGCAGGCCGACGGCATCCTGCACGCGCGCGGCAAGACCATCGTGCTGTACGGAACGCGCTGATACGTATTCACGTATCAGCCCCAACGTTTGCTTCGCAAACCGCTGGGCCCCAGCTTCTGTTTTGCCCTTCCCCGGCCCGGCGCAGCGCGCCGGTCGTTCGGATGGCCCGCGCGGCAGTACCGCGCAGGCAGGCCATCTTCACCCGTGCGCCTGTCGGCGCGCCCCCTTCACCAAAGGGGGCTGCCTCGGCGGAAACATGACGTCGCAAGCCCCGCAGCCTGGCACTGCGGGACATTGCTGCTGCCTTGACGGTTCCCTTCCTTACCCAGCAGTCTCCACGAATGGAATTTGGAAGCGAGTTCTACTGGTTCATCCTGATCGGGATCGGGGCACAGCTGGTCGATGGCGCGCTGGGCATGGCGTTCGGGCTGGTGTCCTCGTCGGTCCTGCTGAGCATGGGCCTGCCGCCGGCGGCGGTGAGCGCCAGCATCCACACGGCCGAGGTGTTCACCACCGGCGCGTCCGGCGTATCGCATCTGGCAGCGGGCAATGTCGACCGGCGGCTGTTCCTGCGCCTGGCATTGCCGGGGGCGGTCGGCGGCGCGCTGGGCGCCTATGTCCTGACCCAGTTGCCCGGCGAGTTCATCCGCCCCTTCATCTATCTCTACCTGCTGGCGCTGGCGATCTTCATCCTGGCCCGCGCGGCCGGCCGCTTCACCCCGCGCAGCGAGGTGCAACGGGTACCGGTGCTGGGCTTCTTCGCCGGCCTGCTCGACGCCAGTGGCGGCGGCGGCTGGGGGCCGGTGGCGACCTCGACCCTGCTCGCGCGCGGCGGCCAAGCCCGCACCACCATCGGCACGGTGAATGCCGCCGAGTTCATCGTCACCCTGTCGATCTCGGCCACCTTCCTGCTGTCGATGGGGCTGCAGCACCTGTCCATCGTCGCCGGACTGCTGGTGGGCGGGATGATGGCCGCGCCGGTGGCGGCGCTGCTGGTCAAGCGCCTCAAGGAGCGCTGGGTGCTGGTGGCGGTGGGCGTGCTGGTGCTGTCGATCAGCCTGTTCCAGATCGGACACGCGCTGCACCGCTGGCTGGGATGACCGCCGCCGGGCGCGGCCACGGCCACCGGCCGGCGGCGCCGCTCAGGCCGGTTCGCCGCCGCGGTCGACGCAGCCCCAGTTGAGGATGCGGGTGCCGGCCGGCAGCACCCGGCGGAAATAGGCCACCCGTGCCTGTTTGGGGTTGACCACCACCGGCGCCCTGGCCGCGCGCAGCAGCGGCAGGTCGGCGGTGCTGTCCGAATAGGCGATGGCGATGTCGCCATAGCCGCGCTCGCGCAGCATGCGCATCTTCTCTTCGTTGTGGCAGTGGCGGGTGGCGCCCATGGCGCCCAGCCGCGGCCCCACTTCGCTGCCGACCACCGGCACGTCCTGGTGCGCGACGAAGGCCAGGATGGCCCGCGCCAGCTCCGGTGGCGCACCGGTCGCGACCACCACCCGGTCGCCGGCGCGGCGATGCGCGGCGAACACCGCCAGCGCGCGCGGCAGCAGGCGCGCGCGGATGGCCGGCTCGTGCGCGCGCACGTACTGGTCGATGATGCCGTTGAACTCGCGAGCCCGGTGCAGGCCGAACGTCGCGATCCACACGTAGCCGGAGATGCCGAAACGGCGCGTCGGCAGCAGCGCCACCAGCGGGCCCAACAGCGGCGTGGCCAGCACTGCCGCCAGCATCCGCAGCGGGTTGCGGCGGATCAGCCAGGCGAACAGGTGGCTGCCGGAATCGCCGTCGTACAGGGTGTGGTCGAAATCGAAGACGACCAGCTGCGCGTCGTCGCGGGGAACGGGGTAGGACTCGGTCATGCGCTGAAGAATAGCTGACGCAGGCCCTCGCCCGGCTCCTCCACGCGCATGAAGGCCTCGCCGACCAGGAAGGCGTTGACGCCGGCCTCGCGCATGGTCCTGACGTCGCCCGGGCCGAGGATGCCGCTCTCGGTGACCAGCAGGCGGTCGCGCGGCACCGCGGCGCGCATCGACAGGGTGGTGTCCAGCGATACCTCGAAGGTGCGCAGGTTGCGGTTGTTGATGCCCACCAGCGGTACCGGCACCTGGATCGCGCGCTCCAGCTCGTCGATGTCATGGACTTCCACCAGCACGTCCATGCCCAGCTGCATCGCCAGGTCGGACAACCCGGCCAGCTGGCGGTCGTCCAGCGCCGAAACGATGAGCAGGATGCAGTCCGCGCCCAGCACGCGGGCCTCGACCACCTGATAGGGGTCGATGACGAAATCCTTGCGCAGCACCGGCAGCGTGCAGGCCTCGCGCGCCTCCCGCAGGTAGGCGTCGGCGCCCTGGAAGAAGTCCACGTCGGTGAGCACCGACAGGCAGCTGGCGCCGCCCAGCTCATAGCTCACCGCGATCTCCGCGGGGCGGAAGTCGGGGCGGATCACGCCCTTGGACGGGCTGGCCTTCTTGACTTCGGCGATCACCGCCGGGTCGCCGTTGGCGATGGCCGCCTGCAGCGCACTGGCGAAACCGCGCACCGGCGGCGCGTCGGCCACGCGCGCCCTCAGCTCGGCCAGCGGCACGCGGGCACTGCGCTCGGCCACCTCCTGCGTCTTGCGGGCAAGGATGGTGTTGAGGATGTCGCTCATGGCTCTGCTTTCCTGGAATGCGGTACGGCGGTAGGGGAAGACGGGGGGCGCTCAACCGGCCAGCGCGCGGCTGGCGGCGACGTACTGCTGCATGCGTGCGCGGGCGCTGCCGTCTGCGATGACCGCGCGCGCCCGCGCCAGGCCATCGGCGATGCTGTCGGCCACGCCGGCAGCGTACAGCGCGGCGCCGGCATTGAGCGCGACGATGTCGTTGGCCGGGCCGGGCTGGTTGTCGAGCACGCCGCGCAGCATGGCGATGGACTCTGCCGGATCGGCGACCTTGAGGTTGCGGCTGGCCGACATGGCGATGCCGAAATCCTCCGGGTGGATCTCGTACTCGCGCACCTTGCCGTCGCGCAGCTCGCCGACCAGGGTGCCGGCGCCGAGCGAAATCTCATCCATGTTGTCACGCCCCCACACCACCAGCGCACGCTCCGCGCCGAGCTCGCGCAGCACCCGCGCCTGGATGCCCACCAGGTCGGGGTGGAACACGCCCATGAGGATGTTGGTGGCGCCCACGGGGTTGGTCAGCGGGCCGAGGATGTTGAAGATGGTGCGCACGCCCATCTCGCGGCGTACCGGCGCCACCACCTTCATCGCCGGGTGGTGCATCGGCGCGAACATGAAGCCGATGCCGGTCTGTTCGATGAGCCGGGCCACCTGGTCCGGCTGCAGCTCGATCGCCGCGCCCAGCGCCTCCACCGCATCGGCGCTGCCGGACTTGGACGACACGCTGCGGTTGCCGTGCTTGGCCACCCTGGCGCCGGCCGCGGCCACCACGAACATCGAGCAGGTGGAGATGTTGAAGGTATGCGAGCCGTCGCCGCCGGTGCCGACGATGTCGACCAGGTGGGTCTTGTCGGCCACCGCCACCGGCAGCGCGAACTCGCGCATCACCGTGGCCGCGCCGGCGATCTCGCCGACGGTTTCCTTCTTCACCCGCAGTCCGGTGAGGATGGCCGCGGTCATGGTCGGGGACACCTCGCCACGCATGATCTGCCGCATCAGGTCGACCATCTCGTCGAAGAAGATCTCGCGGTGCTCGATGGTGCGTTGCAGGGCTTCCTGCGCGGTGATGGTCATGAAAACTCCAGGATCAGGAAATGACGATGTAATCGCTCTGGCAGCGGATGCCTTCGTGGGCGCCGGGAACCAGGTGCACGTGCAGACCGCCGATGGGGCCGACGGGCAGGCAGCTGTCGACCTCGAACAGGGCGTCGCGGTGTGGCTTGATCCATGCCGCGCCGGCCTGCCGCAGCGCCTTGCGCTTGGCGTCGGCCGGGTCGTCGGCGACCACCAGCAGGTAGCGGTGGGCCTCGCCGAACTCGCCGGCGACGTAGCCGCCCAGGTTCACGAAGTAGAGCCGCGGTGCATCGGCGGCCGGCACGTCCGCGGACAGGCGCACCTGCCACTGCTCGACGCCATCGACCGTCATCCACGAATCCAGGTGCAGCCCCGCCGCATCGCCGAACCATTGCTGGCGCAGCTGCGGGTAGCTCTGCTCGATACCGGGGGCCACGGCGAACACCACGTCATGCACTTCGGTGTTGGCGCGCGCATGGCGGCCGCCGAGCATTACCACGAACAGCCGCAGCGCTTCGGTGCCGCTCAGCACGTGCGGTCCAGGAAGTTCTTCATCAGCGCGTGGCCGTGCTGGGTGAGGATGGACTCGGGATGGAACTGCACGCCTTCCACCGGGTACTGGCGGTGGCGCAGGCCCATGATCTCCTCCATCGAGCCGTCCGGGTTCTCGGTCCAGGCGGTGATCTCCAGCACGTCCGGCAGCGTGTTCTTGTCCACCACCAGCGAGTGATAGCGCGTGGCCTCGTAGCGGTCCGGCAGGCCGGCGAACACGCCCTTGCCCTCGTGGCGGATCGGCGAGGTCTTGCCGTGCATGATGTTGCCGGCGCGGATCACGTCACCGCCATACACCTGGCCGATGCTCTGGTGGCCCAGGCACACGCCGAAGACCGGGATGGTCGGGCCGAGCCGACGGATTACCTCCAGCGACACGCCGGCGTCGTCGGGCGTCTTCGGCCCCGGCGACACCACGATGTGCGAGGGATTGAGCGCGGCGATCTGCTCGACGCTGAGCGCGTCGTTGCGCACCACCTTCACCTCGGCGCCCAGCATCTGCAGGTACTGCACGAGGTTGAAGGTGAAGCTGTCGTAGTTGTCGATCATCAACAGCATGGTTCGTCTCTCATCGTTGTCCTGTTGCGGCGAGCGGCTGCGGGTGGTCGGCCACCAGCCGCCATTCCCCGTCCCAGCGCCCGTAGCCGGGCATGCCATAAGCGGGGTCGGCCGCCACCGAATCGATTCCAAATTTCGCCATGTCCGCGACCGTAACGGTCCAGTTGCACCCGCAGTCCTGCAGCTGGCCGAGCACCGTTATCCGCGGATCGACTCCGATCCTGGCGTAGAACGCGGCCTGCTCGGCCGAGATCCTGCGCAGCCACTGCCTGGCCGTCCGCTTCATGGACCACCGCTCCCACCAGGTAGGTGGCCGGCCGAGCTGCTTCTGCACGCCCGAGTAATCAAAATCCTCAAGCAGATTCTTCTGGATCATGGAGCCGTGCCAGATCACCAGCGCGCCGCTTTCCACGATCTTCCGCCGACCTGCCGGAAACACGTAATTCGCGCAGGACGACATGCAGACATCACCGACGACGCGCACGTCCAGGCCGCGGTCACGGACCAGCCCGCCCAGCGCCAGCCCGGCTTCGACATCGCCGCCGCCCGAGCGGATCGCCAGTTCCTTCAACGAGCCGTCGGCCTCAAGCAGCATGCGTACCGCGGCAACGGAGGCCTGCGTTATCCGGCCGTCGTAATGAACGACCCTGCCTTCGGCACGGACCGCCGCCTGCGCGCCATCCACGGTGCCAGCGGCTCGCGCAGAGGACACCGTCGTCGCCGCTCCCATCACTGCAGCGAGCAGGACGACTGGCAGGCAATTGGCGGCCATGCCGTTCACCTCACAGCCCTTTCGCCGCCTGCGCCACCGCGCGGAACAGCGCGCGGCCCTTGTTCATGGTCTCCTGCCACTCGGCGTCCGGGTCGGAGTCGTAGACCACGCCGCCGCCGGCCTGCACATAAAGGTAACCGCCCTGGATGACCGCGGTGCGGATGGCGATGGCGGTGTCGCCGTCGCCATGCCAGCCGATGTAGCCGACCGCGCCGGAGTAGACGTTACGCTTGACCGGCTCCAGCTCGCGGATGATCTCCAGCGCGCGGATCTTGGGCGCGCCGCTGACGGTGCCGGCCGGGAACGTGGCGCGCAGCACGTCGCTGTAGCTCAACCCGGCCTTCAAGGTGCCGGTGACTTCGCTGACGATGTGCATGACATGGCTGTAGCGTTCGATCACGAACTGCTCCCCCACCCTCACCGTGCCCGGCTCGGCGATGCGGCCGACGTCGTTGCGGCCCAGGTCGATCAGCATCACGTGTTCGGCGCGCTCCTTGGGATCGGCCAGCAGCTCGACCTCCAGCGCCTTGTCCTGCTCCGGCGTGGCGCCGCGCGGGCGGGTGCCGGCGATCGGGCGCACGGTGACCATGCCATCGCGCAGCCGCGCGAGGATTTCCGGCGAGGAGCCGACCACCTGGGTGCCGCCGACGTCGATGAAATACATGTACGGCGACGGATTCAGCGCCCGCAGCGCGCGGTATACGTCGATCGGCCGCGCACGGAACGGCACGCGCAGGCGCTGGCTCGGCACCACCTGGAAAATGTCGCCAGCGCGCACGTACTCCTGCGCCTTGCGCACCACCGCGTGGTACTGCTCGCGGGTGAACGAGGACTGGAAATCCTGCTCGTCGATGGCATCGGACACCTGCGCCTGCGGGTAGCCGGCCCCGCCCTGGCGCAGCCGGTGCGCCAGTTCGTCCAGGCGGCGGTTGGCGCGGGCCCAGGCCTGCGGCTGCGCCGGGTCGGCATGCACGATCAGGTACAGCCGGCCCTTGAGGTTATCGAACACCGCCAGCTCTTCGGAGAGCATCAGGTAGATGTCCGGTGTGCCGAGTTCGTCGGGTTTGTCGCCCGCGCCCAGGTGCGGCTCGATGTACTGGATGCACTCGAAACCGAACCAGCCGACCAGGCCGCCGGTGAAACCCGGCAGGCCATCGAACTGTGGCACCGAGTGCTGCGCACGCAGGACTTCGACCTCGGCCAGCGGGTCGGCGACCTCGCGGCGTTCGATCACTTCACCCAGTTCGCTTACTTCCAGCGTATGGCCGCGGACGCTGTAGATGCGCCGCGCCGGCAGGCCGATGATCGAGTAGCGGCCGAAGCGTTCGCCGCCCTCGACCGATTCGAACAGGTAGGTATGCGGGCCGTCGGCGAGCTTGAGGTAGACCGACAGCGGCGTGTCCAGGTCGGACAGCACTTCGCGGACGACGGGGATGCGGGTATGGCCTTCAGCGGCCTGCTGCTGGAACTGCTCTTGCGTGATCAAGACGGCTTTCCTTCCGGGAATCGACGGTGGCGGTACGGACGACGGCAACGGGCCACCATCGCCACCAGCGGCGAGCGGAAGAAAGGGAACGCTTGGTCGTCAGAATGGACACCGCGCAACTGTACCGCAAATGGGCCGCAGCGGGGGGCCGCGATGCCCGGCCGGAACGCTTGCAGGGGCAACTGTCCAAGCCCGCCTGGGGGTGCGCGGCGCCCCTCCACGGGCCTCAGGCCAGGGCAGCGGGCGGCCGCCGTGGCAGCTGCACGGTCACGCACAGCCCCGGGGTGCCGCCCGGGCCCGGGTCGCCCGCGGACAGCACAACGGTGCCGCGATGGCGGCTGACGATGGCGCGCACCAGGCTCAGGCCCAGCCCGGTACCGGGCTGGCCGCGGTCGGCCTGCAGGCGCTCGAAGCGATCGAACACGCGCTGGCGGTCGCCTTCGGGGATGCCCGGGCCCTGGTCGCGGATGCGCAGCACGGCATGCTCGCCGTCCACCGCCGTGTCCACGCTGACGGTACCGCCGGTGGGCCCGTACTTGAGTGCGTTGTCGAGCAGGTTCACCAGCACCTGGAACAGCTGGTCGGGGTCGCCCGCCACCTGCAGCGGCACGCCGGAGACGCACAGGCGCATGCCGCGCTGCGCGGCGACCGGCTGGTAAAGCTCGACCACGTCGGCGACCAGCTGGTCCAGGTCGACCACGGTGGCATCGTCGGTGGTCGCCGCCTGCGCCTCGATCCGCGACAGCCGCAGCAGCGCGGAAAACGACTGCAGCAGGCCGTCGGCCTCGGCCAGCCCCGACTCCAGTTCGGCCAGCGCCGCCGGCGACGCGGCAATGGCCGGTACCGCGCGCATCGCCTCCAGCCGGGTGCGCAGGCGGCTCAGCGGAGTGCGCAGGTCATGGGCGATGTGATCGGTGGCGTGGCGCACCGCGTCGAGCAGCGCCTGGATCCGGTCGAGCATGCCATTGAAGCGCAGCGCGACGCGGTCGAAGGCATCGCCACTGCCATCGCTGCGCACGCGCAGGTCCATTTCGCCGGCCGCCACCCGCTCGGCGGTGCGGTCCAGGCTGCCGAGCCGGCGCGCCACCCAGCGCGAGGTCCAGCCGCCGACCATCGCCCCCATCACCGCCGCGGCCAGCAGCGCGGCCAGCGCCGAATGCAGGATCAGGCGCAGGAAGCCGTCCTCCGAACGCATGCGCAGGCCGGCGACCAGGTACTGGCCGTTGTCCAGCCGCTGCTGGTGCGCGACCACCCGCGGGGCGTCGTCGGCCTCGACGTCGGTGAACTCCAGCCAGCGCGCATGCGCGGTCCAGCCCGGCACGCTCGCCAGCGTGCCGACGATGACCTCGCCGCGCGCGTCCAGCAGCATGTACACCATGTCCGGGTCGTCCGGGGTGCCGATACGCCCCTGCAGTTCCTCGCGCAGCCGCGCGTAGCCGGCGTGCCGGTAGAGATCGCGCAGCCCGGCCGCGTCGGTACGCACGACCTCGTGCGCGTCGCGCTCGAGCAGGGCGGACACCGCGGCATAGACGCCGGTGCCGAGCACGATGAACGCCAGCAGGAACGCGACCGACACCGCCAGCGCCAGCCGCGAGGTGGTGGAGCGCGGCAGGCGCATCAGCCGTCGAGCCGGTAGCCGGCGCCGCGCACCGTATGCAGCAGCGGCGTGGCGAAGCCATGGTCGATCTTCTGCCGCAGGCGGCTGACGTGCACGTCGATCACGTTGGTCTGCGGATCGAAATGGTAGTTCCACACCGACTCCAGCAGCATGGTGCGGGTGACCACGCGACCGGCGTTGCGCATCAGGTACTCCAGCAGCATGAACTCGCGCGGCAGCAGGTCGATGGCACGGCCTGCGCGCGAGGCGGTGCGGCGCAGCAGGTCCAGTTCCAGGTCGGCCACCTGCAGCCGCGTCGACACGGCGGCCGGCGATGCCCCCGGAGCGCGCCGCGACAGACCATCGAGCCGGGCACTGAGTTCGGCGAACGCGAACGGCTTGACCAGGTAGTCGTCGGCACCGGCGCGCAGGCCTTCCACCCGGTGGTCGACATCGGCCAGCGCGGTCAGCAGCAGCACCGGCACCGTATTGCCGGCGCCGCGCAGCGTGCGCAGCACGGTGAGCCCGTCCAGGCCGGGCAGCATGCGGTCCAGCACGACCGCCGCGTAGGTTTCGGTGGTGGCCATGAACAGGCCATCGCGGCCGTTGTCCACGCAGTCGACGACGTGCCCGTCCTCGCGCAGTCCCTTGGCGATGTAGGCCGAAATCTGGGTATCGTCCTCGACGACCAGTATGCGCATGACGGCGTGGCTGTGGCCTGGGTCGGGCAAGCATAGCGCCGGCGGCGGCGCGGTTCAGCGGGTCGGAGCGGGCGTTGCCACGGGGGCGGCGCGGTTGCCGCCGGACGCGGCTGGCGCGCGGCGCTCGCACTTGCCCAGCGCGCTGCGCTTGAGGCAGCGCGGCAGCACCTTCGCCGTTGCCGGGCGGGGTGCGGAAGCCGGCGCACTGGCGTCCGCGGGCGTAGCCGGGGCCGCAGGTCTGCCGGGCAACCCCGTGCCCCCCAGGACCGCCAGGACCGCCAGCATGACCAGGGCCGCCAGCGAATACGGGTGATGGATGCCGGTGTTCATGGCCCTGCCCTCGGTCACGGTGACTCGACCGGACGCAGGCGGATCACGCCGGCCGACGGACCGGCGTGACCCTCCCGGGCCGGGGACTTACTTGCCGTCTGCCGGGGTGGCGGGCGTTGCCGGCTTGGCCGCGGCGGCGTGGTGGTGGTGCTTCTTGGCGTGGTGCTTGGTGGCCGGCGCGGTGGCGGTCTTGGCCGCCGGCGCCATCTGCATGGCCGGGGCCGCCGGGGTGGCGGGCGTGGCGGGGGTGGCCGGGGTCGACTGGGCGGCGAACGCGGTGCCGGCCCCCAGGGCCAGGCCGACGGCGAGGAGCAGGGCGGAGGTCTTCATATGCGTGATCCTTTGGGCGGGCTACAGCGTGGAAGTTCGGGAAGATGGCGTTTCCAACCATCGCCGACAGATTGCGCCGCGCCGGCTAACGGGAGCGTGGCGCACGCATGAACGCGCTGTAATGTGCATCCGCCACGCAACCGCAACGCGTTCGTCATCGCCGCGTCATCGAACCGGCGGAGCATGGAAGGCCATAGCAGGGACGATGGATGGAGGCAGGATCAGCCTCCCACGAATTCCCCCGGCCGTGGCAACGATGCCACGGCCTTCTTTTTGCCGGTGCCGGCCGGCGCGGCGGTTACCGCGACGCCGGCACCCATGCCGTGCCTCAGCCCTCGGCGAACCGCCGCAGCGCGTCGCCCTGCAGCCGGTACACGGTCCACTCGTCCTGCGGCAGCGCGCCGGCGGCGCGGTAGAAGTCGATCGCCGGCGTGTTCCAGTCCAGTACCGACCACTCGAAGCGGCCGCAGCCCTGCGCCACCGCCAGCCGCGCGATGTGTTGCAACAGTGCCTTGCCCGCCCCGCAGCCGCGATGTTCCGGGCTGACGTACAGGTCTTCCAGGTAGATGCCGTTGCGGCCCAGCCAGGTGGAATAGTTGTAGAAGTAGACCGCGTAGCCGATGGCCTGCCCGTCGCGCTCGCAGACCAGCGCCTGCGCCTTGGCATCGGCACCGAACAGGCTGGCGCGGATCCCGGCCTCGTCGGTCTGCACCGACGATTCGGCCCTTTCGTAGATCGCCAGTTCGCGGATGAAATGCAGGATCAGGCCCGCATCATCGGCGGTGGCCGGACGGATATGCAGGCCGGCAGCCATGCTCACCCCCGCGCCGCGGCGACGTTGGCGCGCATCTGCGCGATCACCTGCGCGTAGTCCGGGGCGTTGAAGATGGCCGAGCCGGCAACGAAGGCGTCGGCGCCGGCGGCGGCGATCTGGCCGATGTTGTCGGCCTTGACCCCGCCGTCCACTTCCAGGATCACCGGCTTGCCGAGCTTGTCGATCATCGCCCGCACCGCGCGCAGCTTTTCCAGGGTCGAGGGAATGAACGCCTGGCCGCCGAAGCCGGGGTTGACCGACATCAGCAGCACCAGGTCCAGGTCCTCCAGCACCCAGTCGAGCACTTCCACCGGGGTCGCCGGGTTCAGCACCAGACCGGCCTTGCAGCCATGCGCCTTGATCAGCTGGATGGTGCGGTGGACGTGCCGCGACGCTTCCGGGTGGAAGCTGATCAGGCTGGCGCCGGCCTCGGCGAAGTCCGGCACGATGCGGTCCACCGGCTCGACCATCAGGTGCACGTCGATCGGCGCGGTCACGCCATGCCTGCGCAGCGCCTGGCAGACCATCGGGCCGATGGTCAGGTTGGGCACGTAATGGTTGTCCATCACGTCGAAATGGACCCAGTCGGCACCGGCGGCGAGGACGGTGTCGACCTCCTCGCCGAGCCGGGCGAAGTCGGCCGAGAGGATGGACGGGGCGATGATGCAGTTGGACATGACGGGGCCTTTCAGCGCTTGCGCAGGGTTTTGATGCGGTCGTAGGCGGCGTTGATCTGCCGGGCCTTCTTCTCGGCCTGGGCGCGCAGTTCGGGCGCTGCACCGGCCAGCTTGTCGGGGTGGTACTGGGAGATCAGGCGGCGGTAGGCCAGGTCGATCTCGGCATCGCTGGCCTCGCGGGTCACCCCCAGCTCGCGGTAGGGCAGGTCCTTGCCGAGCCTGAACCAGTCGCTGTCGAACGCATGCCCCAGCAGCATGCCCACCACCGCGCCGAACAGCGGGTTGGGCCTGAACAGCAGGGCGCCGGCGATGAATCCCAGCAGTTTTCCGTACCAGCGCATGGGCGGGGCCGTGGCCTTGAAGATCGGGGCCGTATTTTATGCCACAGCCGCCCCGGACGGCCTTACACTAGGCCGCCCGCCGTCCCGCCGCGGGCCCCCCGGGTCCTGTGCCGACGGCTTCATCGCCAAGTTCCAGGAGTGCCCGTGCCGACCACGCTGCTGCAATCCGATCTTCCCGGCCTGCCCTTGCGCCACCGCGGCAAGGTGCGCGATGTATTCGATATCCCGCGCGAACGCCTGCCGGCCGACACGCCTGCCGGCGATTACCTGCTCATCGTGGCCACCGACCGCCTGTCCGCGTTCGACGTGGTGCTGCCCGACCCGATCCCGGGCAAGGGCGAGATGCTGTGCCAGGTGTCCAATTTCTGGTTCGCCAAGACCGCGCACCTGATGCCCAACCACCTGACCGGCATCGACGTGGCCAGCGTGCTGCCCGACGGCGTGGACCCGGCGCTGTACGCCCGGCGCGCGGTGGTCACCCGCAGGCTCAAGCCGGTGCCGGTGGAGGCCATCGCCCGCGGCTACCTGATCGGCAGCGGCTGGAAGGACTACCAGCGCACCGGCCAGGTCAGCGGCATCAAGCTGCCCGACGGCCTGCAGCAGGCGCAGCAGCTGCCCGAGCCGATCTTCACCCCGTCCACCAAGGCCGCGGTGGGCGACCACGACGAGAACATCGACTTCGACGCGATGGTCAAGGCGGTGGGCGCCGAGCTTGCCGAGAAGGTGCGCGACGCGACCCTGCGCATCTACAAGTTCGCCGCCGAGTACGCGGCCGAGCGCGGCATCCTGCTGGCCGACACCAAGTTCGAGTTCGGCACCGACGCCGACGGCCGCCTGTACATCATGGACGAGATGCTCACGCCCGACTCCTCGCGCTACTGGCCGGCCGACGAGTACGCGGTCGGCACCAGCCCGCCGAGCTACGACAAGCAGTTCGTGCGCGACTACCTGGAAACGCTGGACTGGAACAAGACCGCCCCGGGCCCGGCGCTGCCGGCCGAGGTGATCGCGCGCACCCGCGACAAGTACGCCGAGGCCCTGCAGAAGCTGGCGGGCATCCACATCGACTGAGTTCCCCCGCGCGCCCGTCCGGGCGCGCGCCACCGCCCCTGCCGGGAGAAGAGGCCGCATGGACATGAGTGCCGCACGCCCCATCGACCGTTGGTTCGCCAGCTATTCCGGCGACCACCGCAATCCCGTCAACCAGGCCATCCACGTGGTCGCGGTGCCGGCCATCCTGTGGTCGGTGATCGCCCTGTTGTGGTGCATCCCGCCGCTGCTGCCGTGGTTCCAGAACGGCATCTGGGCGGCGCTGGCGATGTTCGGCGCATGGGCGTACTACAACCGCCTGTCGCGGCCGCTGGGCATCGGCATGCTGATCCTGTTCTTCGTCTCCGGCTGCCTGTGCCGGCTGCTGGAGGACCGCATCGGCGTGCGCGGCCTGCTGTACGCCGGCGTCGGCGTGTTCGTCGTCGCCTGGATCGCGCAGTTCATCGGCCACCACATTGAAGGCCGCCGGCCCAGCTTTCTCACCGACCTGACCTATCTGCTGATCGGGCCGATCTGGGTGCTGGCCAAGCTGTACCGGCAGTTCCGCTGGAAGTACTGAGCGGCGCGCACCCGCGGGCAGGCCAGGGACCGTGGATGCGGGGCCCGCCGCGCATGCGACACCGCGCCAAAGCCCGTGCGGGGCGAGCCCCGCACTACAGCCCGAACATGTCCCGGGTGGGATGGAACGGGCGTGGCGCATAGCCGAAGTCGCGTCGTGCCGGGTCGATATCGAACACCAGCGGCTCGCGCATGCGTGCCAGCGCGGCGGCGTTCATGCCGCGCAGGCGGCCGATGGCATGGGCCATCGCCAACGCCCCGCGGAACAGCGGCGCCGGCACCCGCAACAGCCGCGGCGGCGGCTGCAGCGACGCCAGCACCCGCCGCACCATTTCCGCATAGGCCAGGCGCTCGCCACCGCCGAGCGCATAGGCGTGCCCGGCGGTGGCCGGGTGCCGCAACACCTGCAGCGCGGCGTCGGCCAGATCCTGCACGTGCACCGGCTGGCGCAGGCCGTCGGCCCCGGCCGGCAGCACGAACACGCCGCTGCGGGTGGCCAGCCGCGCGATCGCGGTCAGCGTGGCATCGCGGCCGGCGCCGTAGACCAGGGTCGGCCGCAACACCGTGGCGGCCGCGCCACGGGCGCGTGCGGCGGCGAACAGCGCGGCCTCGGCCTCGCGCAGGCGGCGGGCGACATCGCGCTCGGCCGGTTCGTGCGAGTCCTGCTTGACCTCGACGCTGGTCGAGCCGAACGCGACCACCCGCGGCGCGGCGATGTCCGCGGCCTGGTACCAGCGCGCGAAGTGGTCGAGCGGGCCGCAGCTGAACACCGCATCGAACGGGCCATCGTCCCGCCAGTCGCCGGACAGGTCGCCCTGTCGCCAGCTCAGCCCCGGCGCGGCCGCACGCGGCGCGCGCGACACGGCCTGCACCCTCCAGCCATCGGCCAGCAGCCCGGCCAGCAGCCGTTCGCCGATCTGCCCGCTGCCGCCGAACACCAGCGCCCGCCGCGGCATGTCTTCTGCGTGTTGCCCTGCTTCCATGCGGACAGCATAGGCGATGGCGGCGCAGCGACGCGCCATGTCCGCGCACGGCCATCGCCACGGGCACCGCCATGGCATCCGCGGCGCGAACACCCGACGCGCCGTTGCCGGTGCCTGGCGGGCCGGTCTCCGCGCCTGCCAGGCGCGCCGCAGCGTGCGCGCGTCCGCCCTCCGGCAGCGCCACGCCGGTCCGTTCCGCCGGGGGCGGCCGGGCCTGCTGCCGGGGCGCGGACGCCGGCCACTCGGGGCGCCCGGCGCGGACCGCGAACCCGAACGGCTCGTTCATCTACGGGGTTCCGGCGGCAAAAAAGCGCCTGCTAGACTGCTGGACCTGCTCGCGAATCCCGCATTCCCTGCATGACATCCGTTCTCCCCCTGCTGCTCGCGCTGCCATTCCTGATGGCCGCGCTCATCGCCCTGCATGGCCGCCTGTCGCGCACGGCCGCGGCGTGGGTGGCCGGTGCCGCCCCCCTGCTGGGCCTGGTGCTGCTGGGAACGATGACCCCGGCCGTGCTCGACGGCGCGGTACTGCGCGAAAGCTGGCCCTGGCTGCCGCGGATCGGGCTGGAGGCCACCCTGCGCCTGGACGGGCTGGCGTGGATGTTCGCCGGGCTGGTGCTGGGCATCGGCGCGCTGGTGGTGCTGTACGCGCGCTACTACCTCTCGGCGCAGGACAGCACGCGCCGCTTCTACAGCTGCCTGCTGCTGTTCATGGGCGCGATGCTGGGCATGGTGCTGTCCGGCAACCTGCTGCTGCTGATGGTGTTCTGGGAGCTGACCAGCATCAGTTCGTTCCTGCTGATCGGCTTCTGGTCGCACCGCCGCGACGCCCGCGAGGGCGCGCGCATGGCGTTCGTCGTCACCGGCGGCGGCGGGCTGGCGCTGCTGGCCGGCGTGCTGCTGATCGGCCGCATCGTCGGCAGCTTCGACCTGGACGTGGTGCTGGCCTCGGGCGACCTGATCCGTGGCAGCGCGCTGTATCCGTGGGCGCTGCTGCTGGTCCTGGCCGGCATCTTCACCAAGAGCGCGCAGTTCCCGTTCCATTTCTGGCTGCCGCACGCGATGGCCGCGCCCACCCCGGTATCGGCCTACCTGCACTCGGCGACGATGGTGAAGGCCGGTGTGTTCCTGCTGGCGCGGCTGCACCCGGCGCTGGCCGGCAGCGAACTGTTCTTCTACCTGGTCAGCGGCATTGGCGCGATCACCCTGCTGGTCGGCGCCTGGAATGCGATCTTCCAGCATGACCTCAAGGGCCTGCTGGCCTATTCGACGATCTCGCACCTGGGCCTGATCACCCTGCTGTTCGGCCTGTCCACGCCGATGGCGGTGGTCGCCGGCGTGTTCCATATCCTCAACCACGCCACCTTCAAGGCCTCGCTGTTCATGGCCGCGGGGATCATCGACCACGAAACCGGCACCCGTGACATGCGCCGCCTTGGCGGCCTGCGGCGGCTGATGCCCATCACCAGCACGCTGGCGATCATCGCCTCGCTGGCGATGGCGGGCATCCCGCTGCTCAACGGCTTCCTGTCCAAGGAAATGCTGTTCGCCGAAGCGCTGGCCACCGGCGGCCCGCAGTGGATGCGCACGGCGATGAGCTCGGCCGCGCTGCTGGCCGGCATCCTCGGCGTCGCCTACAGCCTGCGCTTCGTCCACGACACCTTCTTCGGCAAGGGCCCGCTCGACATCGAGGGGGTGCCGCACGAACCGCCGCGCTGGATGAAGGTCCCGGTGGAGGTGCTGGTGCTGATCTGCCTGGCGGTCGGCATTGCCCCGGCGCTGACCGTGGCCCCCGTGCTGCACGCCGCCGCGCAGTCGATCCTCGGCGCCGCCATGCCCGTCTACAGCCTGTCGGTCTGGCACGGCTTCAACCTGCCCCTGGCGATGAGCGCGGTCGGCGTGGCCGGCGGCATCGCGCTGTATGCCGGCCTGCGCCGGCGCACCGACCTGTATGCCGCGCGCAACCGCCCGGTCGGCAAGCTGCTGTTCCAGCGCGGCATGGACGCGCTGTTCGGGCTGGCCCAGCGCATCACCCACGCGCTGGCGGACGGCAGCCTGCAGCGCATGCTGCTGGCGCTGGTGCTGGTGGCGGTGATCGTGGCCGGTGCGCCGTACGCCGCCGCCCCGGCATGGCCGGCCTGGCCGGCGGCGCAGCCGATGCCGCTGCTGGGCTGGGCACTGTGGCTGGTGATGCTGGCCTGCGCCCTGGGCGCGCTGTTCCTGTACCGGCAGCGCCTGCTGGCGGTGATCGTGGTGGGCGGTTCCGGGCTGATGGTGGCGCTGGCGTTCGTGTTCCTGTCCGCGCCGGACCTGGCGTTGACCCAGCTGATGGTGGAGATGGTGACTCTGGTGCTGATGCTGCTGGGCATGAACTACCTGCCGGCGCAGTCGCCACCCGAGCGCACGCCGTGGCGCAAGCGCCGCGACGCGCTGATCGCGGTGGTCGCCGGCGGCGGCCTGGCCGCGCTGGCCTACACCATGATGACCCTGCCGCCCAACACCGTGGCCGGCGAGATGCTGCAGCGCGCGCTACCCGAGGCCTACGGCCAGAACGTGGTGAACGTGATCCTGGTCGACTTCCGCGGCTTCGATACCTTCGGCGAAATCACCGTGTTCGGCATCGCAGCGCTGGTGGTGCATGCGCTGCTGCGCCGCGCGCGCATGGCGCCCGAGCAGATCATGCCCGGCCCGCCGATCAAGCTGCCGGTACCGGCCGATCTGGCGCAGATCATGTTCCCGCTCACCCTCACCGTGTCGATCTTCCTGTTCCTGCGTGGCCACAACGCCCCGGGCGGTGGCTTCATCGCCGGGCTGGTGCTGGCGGTGCCGCTGCTGATCCAGTACGTGATCCAGGGCACGGTGTCGGTGGAATCGCGCTTCGGCTTCGATTACATCCGCTGCATCGGCGTGGGCCTGCTGGTCGCCGTACTCAGCGGCATGGCGTCGATGCTGTTCGGGGTTCCGTTCCTGACCAGCGGCCACCTCGACCTGCACCTGCCGCTGATCGGCGAGCTGCCGCTGGCCAGCGCGATGGGCTTTGACACCGGCGTGTACCTGGTGGTGTTCGGCGGGGTGATGCTGATCCTGTCGATGATGGGCACGGTCAAGCCGTCGCGCACGCGCAGCGCGCGCCATGGCGAGATCGACATCCACCGCCGTTCGCCGCGCACCGGGGAGATGCACTGATGGAACTGGCCCTGGCAAGCGCGATTGGCGTGCTCACCGCGATCGGCGTGTACCTGCTGCTGCGCGCGCGCAGCTTCGACGTCATCCTCGGCATGACCTTCCTGTCCTATGCCACCAACCTGCTGATCTTCAGCGCCGGGCGCCTGGCCAGCGGCAAGGCGCCGGTGCTCAAGGACGGCGTGGCCCCGGATCTGGCGCACTACACCGACCCGCTGCCGCAGGCGCTGGTACTGACCGCCATCGTCATCGCCTTCGCCATGACCGCGGTCAGCATCGTGCTGGCGATACGCAGCCGCAGCGACAACCACAGCGACCACGTCGACGCGCACGAGCCCGACGGCGGCCGCGACGCCGGCAACCGGGAGGGCGCATGAACCACCTGCCGATCCTGCCGGTCCTGGTACCGCTGCTGGGCGCGTCGCTGTCGTTGTTCGTCGAACACCGGCGCTACGGGCCGAAGGTGCAGCGCAGCGTGGCCTGGGCCAGCATGGTGGTGCTGGCACTGGTCGAAGGGCTGCTGATCGCCGCCACCAGCCAGGGCGAGACCATGGTGTACCTGCTGGGCGACTGGCCGGCGCGGCTGGGCATCGCCCTGGTCGCCGACCGCCTGGCCGGCTGGATGCTCGGTACCACGCTGCTGCTGGCCGCGGCCTGCCTGTTGCATGCGTGCACCGGCTGGGACCGCCGCGCGCCGCACTTCCATGCCCTGTTCCAGTTCCAGCTGGTCGGTCTCAACGGCGCCTTCCTGACCGGGGACATCTTCAACCTGTTCGTGTTCTTCGAGGTGCTGCTGATCGCCTCCTACGGCCTGCTGCTGTCCGGCGGCCGCGGCCTGCGCCTGCGCATCGGCCTGCACTACGTGGTGTTCAACGTCTCGGCCTCGACCGTGTTCCTGATCGCACTGGGCATGCTCTATGCCACCCTGGGCACGCTCAACATGGCCGAGATCGGGCAGCGCATCGCCGAGCTTCCGCCGACCCATCTGAAGCTGGCCAAGGCCGCGCTGGGCCTGCTGCTGGTGGTGTTCTGCGCCAAGGCCGCGCTGCTGCCGCTGTACCTGTGGCTACCCGAATCGTATGCGCGCGCACCGGCGGCGGTGGCGGCGCTGTTCGTGATCATGACCAAGGTCGGCCTGTACGCGGTGCTGCGCGTGGGCACGCTGTGGTTCGGCGAGGGCGCCGGCGCGCTGGCCGGCTATGGCGCCGGCTGGCTGCTGTGGGCCGGCATCGGCACCCTACTGCTGGGCGCGCTGGGCGCACTGGCGGCGACCCGGCTGCGGGTGCAGGTGGCGTACCTGGTGGTGGTTTCGGCGGCAACCCTGTTCATCGCCTTCGCGCTGGGCAACGCCGGGACCATCTCGGCCGGCCTGTACTACCTGCCGCACAGCACGTTCACCGCGGCCGCACTGTTCCTGGTCGCCGACCTGATCCGCCGCCGGCGCTGGCGCGCCGGTGAACGCGGCGAACGCGACCTGGCCGCCGCGCTGCCGGGCAAGACCATCCCCGGCCTGCTGTTCCTGGTCGGCGCGGTGGCGGTGGCGGGGCTGCCACCGCTGGCCGGCTTCCTGGCCAAGGCCGCGCTGCTGTCGGCGGTGCCCGACGCGCATACCGGCCTGGTCTGGGCGACGATACTGGGCAGCAGCCTGCTGGTGATCATCGGCCTGGTACGCAGCGGCATCCGCCTGTTCTGGCACGTGCCCGGCGAGGACGACGCGCCGCCAGCACCCGCGGGCGAAGTGCCGGCGCGACCGTTCGAGACCGCCGCCACCACCGCGCTGCTGGCCTGCGCACTGGCGATGAGCGTGTTCGCCGCGCCGCTGATGCGGCAGACCGACGCCATTGCCGCGCAGCTGCTGGCGCCGCAGCAATACCTGCACGACGTGCGCGGCGCCACGCCGCAATCGAGGCTGCCATGAGCGCGCGCCGGCCCCTGCTGCGGCGGCTGTTCCCCTCGCCCGCGCTGTCGATCACCGTGGTCGGGTTCTGGCTGGTCATGTCCGCCAGCTTCGACCTCGGCCAGCTGCTGCTCGGCATGTTGCTGGGCGTGGTGATCCCGCTGTTCGCCGCGCGCCTTGACCGCGAGTTCGCCCGCATCGGCACGCTGCGGCCATTGCCGCGGCTGGTATGCGTGATGTTGTGGGACATCCTGCTGTCCAACTTCCGCGTCGCCGCGCAGGTGCTGGGGCCCGAGCGCAGGCTCACCCCGGGGTTCATCTGGGTGCCGCTGGACATCGGCAACATCCACGGCATCGCCGCGCTGACCAGCCTCATCACCCTCACCCCGGGCACGGTGTCCTCCGCCCTGTCCGACGACCGCCGCTACCTGCTGGTGCACGTGCTGCACCTGGAGGACCCGCAGGCTCTGATCGCCGAGATCAAGTCCCGCTACGAGGCGCCGCTGATGGAGATCTTCCCGTGACCGGACTCCTGGTTTTCCAGACCACCGTGGTGGTGTGCATGCATATGGTCGCGCTGGCGATGCTGCTGGCGCTGTGGCGCCTGCTGCGCGGGCCGACGGTGCCCGACCGCATCCTCGCCCTGGACACGCTTTCGGTCACCGCCATCGCCGAACTGATGCTGTTCGGCATGTACCTCAATTCGGCGGTCTACTTCGAGGCCGCGCTGGTGATCGCCATGCTCGGCTTCTGCAGCACCGTGGTGCTGAGCAAGTTCGTGCTGCGCCGGGACATCGTCGAATGATGGCCGTGCTGCCCTTCGTGCTGTCGGCGCTGCTGCTGTTCGGCTGCTTCTTCATCCTGGTCGGCGCGCTCGGCCTGGTCCGGTTGTCGGACTTCTTCAAGCGCCTGCACGCCCCCACCAAGGCCAGCACGCTGGGCGTGGGCTGCGTGCTGGTGTGCTCGGTGGCGTACCACATCTTCCTCGGCGAGGATCCGCAGCCACGTGAGCTGCTGATCACCGTGTTCCTGTTCATCACCGCACCGGTGAGCGCCCACATGATGGCCAAGGCGGCCCTGTCGCTGATGATGGAAAGCCGGCCGGAAGTGCCGGGCGAAAACCAGGAAGCGGGCGATGGGAAACAGGACGGCTAGCCGCCGCCCGGCTTCACTGAGCGTCGGGGGGGGGGGGCGGCGGCGGGGGGGGGCCCCCCCCCCCACCAACAAAAAAAAAAAACACACGAGATAA
>NZ_JAKUKB010000006.1:0-266533 GCF_022436665.1 Stenotrophomonas sp. Y6
TAGATGTCCCCCCGCCCCCCCCCCACCCCCCCCCGCCCCCCCCCCCCCCCGCCCCCCCCCCCACGCCAACTCACATCAGAACTTCACACTGACGCTAGTGAAGAAGTAGCGGCCGGCCTGGTCGTAGCCACCCGGAGCATTGCCGTTGAGTGCCAGCGCGTTGCCGACCATCGGCGGTTCCTTGTCCGCGATGTTGTTGACGCCCATCGTCCACACCATGGGACCGATGTCGAAGTTGGCCGACAGGTCGAAGTAGTTGGCTGCGCTGAGTTTGTTCCCATTGGCCACCAACAGCTTGTCCGTGCTGAGCTTGCTGCCGGTGACGGCATTTACATAATCGACACCGGCGGTGTAACGCCAGCGCAGATTGACGCTGTACCAGTCACGCGCGAAGCTGGCATTGGCGATATGGCGCCACTTGGGATTCAGGCAGGAAACATTGATCTTGCCAGCGCAATCGAACTTCGTGCCTTCGATCTCGGGCAGGTTGTCGATCTCAACCTTCTGCGTACGGGTACCAACGAAGGTCGTGTTGAATCGGCCACCCAGGGCATCCCAACCATAGGCCGCGGTGAAGTCGAACCCACGGTGATGCGATTTGCCGAAGTTGCCGGTCAGGTTCTCGATGTAACCCGTGGTCGCCACATCATTGCCGATCCAAAGATCACCGCTTCCACTACGGCGGTGGATCATCGAGCACAGCGTCGGGTTGCCGGTACTGCCACACAACTCGAGGATCGTGGAGGCGCCGATATCGGCGATGCGATCGGTCATCTTGATATCGTAGAAATCAAGACTGAGATCCAGGCCATCGATCGGGCTGTACGCCGCACCCAGCGTCCAGGTCTTGGCCTTCTCCGGCGTCAGCTCCAGGTTGCCACCCGCATACTGGTTGTACTGGTCGGCGGGACTGGCCGGAATGTTCCCATACTGGGCGCCGGTCACGCCGGTATTGGCGCACTGTGCCGCGGTATAGACCGGGTTGGAACCAGCGCACGGATCTTCGCCTTCCCACAGGGAGATCGACTGCAGCGAGAACAGCTCACCGATGTTCGGGGCGCGGATGGCGCGGTTGAAGCCACCGCGCAGGCGCACCGGGCCCAGCTCGGCATTGGCGCCGACCTTATAGGTATTGGCGCGACCGGACAGATTGTAGTCGGATGCGCGGAAGCCCAGGTCCAGCGACAGGCTCCGCAGCAGCCCCATGTCCTGCGCCAGTGGCACCGCGCTTTCCATGAACAGTTCGCGCACGCTCACATCGCCATTGATCGCGGTCACGGGGCCACCAGCGCCCGTGAAGTTGCCGGACGCGGAATTACTGTCGGCCTCGACCTCGTAATGTTCCTTTCGCCATTCATAGCCAAACACCAGCTTGATCGGATCGTTGTCGGCCGTGGGAAAACCCCATCCCAGGTCTCCGCTCACATAGGCGTTCAGTACCTTCATCGAGGTACTGGTCGACACCATGCTGACGCCCTGCAATGCCTCGGCCGCCTCCTTGGTGACCCCATTCGGTACCCAGACGTTGTAGGGAACGCAGCCGGCGAAGGAGCCCGCCGGGCAGCCCAGTAGCGCCGACGCGACGCGGTCGGACAGGAAGTCGCCGCGCCCGATATTGGTATTCTCGGTACGACTGAAAGCGTACGAGGCGTTGTAGCTCCAGGTGTCGTTGATGAAACCCTCGGCACCGCCGATCAGACGCCATGAATTGGTATCGTCGCTGGTCCTGCGGGCGCCACCTTCGTTGTTGCGCTTGCCAACATAGATCTCCAGCGGTTCGGCGTCCGAAAGTCCCAGATCCGAACACATGGTGTTGATCAGCGGGTCATCGCACGCGATCGAAAGCGTCTGAGCAAAGAACGTGCCGGATTCCGCGACCTGGATGCTGCTCTTCTTGTTGACGTACATCATTTCCGCATAGGGACGGAAATAGTCATTAACGTCATAGCGAACCGATGCGCCGAAGTTATAACGGGTATCGGGGCGCTGGTAATAGTTGATGGGCGCGTAGTTGTACAGCTGGCCCATGTCCGGCGCCCACTTGCCGGTAGTGGGATCGAAGTGCGCGGCGCCGCCCGTATCCGAAAGCACGTAGTCGGCGTCATAGATGTAGAAATTGGGGATCGGCGCGGTTCCCGAGCCACCACAGGCAGTGCCGCTCGCATTCAGGGCACAGGAAGAGTAATCGCGATCGCCCTGCATCAACGCGTCGTTCTCGCGCCAGGTCATCCATGCCATCGCGTGGCCTTTGCCTTCGCCAAACTTGCCACCGATGGCGATGTCCACATTCCGCGAGATTCCGTCGAAACCCGAATCGCCCCTCGGATAGGTATACCCGACCTCGTCCATTTTCCCGCGGAGATAGGAATTGTCGTTCTTGTGCCGGTAGGCCGAGGTGCCGGCATTAAGGCTGATACCTTCGAAATTGGTATCCAGGACGAAGTTGACTACACCGGCGATCGCGTCGGAGCCATAAACGGCCGAGGCACCGCCGGTCAGAAGATCGACACGCTTGATGAGTGCCGCGGGCACGATGCTGATATCGCGCGATTCGAAGGTGCCCGGCGGCAGGCGGTGCCCGTTCACCAGGGTCAGGGTGCGGCCCGGCCCCAGGCCGCGCAGATCCGCCGTCGGATACGACTGCGCGCCGTTATTCGCGAAATTGTCGAAGTAGGGCGCCATCTGCGGGTACTGGTTGATCAGATCGTCCGCACGTGTCGCACCCGTGTTCTTGAAGGCCTCCCGGTCGATTTCCGCGACGGGACTGGAAGCCGTCATGGTCTGGCTCTTGATGCGGGTGCCGGTCACGGTGACCGTGTCGAGCATCTTGGCGTCGGGTTTTGTTTCCGCGTCCTGCGCGGCTGCCGTGCCTGCAAGCCCAGCCGTACCAATCAATGCAACGAGAATCGCATCACACAATTTACGTGTCTTCATCGATTAACCCCTGGATCTTTGAATGGATACCTCTTCTGCGGCGAATCTCCCTCGCCGCCCCCGGACAGCGCATGGCCCCCTTTCGACACCATTGCAGCGTCGAATCCATATGGCAGCGCTTAATGGGAAGCTAACACCCCAAACCTGACTCAGCAAACTCCGGCTGATACGGGGCCGGCCAAGACCAACGCGCCAGAAGTGATAAGCATCACATTACCTTGCGGAGCCATGCCTCCATCGACATGGACTGCAGGCAAGCCACCTGGCGGGAATAAATGACGGATATAGGGCAAAAGCACCACGACTTTCAGTGCCGCCGGAACCTTGACCAAATGCACGTTCCCGATAGCCCATGTCATCACGCTTTCACCTGCGACGGGCAGGCTTGGGGCTCCGCGCCGCATCGCCCTTCCGCCCATGCAACCGCGCAAGACCGACCTCGCGCATGCCGCCCTCCAGGCCCACCGTGCCCCGCTGGACCTGCGCCAGCGCCGCGCCCTGATCCTGTGCGACGGCAAGCGCGACCTGGCCGAGCTGGTCACCCTGCTCGGTGACGACGCCCCGGCCCTGATCGCGCGGCTGCAGCGTGACGGCTACCTGCACATGGCACAGCCGGAACCGGCGCCGGCAGCCGTGCCCGAAGCCGCGCCATCGGCGGCGGCACGGCGCCGCTCGCTGGTGGCCGCGCGCATCTACCTGCTGGACATGCTGGCACTGCAGCGCCACCCCGCCGCCGCGCGCCTGCACCAGCTGCTGCAGGCCACCCGCGGCGAAGACGATACCGTGCATGCGCTGCGGCTGGCGCTGGCGCAGTTGCCGGCGATGGCGTCGGACGGCTACGTCGGCCGCGTGCGCGAGCGCCTGCGCGAAGTACTGCCCGAGTCTTGCCTGGCAGCGGTGCTGGACACACCACTGCCGGCCTGAGTCACCGCGGCGGCACGAAGTTGTCGCGCAGCCCGCTCCAGCACGCCTGGTAGTCACGCTGCCGGTGCGCAGCGGCGATGGCCTGCTCGGTCGGGCGGATCACGCCACGGGTCTCGAACATGAACGCCATGGTGTCGGTGATCACGTCCGGCCGCGACAGGTCGGCGGCGGAGGCCTTGTCGAACGTGGCCGCGTCCGGGCCGTGGCCGGTCATGCAGTTGTGGATCGAGCAGCCGCCCGGCACGAAGCCCTCGGCCTTGGCGTCGTACGCGCCATGCACCAGGCCCATGAACTCGCTGGCGATGTTGCGGTGGAACCACGGCGGGCGGAACGTGTCCTGGGCCACCAGCCAGCGCGGCGGGAAGATCACGAAATCCAGGTTGCTGGTGCCGGGCGTGTCGCTGGGCGAATGCAGCACCAGGAAAATCGACGGGTCCGGATGGTCATGGCTGATCGAGCCGATGGTGTTGAAGCGGCGCAGGTCGTAGCGGTACGGCGCGTAGTTGCCATGCCAGCCGACCACGTCCAGCGGCGAATGGCCGATGGCGGCGCGCCACAGCCGGCCTTGGAACTTGGCGACCAGTTCGAAATCGCCCTCCAGGTGCTCGTACGCGGCCGCCGGCGTTTCGAAATCACGCGGGTTGGCCAGGCCGTTGCTGCCGATCGGACCGAGGTCGGGCAGCTTCAGCAGCGCGCCGAAGTTCTCGCAGACATAGCCGCGCGCCTGCCCGTCCGGCAGCTCCACCGCGAAACGCACGCCGCGCGGGATCACCGCGATCTGCTGCGGTTCGACCTCCAGCACGCCCATCTCGGTGCGCAGCCGCAGCCGGCCCAGCTGCGGCACGACCAGCAGCTCGCCATCGGCGTTGTAGAAATAGCGGCCGCGCATGTCGGCGTTGGCCGCGTACAGGTGGATCGCGGCGCCGGCATGCGCCTCGGGCGAGCCGGTGCCGCCCATGGTGTACAGGCCCTCGACGAAATCAGTGGGCGCCTGCGGCAGCGGCAGCGGGTTCCAGCGCAGCTGGTTGGGCGACACCGCCGCGTGGCTGAAATCGCCGTGCAGGCACGGCTGCGCGAACGGGGTGAACTCGCCGTGCATGGCTGCCGGGCGGATGCGGTACAGCCAGCTGCGGCGGTTGCTGCCGCGCGGCGCGGTGAACGCGGTGCCGGTCAGCTGCTCGGCATACAGCCCGTGGGCCACGCGCTGCGGCGAGTTGCGCCCCACCGGCAGGGTGCCGGGCACCGCCTCGGTGGCGAACTCGTTGCCGAAACCGGTCTGATAATCGTTGCTGAGCATGGAGCTGCCTGCCTGTTTGCTGTTTTCAGAGCCCTCTCCCTACCGGAGAGGGGCCTGGAGCGCTTTGCTTACAGCACGCCGCGCTTGATCTGGTCGCGCTCGATGCTCTCGAACAGCGCCTGGAAGTTGCCTTCACCGAAACCTTCGTTGCCCTTGCGCTGGATGATCTCGAAGAAGATCGGGCCGATGCAGTTCTGGGTGAAGATCTGCAGCAGCTTGCGCTGCTTGGTTTCCGGGTCGGCGTCGATCAGGATCTTGTTCCTGCGCAGGCGCGGCACGTCCTCGCCATTGTCGGGGATGCGCAGGTCGACCACGTCGAAGTAGGTGTCCGGCGTATCCAGGAACTCGATGCCGTGCGCGCGCATCGCCTCGACGGTGTCATAGATGTTGTCGGTGAAGCAGGCGATGTGCTGGATGCCCTCGCCCTTGTACGCGTCCAGGTACTCGTTGATCTGGCTCTTCGGGTCGGACGACTCGTTGAGCGGAATGCGCACGATGCCGTCCGGCGCGGTCATCGCCTTGGACACCAGGCCGGTCTTGGCGCCCTTGATGTCGAAGTAGCGGATCTCGCGGAAGTTGAACAGGCGCTCGTAGTAATCCGACCACTTCTGCATGTTGCCCAGGTACAGGTTGTGGGTCAGGTGGTCGATGAAGGTCAGGCCGAAGCCCTTCGGGTCCTGCTCGGCGCCGTCCACCGGCACGTAGTCCGCATCGTAGATGCTGCCGGCCTCGCCATAGCGGTCCACCAGGTACAGCATGCAGTCGCCGATGCCCTTGATCACCGGCGCCGGCACCGCGCGGGTGTCGGCCAGCAGGGTCACTTCCTCGGCGCCGTTGCCCAGCGCCGCGGACAGCACCTCGGCGGCCGGCTTCTGGAAGCGGATGGCGAAACCGCAGGCGCACGGGCCGTGCTTGGCGGCGAAGTCGGCGGCGAACGAATCCGGCTCCTCGTTCACCAGGAAGTTGACGCCGCCTTGACGGTAGACGGTAATAGCACGCTGCCGATGGCGGAGCACGGCAGTGAATCCCATGTTCCTGAAGTAGTCGTGCAGCCCGGCGGCCTGACCGGCCGGCGCGGCGAATTCGACGAACTCGAAACCGTCGATGCCCATCGGGTTCTCGAAGGTGGTCACCTGCATGCCCAGGTTGGGCGCGTTGGATGCGGCGTGGACGTGGGTGTTCATGGGTTGCCTCCGGAAGTGGGTCGTCGCCGCAGCCGGCGGCGCAATACAGGAAGACACGCGGCGAACGCGGGTCAGAACCGAAGGTTATAGTTTCACATGAAACCACCATCAAGGTGCACTGCAGCATGAGCGCTTCCGATTACAGCAAGTCCACCAGCATCCGTGCCTCGCACGTGCTGCTCGATCTAGAACAGTTCCTGCCCTACCGCATCAGCGTGCTGTCCAACCGGGTCAGCGGCAACATCGCGCGCCTGTACGGCGAGCGCTATGGCCTGTCGATCCCGGAATGGCGCGTGATCACCATCCTGGCGCTGTACCCCGGCTCGTCGGCGAGCGAGGTGTCCGAACGCACGGCGATGGACAAGGTCGCGGTGAGCCGCGCGGTGGCGCGCCTGCTGGAGCGCGGCTTCATCCGCCGCGAGACCCATGGCGACGACCGCCGCCGCTCGGTGCTGGCGCTGTCGGCGGCCGGCTTCGAGGTCTACGAGACCGTCGCGCCGATGGTGATGGAGATCACCCGCAAACTGATGTCGGTGCTCACCGAGGAAGAAGAGCAGGTGCTGGAACGGCTCATCACCCGCCTGGCCGATGCCGGCCTGGCGCAGATGACCCTGGATTGAAACGCCTGGCGGTCTTTCCCGTGGAAGCGGGGCACGCCCGGCAGGACACGGTACCGGTGCAGTCCATGCGGCGCAGGCTGCGCATCCACCGCTCTGCTCAGCTCAGGAACTTGCGGCGCGCGTAGATCCACGGCGCGGCCAGCGCGGCAATGGCGCCACCGGCGAAGCCGAGCGCCGCCGCCACTGCCGCGGCCTCGACGCGACCGGGCAGGGCCAGCGCCGCGATCAGCAGCAGTGCCGCCGGCAGGCCGATGAACGAGGCCAGGAAGAAGCGCCAGCGGGGCACCCAGGTATGCAGCTGCATCAGGCTCGCGCTGCTCCAGGCCTCGCCGGCCCGGCTGCGCTGGATCTTGTCCACCAGCCTGACCAGGTCAACCTCATGGGCCCCCTTGCCGGCCCTGGCCAGGCCAAGTTCGGCATCCACCTCGACCGGATCGGGCCATTGCGCCGGCCACGCCTGTGGCGCGACGACGCCGTAGGCGGTCAACAACGGGACGCTCAGCGACGGCGCCGACAGCGCGCGCAGCCTGCGGTTGTCCAGCACGCACCAGACCTGCGTGGCGCCGGCAACGCTCACCTGGTACAGCGCCAGCTGTTCCGGCGCCGGGTACGGCAACGCGGTGACCCGCGCGGCCAGTGACTCGGCCCCCATCGCACGCAGGAAGCCGACCCGGCTGCGGCCGACCTGGGCCCAGCCCAGCCCCAGCGGCCCCAGCAGCATCACCTCGGCCGCATCGGCCGCGCCCGCGGCGGCGCGTTCGTCGCTGGCCAGGAACGCACTCAGCGAACGGGGCTCGGCGACGTCATCCCTGCCCCAGCGATGCGACTGGCCCAGCAGGTACTTCAACGGTACCCGCGCGGCGACGGTCTCGCCGCGCACGCTGTCCGAGGCGAACGGCACCACCGAGGCGACGAACGCGCGCAGCTCGTTGCCCGGCACCGCGCTCCACTCGGCGGGGAACAGGCCGTCAAGCAGGCCTTCGCGGGCCAGCCGGTCGATGCGCTCCTTCTGCTCCACCAGCCGCGCCACCGCGGCCTGCAGCATGATGGTCGGCGGCACCGCCGATTGCGGCAGCCGGTAGCGCGGCGCCGGCGCATCGGCATCGGTATCGGCGGGTGGCTGCTCGTCCATCAGCGCGTCCACCGTGGGCAGGCCCGTGCCCGTCGCCCCGGCGGCGGCCGGGACGCTGGTTTCGAGGGTGGCATCGGAAGGAAGCGACATCGGCAATCGGCCCCGGCGAGCAAGCGAATGCTCCCGTTAGCGGCCGCTGGCCACGGAAATGAAGTCCGGATTGAAAACGGCGCCCTGCGTCGCCGTCGCTTGCCTCGTCCGCGCCCTGCTCAGGGCGTGGCCGGCGGCGCCCACTGCTTGAGGAACGCAAAGAAGCGGGTGCGGTCGTAGCCCTTGCCCTTCTCCAGTTCGCCGGTGAACTGCGAATGCAGCAGCTGGCCCTCGGCGTCGAGCACGAACAGGTGCGGGTAGGCGGTGATGGCGGGGAAGCGCGACAGGAACGCCGCGTTCTCGTTGTCCTCGCTGTAGTTGACCTTCATCCACACGTAATGCGCGTCGCGGAAGCGGCGGATCTCCGAGTCGCCTTCCATGAAGGCGTCCATCAGGTGGCACCAGGAGCACCACTCGCCGCCCACGTCCAGCACGATCCGCTTGCCGCCGCGCTGGGCCTCGACCTTGGCCGTCTCCAGGTCGGCGACCGGGTCGCGCGCGGGGTCGAACTGCGCGTTGAGCGCGGCCACGGCGGCGATGTCCGCCGCGGCCGGGGTATTGCCCGAGGCGACCGGCTGGCTGGTATCGGCCACCGGCGCCTTCTGTTCGGAGGTATCCAGCGGCTGCACCTTCTCCGCCGGCGGTGCCGGTGGCTGCGCACAGCCCCCCAGCAGCGCCGCCAGCAGCAGGGATATTCCACCGGACATCCGCTTCATCGTGGTTTCCTCACTTCACGCCGTGCATCAGCTTCTGCACCAGCGGCGCGATCAGGAACAGCAGCACGCCGGCGCCCAGCAGCGACCAGAAGCCGAAGGTATACCCCTTCAGCGCCGACTCGACGGTCATGCCGCTTTCACCGCTGACCACCGCGGCGAAGATGCCCGACAGGTTGTTGCCGATGGCGGTGGACAGGAACCAGCCGCCCATCGCCAGGCCGACGACCTTGAGCGGGGCCAGCTTGGTGGTCATCGACAGCCCGATCGGCGACAGGCACAGCTCGCCCACGGTCTGGATCACGTAGACCATGAACAGGGTCCAGAACGGGATCTTGCCGGCGTCGTCGACCAGCGAGGACAGCGCGTACATCAGCAGCAGGAAGGCCAGGCCGTTGAAGATCAGGCCCAGGCCGAACTTGCGCGGGATCGACGGGTTGGCCTTGCCCAGCGCGGTCCACAGCCACACGAAGATCGGGCCCAGCGCCAGGATGGCCACCGAGTTCACCGACTGGAACCAGCCGATCGGGAAGATCCAGCCCGCCAGGTCGCGGTCGACGATGTTCTGCGCCAGGAAGTTGAACGAGCTGCCGGCCTGTTCGAAGAACATGAAGAACAGCACGTTGAACACGAAGATGATCAGCATGGCGATGGAGCGGTCGCGCGCCACCTTGCCCTCGCGGATGCCCTCGACCAGGATCATCACGCACAGCGCGGTGAACAGCGCGCCCAGGATCCAGCCGAGGATGCCGGCGTCGATCGTCAGCAGGCCATAGGCCACCGGCACCGCGACCAGCGCGCCGACCAACACCGCGAGGGTGCGGCCAATGCCCGCCCCGGCCGGGGCCGCGCCGACGCTGCCCAGCTGGCGGCGGCCGATCCAGAACCACACCAGGCTGATCAGCATGCCGATGCCGGAGGCGATGAACACGTACTTGTAGGCCGGCATGGCCTCGGTGCCGAACAGCTTGTCGGCCAGGATGCCGGTCAGCACCGGGGCGACCAGCGCGCCGGCGTTGATGCCCATGTAGAAGATGGTGAAGCCCGAATCGCGGCGCGAATCATTGATGCCGTACAGCTGCCCGACCATGCTGGAGATGTTCGGCTTGAACAGGCCGTTGCCGGCGATGATCGTGGCCAGGCCGATGCGGAACACGCGGTCGTCGGGAATGGCGATCAGGAACAGGCCCAGCGACATCACCGCCGCGCCGATCAGGATCGAGCGCTGGTAGCCGATGATGCGGTCGGCGACGAAACCGCCGAACAGCGCCGCCGCGTAGACCAGCGCCAGATAGGCGCCGTAGAGCTTGCTGGCCCCGGCCTGGCTCTCGGCGAACTGGGCGACGATGTACAGCGCCAGCGCCCAGCGGATGCCGTAGAACGCGAAGCGTTCCCAGAACTCGGTCATGAACAGCATCCACAGCGGACGCGGGTGGCCGAGGAGGTTCTTGAACTCCGGCACGGGCGCCGGGGTGGATGCGGAATTCGGCGCGGCAGCGCTCATGCTGGGTTTCCCCCTGAGTGATTCGTTGGGCAGATGATGCAAAGGAAGTCGGCCGGAATCGGCACGACGCGCGAGGATCACCGAAGCGCCGGCTTCACGTCAAATCCACAAGCGCCGCGCCGGCGGCCCGGGCGGCGGCGGGGCGGCTGCGGCCGTGACCGGCCGCAGCCCCGTCCAAAATACTGAATACGTTGGCGTTTCAGGTCCCGGCGGGCACCGCCCCGGTATCGCCGCGGATGCTGGTGCGCACCTCGAACAGTTCCGGGAAGAAGGTCAGTTCCAGCGCCTGTTTGAGGAAACCCACGCCGCTGGAACCGCCGGTGCCACGGCGGAAGCCGATGATCCGCATGACCGTGCGCATGTGGCGGAAGCGCCACAGCTGGAACGCCGACTCGAGGTCCACCAGGTCCTCGCACAGCGAATACTCGCGCCAGTAGCGGTCGGTGTCCTGGTAGATGCGCTCGAACACCGGCCGCAGCGCCGGATCACTGACATGCGGGCGGGTCCAGTCGTGGCCGGCGTACTCCGGCGGGAGCGCATGGCCGAAGCGCGCCAGGTAGCGCAGGAACTCCTCGTACAGGCTCGGTGCCTCCAGGGTCCGGCGCAGCCGCCCCTGCCCCTCCGGGTCGTAATCGAACACCGCCAGCATGTCCGCGTTCTTGTTGCCCAGCAGGAACTCGATGCAGCGGTACTGCAGCGACTGGAACCCGGAGGCCGGACCGAGCACGTCGCGGAAGCCCAGGTACTCGGACGGGGTCAGGGTTTCCAGCACCGACCATTGCTCGGTCAGCTGGCGCAGCACCTGCTTGCCGCGCGCCAGCACCTTGCGGCACTGCCAGACCTGGTCGCGCTGCAGGAAGCCGATGGCCGCGCGCAGTTCATGGTCGAGCAGCTTCAGCCACAGCTCCGAGGTCTGGTGCTGGATGATGAACAGCATCTCGTCGTGGTGCGCCGGGCTGGACAACGGCTGCTGCGCCGACAGCAGCCGGTCCAGGCAGAGGTAGCCGCCATAGGTGAGCCGGCCGTGCAGGTCGGTGTGGATGCCGGCTTCGAGCTCACGCTGGTTCTGTTCTACGGTCATCGGCCTTGCCATCTGCGTGGGGCGCAAAGGGTAACCCGGCCCGGGCGGCGGCCGCTGCCCGCGCAAACGGAAAGCGAACACTTGCGATTGCAACCGGCGCGACAATCGGCCGGCGGCCGCGGCGGCTGGCTGAATGCGTTGGATCCACGTGCCGCGGCGGCCGCCCATGGGCCGGCGCACGGATTTCGTGCTGCGGCGCAGGACGGCTTTTCCCGCCCGATTCCTTACCATGCGCAATTCCTATCATTTGAAACCATCTGTCCAAGGTGTTGCTGCAATGACGGTTTCCGCCCAGTTCCACATCGACTACCTGCAGTACCTGGATGCCGACGGCAGCCTGGTACGCGACGACCTGCCGGCCTCGTTGCGCGATCCGCGCGCGCTGCTGCCCCTGTTCCGGCAGATGCTGGCCACCCGGGTGTTCGACACCAAGGCCGTGGCCCTGCAGCGCACCGGCAAGCTCGGCACCTTCGCCTCCTGCCTGGGCCATGAAGCGGCCCACGTCGGGATCGGCGCGGCGATGAAGCCCGGCGACGTGTTCGCCCCCAGCTACCGCGAGTACGGCGCCATGTTCATGCGCGGCGTGCGCCCGCGCGACGTGCTGATGTACTGGGGCGGCGACGAGCGCGGCAGCGACTACGACCGCGACAGCGACGCCGCGCGCGACTTCCCGATCTGCGTGCCGATCTCGACCCAGTGCCTGCACGCGGCCGGCTCGGCGCTGTCGTTCAAGCTGCAGGGCAAGCCGCAGGTGGCGGTGACCGTGTGCGGCGACGGCGGCAGCTCCAAGACCGACTTCTACGCCGCGGTGAACTCGGCCGGTGCCTACCAGCTGCCGCTGATCCTGTGCGTGGTCAACAACGGCTGGGCGATCTCGGTGCCGCGTTCGGCCCAGACCGGCGCCCAGACCCTGGCCCAGAAGGGCCTGGCCGGCGGCCTGTTCTGCCTGCAGGTGGACGGCAACGACCTGATCGCGGTGCTGGCGGCGATGGAACAGGCGCGCGAGCGTGCCCTGTCCGGCCAGGGCGGCACCGTGCTGGAGTTCCTCACCTACCGCCTGTCCGACCACACCACCGCCGACGACGCGCGCCGCTACCGCGACGACGCCGAGGTCAAGGCCGCGTGGCTGAAGGAGCCGCTGATCCGCCTGCGCAGGTACCTGACCGCGCAGGGCGTGTGGAGCGAGGAAGAGGAGAAGAACTGGATCGCCGAATGCGGCGCGCGCGTGGACGAGGAGGTCAATGCCTACCTCAACTGCCCGGTGCAGCCGGTGGAGGCCATGTTCGACTACCTGTATGCCGACCCGCCGCCGGACCTGCTGGCCCAGCGCGCCGCGGCCATTGCCCTGGAGCAGCGCCATGGATGACATCAAGCGCAGCACCGGCGTCCCGGCCGGCCACGACCTTGCCAGCGACCACGGCGCGACCGGCGCCAGCGGAGAGACCCCCATGACCGCCACCCCCATCACCCTGATCGAAGCCGTGACCCAGGCGCTGGCCTGGGAAATGGAGCACGACCCGTCGGTGCTGGTGCTGGGCGAGGACGTGGGCGTCAACGGCGGCGTGTTCCGCGCCACCGCCGGCCTGCAGCAGAAGTTCGGCGCGCAGCGCGTGCTCGACACCCCGCTGGACGAGACCACCATCGCCGGACTCACCGTCGGCCTGGCCGTGCAGGGCATGAAGCCGGTGGCCGAAGCGCAGTTCGACGGCTTCGTCTACCCGATGGTCGACCACATCATCTGCCACGCCGCGCGCATGCGTAACCGCACCCGCGGCCGCCTGCACTGCCCGATGGTGCTGCGCGTGCCGTGGGGCGGCGGCATCCGCGCGCCGGAACACCACAGCGAGGCCAACGAGGCCATCTTCACCAACGTGCCGGGCCTGCGCGTGGTGCTGCCGTCCAGCCCGCAGCGCGCCTATGGGCTGCTGCTGGCGGCGATCCGCGAGCCGGATCCGGTGATCTACATGGAGCCCAAGCGCATCTACCGCCAGTACAAGGAAGTGGTCGCCAACGACGGCGAGGCGCTGCCGCTGGACGTGTGCTTCGTGCTGCGCGACGGCACCGACGTGACCCTGGTGGCCTGGGGCGCGCAGGTCAAGGAAGCGCTGGAAGCGGCCGACAAGCTGGCCGGCGAAGGCATCAGCGCCGAGGTCATCGACGTCGCCACGCTGCGCCCGCTGGACTTCGCCACCATCGCCGAGTCGGTGGCCAAGACCGGCCGCTGCGTGATCGTGCAGGAAGCGCCCAAGACCGCCGGCTTCGGTGCCGAAATCGCCGCGCGCCTGGCCGAGGAGTCGATGTACGACCTGCTGGCGCCGGTCGAGCGCGTCACCGGCTACGACACCCACATCCCGCTGTTCCGGCTGGAAATGAAATACCTGCCGAGCGTGGAGCGGATCGTGGCGGCGGCAAGGCGCGCGGTGGCGGCCGGCTGACATGCGCGCGCGACTGCTCAACGCCTACCGCAGCCAGTACCCGGTGCCGTTGCGTTTCCACGCCGGGGAGATCGTCGAGCTCGGCGTGCGCGACGAGGAATGGCCGGACTTCGCCTGGGTGCGCACCGCCGACAACCGCGCCGGCTGGGCGCCGGTGGCGTGGCTGCGCGTGCTCGGCGATGGCCGCGCCGAGGCGCTGCGCGACTACACCGCGCAGGAGCTGGACGTGGACAGCGGCGAGATGGTGCGACTGCATCACGAACACGGTGGCTGGTGGTGGGCCGAACGCGCCAATGGTGCGCTCGGCTGGCTGCCGGCACGCGACCTGGAACTACTGGAAGAAACCCCCTGAAATGAGCCAGACCAAGAACTTCAACCTGCCCGACCTGGGCGAAGGCCTGCCGGACGCGACCATCGTGGAGTGGTTCGTCAAGGAAGGCGACGTGATCAAGCTGGACGAGCCGCTGGTGTCGATGGAGACCGCCAAGGCGGTGGTGGAAGTGCCGTCGCCGGTCTCCGGCAAGGTGCTGAAGCTGGCCGGCGGCGCCGGCGACATCGTGGTGACCGGGCACATGCTGGCCCAGTTCGAGATCGATCCGAACCTGCCGCAGCGCGCCGAAGGCCAGGACACCGGCCACCACCACGGCGCACCGGCAGCGGCCGCTGCGGCGCCCGCGCCTGCCGCGGCGCCGGCACCGGCTCCCGCTGCCGCCGAACGTGCCGACGAAGGCACCGTGGTCGGGGCGATGGTCAGCTCCAACGCCGTGCACACCGAACAGGCCGTGGCCGTGGGCGGGGTCAAGGCGGTGCCGGCGGTGCGCGCGATGGCGCGCAAGCTCGGCGTGGACCTGGCGCGGGTGCGTGCCACCGGCGCCGACGGCGCGGTGACGATGAGCGACGTGAAGCAGGCCGCCGAGGCCGGCACCGCCAAGGTCGGCAGCGCGCCGGCAGCGGCACCGCAGGCGGTCCAGGCCGCCGCGCCGGCGCCGGCCGTGCGTGCCGATGCCGCGCGCACGCCGCTGTCCGCCGCCGGCAGGCCGATGCGCACCGCGCCCCCGGGCGTGGTCGCCAAGGGCCAGCCGGAGCCGCTCAAGGGCGTGCGCCGCAACATGGCGCGGGTGATGGCCGACGCGCACAGCAAGGTCGTGCCGACCACGCTGACCGACGATGCCGACATCCATGCCTGGGCACCGGGCAACGACATGACCTCGCGGCTGGTGCGCGGCATCGTCGCCGCCTGCCAGGCGGTGCCGGCGATGAACGCCTGGTTCGACGGCGACACCCTCACCCGCACCCTGCACGCGCAGGTGGACATCGGCATTGCCGTGGACACCGACGACGGCCTGTTCGTGCCGGCCCTGCGCAACGCCGACATGCTCGACGCGCGCGGCGTCCGCGAAGGCATCAACCGCCTGCGCCAGCAGGTGGAAGAGCGCAGCATCGCCCCGTCGGAACTGAGCGGCTACACCATCAGCCTGTCCAACTTCGGCATGTTCGCCGGCCGCTATGCCACCCCGGTGGTGGTGCCGCCGTGCGTGGCCATCGTCGCCGCCGGGCGCGCCCGCTTCCAGGTGACGCCGGTGATGGGCGGGGTGGAAACCCACAAGGTCATCCCGCTGTCGGTCACGTTCGACCACCGCGCCTGCACCGGCGGCGAGGCCGCGCGCTTCCTGCGCGTGCTGATCGACGATCTGGCGCGGCCGCACTGACCGCCCCGGGCGAACGCTTTGCAGCAGAACTTGAGCCCGCAGCGATGCGGGCTTTTTTTTGCCGTGCTCGATGGCGACAACGCCCGCGACCGCGGCGGGCACCGCCGTCGATGCGCCCGGCCGCTCACCCTGGCGCGGCCCGCGCGCCGGTCACCACGACGCCCCGGGTCACGCTACGATGCGCGCATCGCACAGGACAGGCGTGACCATGACCCATTGGATCTGTAGCCACTGCAGGGAAAGCAACGAAGACACGTTCGAGCAGTGCTGGAACTGCGGCACCCGCGTCGATGGCAGCGCGGACCCGGACTTCCGCCCCGACAACGCCGATCCGGCGGCCCGGCCGCCGCGCCTGATCAATTGCCTGCGCTGCCCCGGCACGCCGATGGTGTTCGCCGGACGCAAGCGCTTCCACGAGGGCTCCCAGGCGCTGCCGTTCCTGCTCGGCAACCTCGGCGAACTGCTGGTGAACCGCGAGGCGTTCGACCTGCATGCCTGCCCGTCCTGCGGCAAGGTCGAGCTGTTCCTGGCCAGCGCAGCGCGCTGATCCGGCCTCCGGCACCCGCGCCGCGACCGCCATGTCCCACCCGCGCCGGATCGTGCCACTGTTGGTGCTCGCCTACCTCGGCATGCTGTTCGGCGGCGCGCTGCTCAAGCCCGGTTATTCGCACATGGCCCAGTACATCAGCGAACTGGGCGCCAGCGGCAGCGCGCATGCGCGGCTGATCAGCCTGGCCGGCTTCGTTCCGGTGGGCCTGCTCGCCGCCTGGCTGCTGCTGGCCTGCGCGCGGCTGGCGCCGGTCCGTGGCGCCAGCCGGCTCGGCTACTGGCTGCTGATGTGCGAACCACTGGCCTGGATCGGCTCGGCGCTGGCGCCCTGCGACCCCGGCTGCCCGGCGACCGGCAGTCTCGACCAGCAACTGCACACCCTGCTGGGCATGCTCACCTACAGCGGAACCGCGCTGGGCCTGCTGCTGTTGGCCACCGCGCCACGACTGCCGGCCCGCATCCGCCTGCTGTGGGCCGGGCTGGCGGCCAGCTGGCTGCTGTTGTTCGTGCTGATGGCCCTGCCCGAACTGCAGGCCTGGCGCGGGCTGCTGCAACGGCTGGCCGAATGGCTGGTCTATGGCGTGCTGTGCGGCGCCGCGTGGCGGCTCGGTGGGCCGGCGCGGGCCATTGCCGCCACGCGCCCGCCCATGGCAGGGGCGTAAGCTCGCGGTTCCCACCGCAGGAGCACGCGCATGGCCCACCGCAGCCGCCTGGCCGGCTTCATCATCGACTGCCAGGACACCGACGCCGGCACCGCCGCCCGCTTCTGGAGCGCGGCGCTGGGGCTGGCACCGCGCACCCCCGAGACCGACACCGACGGCGCGCAGTACGCCGAACTGTCCGGCGCCCCCGGCGGCCTGCACGTGGAAGTGCAGCGCGTCAGCCATCCCCCGCGCGTGCACCTGGACATCGAAGCGGACGACATCGACGCCGAAGCCGACCGGCTGGAAGCGCTGGGCGCGCGCCGCATCGGCTTGGTCAAGCGCTGGTGGGTGATGGAAGCGCCGACCGGCCACCGTTTCTGCGTGGTGCGCATGCAGCACCCCGACAACGGGCAGCCGGCCACGACCTGGCCGTGAACCGCGGCCTTTGCGGCGACAATACCCACCGGTTCCCGCGGAAGACGCCACGATGACGGTTCAGCCACTGCGCGATGCCCGCGTGCTGATCGCCGGCGGCAGCCGTGGCATCGGCCTGGCCATCGCCACCGCGTTCGCGCGGCACGGCGTGCGCCTGGGCCTGTGCGCACGCGGCGACGACGGCCTGCAGCGCGCACAGGAAGCACTCCAGGCCACTGCCGCCCACGTCCACGTGCACGCCTGCGACCTGGCCGACCCGGCACAGATCGAAGCCTGGATCGAGGCCGCCGCCGCCGCGCTCGGCGGCATCGACATCGTGGTCAACAATGCCTCCGGGTTCGGCAACGGCAACGACGACGCCAGCTGGCAGGCCGGCTTCGACATCGACCTGATGGCCGCGGTGCGCAGCAACCGCCTGGCGCTGCCATACCTGCGGCGCAGCACGATGCCGGCCATCCTCAACGTCAGCTCGATCAACGCCCGCGTGCCGACACCGCGCGCGACCGCCTACTCCACCGCGAAGGCCGCGCTGGACTACTACACCGTCACCTTGGCCACCGAGCTGGCGCGCGAGCGCATCCGCGTCAATGCCATCGCCCCCGGCTCGATCCTGTTCCCCGGCGGCCTGTGGGACCAGCGCCGCACCTCCGAACCGGCGCTGTACGCCAGCGTCCGCGACCGGATTCCGTTTGGGGGCTTCGGCGACCCTGCCGACGTGGCGGCGGCCGCGGTGTTCCTGTGCTCGCCCGCCGCCCGCTGGATCACCGGGCAGGTGCTGGCGGTGGATGGCGGCCAGTCGCTGCCGGCCTGAGCGCGGCCGCTCCCGGCGCGCGGCGGCTATGCCAGCTGCGCCGAGCCGATCACCCGCACCCCCGGCGCCGGCGCCAGCGCCGCCTCCACCAGCGCCGCGGCGATGCGCCCGGCCGGGTTGGTGCGCCATGCGCGCGGCAGTACCGGCCCCAGCGCACCCAGCACCCGCGCCGCCGCCTGCTCGCCCGGGCGTGGCTCGGAGCGCGCGCCACCGATCAACCCCGGCCGCACCAGCGCCAGCGACGCGAACCCCAGTGCGCGCAGGTCGCGCTCCAGTTCGCCTTTGACCCGGTTGTAGAAGAACGCCGAACGCGGGTTGGCGCCCATCGCCGAATTCAGCGCGAACACCGTGCAGCCGTGCATCTTCACCGCGCGGGCGATGGCCAGCGGGTAGCCATGGTCGATGCGCGCGAACGCCTGCCGCGAGCCGGCCTGCTTCAGGGTCGAGCCCAGCGTGCAGATCGCCGCATCCACCTGCCACCAGGGCGCCTGCAGCGGCAGCGCGTCGAAATCCAGCAACGGGGCGGACAGCCGTGGATGCTGCAGCGGCAACGGCCGCCGCACCGGTGCCACCACCGCCGTGCAGCGGGTATCGGCCAGCAGCCGCTGCAGCACCTGAGACCCCACCAGGCCGGTCGCTCCGGCCAGCAGTACGCGCATCCCGCTCCTCCTCTGCCCGGCGGTTCAAGCCGGCATCCGCCTCGCCGATAATGGGGGACATCGATCCCCCGCCCGCGGCCCGTCCGCACAGCCCGTCCGGAACCGCCTCGCGATGGCCGACAGCACCGACATTCCGCCCTCCAAGCCTGCCGGACTGGGACGCATCCTGTCACGCCGCCAGGTCATGGCCGGCGCCCCGGCGGCGGCCGCGCCGGCGCCGAAAGCCGCCGCGCACGGCCACGGCACGACGCCGCTGCAGCGGATCTTCGGCCACGCCCACGCGCCCGATGCGCTGCTGCACGCGTTCGCCCAGGGCATGTCCAGCCTGCCCGGGGAGCTCGGCGATCTCGGGCGGCTGCTGCAGAGCGCCTACGACGGCCAGGAATGGGAGCGCTACGGCCGCCTGCTGCGCCAGCTGATCGACAAGTACATCCGCACCATCGACCTGGAACCGGCGCAGGCCGGCAACAGCGAAGCCGAGCGGCTGCGCGACATGCTGCGCAACACCCTCGGCGCGGTGCTGTCCAGCCTGCTGCAGCAGGCGCCGGAACTGGAGACCCAGGCCCGGCGCATGGGCGAGGAACTGCGCGGCTGGCAATCCGGGCAATCGCTGGAACCGGTGGAACAGCACCTGCGCGAGCTGTGCCACCAGGTGGGCGTGCGCAACGATGTCCTGCACGAGCAGCACGACCTGCTGCTCAACCTGTTCGACCTGTTGCTGCACAACATCGCCGAGCTGATCGACGGCGGCAGCTGGCTGCATGGCCAGATCGGCAACGTGCGGCAGGTGCTGGCCGGGCCGCTGGACCGCACCTCGCTGGAACGCACCCGCAACGACCTGCGCGAGGTGATCTACCGCCAGGGCGTGCTGCGCCAGGGCATCGAGGAATCCAAGGCGGCGATGAAGGACCTGATGGTCGACTTCGTCGAGCAGGTCGAAGGCATGGCCTCGGAAACCGGCGATTACCACGACCGCATCGCCAGCTACGCGGTGGCGGTGCGCCAGGCGCGCAGCCTGGCCGACCTGGGCCAGCTGCTGCAGAACGTACTGCAGGACACCGCGCGCGTGCAGGCGCAGGCGCTGCGCGCGCGCGACCGCCTGGCCAGCGCGCGCGCCGAGGCGCTGGCCGCCGAACAGCGGGTGCAGCAGCTCGAGCGCGAGCTGGAGGAAGCCGGCAGCCAGCTGCGCACCGACCCGCTGACCGGCGCGCTGAACCGGCGGGGCCTGCAGGACGTCCTGGCCGAAGCGATGGGCGGCGCGCAGCCGCTGCTCAGCATCGCGATGCTGGACCTGGACCACTTCAGCCGCACCAACGCCGACCATGGCCACGCCGGTGGCGACCATGCGCTGCGCCACCTGGTGGCGACCGCGCAGACCCGCCTGGGCAGCCACGGCCAGGTCGCCCGCCTCGGCGGCGATGAATTCGTGCTGGTCCTGCCCGGCATGCCCCAGGACCAGGCCGACGCGCAGCTGCGGCGGTTGCAGGAAGCGCTGGCCCACCGCCCGTTCCAGCATGAGGGCCAGCGCGTGCACGTGCGCTTCAGCGCCGGCGTCGCGCAATGGCGCCCGGGCGAATCCGCCGACGCACTGCTGCAGCGCGCCGACCGCGCGCTCTACGCGGCCAAGCAGGCCGGTCGCGACCGGGTCGGCAACGCCGATTGACCCTGCCGCCGGCGCGGACCGCGGCCCCGCGGACGCGCGTCCAGCGATACGACCGGGGCGGCACGTGGCCGCCCCGGCATCCCTTTGCCTGATGCGGCGTTACTTGAAGTCGCCGGCCACGAACACGCTCAGGCTCTCCGGCTTGAGGTGCTTGCGGATGGCGGCATTGACCTGCTCGACCGTCAGCGCCTGGTAGGCCGCGTCGCGCTCGATCACGAACGCCATGGTGCGGTCGTAATCGAGCAGGCCCTGCAGCAGGCCGGCCACCGCGGCATCGCTGGCGCGCGACTGTTCGCGCTGCACGATGCGCGCGGCCACCGCGTCGCGCACTTCCTGCGCGGTCACCCCGTCGGACACCAGCCGTGCCAGCTCCTCGCGCAATGCGGTCTCGACCTTGCCCATGTTCTGCGGCGCAGCGATGGCCTGCACGGTAAGGCTGCCGTTGTCGTCGCGGCCGACGCGGCTGTCGTCCGCGCGCAGGCCGGCGCTCACGCCGTAGCTCAGGCCTTCGCGTTGGCGGATGCGGTCGGCCAGGCGCGACTTGAGCGGATCGCCACCCAGGATGTCCACGGCGATGCTCAGCGCCGGCATGTCGGCGTCGGCCACGTTGAGCGACAGGTTCTGCCGCGCCAGCAGCACCGCGTTGGGCTTGTCCGGCGTGGTGAAGCTCTCGCGGTGCGCGGCGCGCGGCTGGTAGCGCGTGGCGATGGGCGCGTAAGGCACCGGCGACTTCCAGCCGGCGAACAGTTCCTGCAGCTGCGCCTTCACCGCGTCGGGATCGAAGTCGCCCACCACGCTGATCTGGCCGCTGGCGGTCCCGTAGAAATCGCGGTGCCAGGCGCGCAGGTCGTCGAGCTTCAGCGCCTTGAGCTTGGCCAGGGACTCGTCCAGCGAATCGGCGTGCAGCGGATGGCCCGCCGGCCACGGATCGAAGTACCTGGCCATCGCCATCGACGCCTGCATGCCCGGCTCCTTGCGCTGCGCCTCGATCCCGGTGATGGCCTGCAGCCGCAGCTGCTCGAACTGGTCCTGCGGGAAGTCCGGCTGGCGCAGCACCTGCGCGGCCAGTGCCAGCGCCTCGGCCAGGGTTTCGCGCTTGCCGCTCAGGCGGATCTGCGCGCCCTGCAGGTTGCCGCCGATGGACGCCTCGGTCTTGAGCGCGTCGAAGCGGGCGACGAGCTGCTCGTAGCTCAGCCCCGCCGCGCCCCGCAGCAGCATCGATCCCACCCACTGCGCGGCGGTGTCGCGCCCGGTCACGGCCTGTTCGTTGCCGAACTCGAAACTGGCGTTGACGGTGACCGTCTGCCCGCGCGTCCGGCGCGGCAGCAGCGACACCTTCAGGCCCTCGCCCAGGGTGAAGGTCTGCGTGCGCGCGGCGATGTTCTGCGGCGTCGCCTCGAACGTTTCGCCCGCCTCAACCGCCGCCCGGCCGGTGTAACCGTCGACCACGCTGGCGATCGCCGGCGCGGCGGGAACCTCGGCGCGGTCCGGCGCATCGGTGGGCACGAACCGGCCCAGCGTGCGGTTGCTCGGCTTCAGGTATGCCGCCGCCACCCGGTTGACGTCCGCCGCGGTCACCCTGGCGATGGCGTCGCGCTGCATGAACAGCAGGCGCCAGTCGCCGGCCGCCTGGTATTCGGACAATGCCATCGCCACCGCGTTGACGTTGTTGAGCAGGTTCTCCTGGTCGTTGGCGATGCGCTGCTTGGCCGCCTCCACTTCCTCCCCGGTCACCGGCCGGGCCGCGATGGCTTCGGCCTGCCGCAGCAGCTCGGCTTCGGCCTTGGCCGCGTCGCCGTCCCTGGGCAGCACCGCGATCACGTTGAACAGCCCCGGATCGCGCATGCTCCCGCTGCCGGCTCCCGCGCCCACCGCCAGCTTGGTTTCCACCAGCGCCTTGTGCAGGCGCCCGCTGGGCGTATGCCCGAGCACATTGCCCAGCACCGCCAGCGCCGCGCTGTCGGCCTGCGCCAGCGCCGGCACGTGGTAGGTGGTGGCCACCAGCGACAGGTCGCCGCTGCGGCGCACCGTCACCTCGCGCTCGCCGTCCTGGGTCGGCTCGACGGTATGGAACGCCGGCAGCACGCGCGCCGGCTTCTTCAGCGGCCCGAAATGCGCGGCCACGCGCGCCAGCGTGGTGTCGGCGTCGATGCGGCCGGCCACGATCAGCAGCGCGTTGTCCGGCTGGTACCAGGTGCGGTAGAACGCCTGCAGGTTGCCGATCGGCACGTTCTCCACGTCCGACCGCGCGCCGATGGGCAGGTTGGCGTAGTTGTGCCAGTCGTAGGCGACCGAACGCATGCGCTTCATCAGCACGCCTGCAGGATTGTTGTCGCCGGCTTCCATCTCGTTGCGGACGACGGTCATCTCGCTGTCCAGGTCGGCCTTGGCGACCCTGGAATTGACCATGCGGTCCGCTTCCAGCGCCAACAGCCAGTCCAGCGTGTCGTCGTTGGCGGGGAACGAGGCGAAGTAATTGGTGCGGTCCAGCGAGGTGGTGGCGTTCTTGCTCACCCCGCGCTGCTGCATCTCGCCGGGGATGTCCGGATGCGTCGGCGTGCCCTTGAACAGCAGATGCTCCAGCAGGTGCGCCATGCCGGTCTCACCGTAGTTCTCCTGCATCGAGCCCACGCCGTAGACCAGGTTGACGGTGACGGTGGGCTTGCTCGCATCCGGGAACAGCAGCACCCGCAGTCCATTGGGCAGGCGATACTCGCAGATCCCCTCGACGCACGGCCCGGCCGTCACGGCGCGCGGCAGCGTCGCCGACTCGCCCTTGGCGTATACCGCCGGCATCAACGCAAACGAAAGTGCCACGCCCAGGGCGCAGGAAGACAGTTTCAGCATCATTTCCCCTTGTCTGATGATCGACACGACACGCCGGCCCGTACACCGCCGGCATTCACTGCAAGGCGCGCATGCGCCGCAAACCTGACGATTTGAGCCGGAACGCGCTTGTGGGCGCAACTGTCGAAACTGACAGCATCGCCCGGCTTCATCGCTCGTCTACGTCACAGGCATACGGATGCCTCGCCATCCGGCCGCGGCCATTGCGGGCAGGCATGTGTACATGAGGCATCGTCATCTTCATGCACGGATACGCCCTGCTACACCGGCATCGCTGCTGCTTCGGCTTCGGCTTCCACCGCCTCCGCGCTCCGCGGAGCCTGCGGACGCAGCTCCTGCACGATCCTTCCCTGCTCCATCACCAGCACGCGATCAGCGCTGGCGATGGTTTCCGGGCGATGGGCGACGATCACGCGGGCGACGTCCAGCCGCCGGATCGCCGCATTCACCAACTGCTCGTTGCCCACGTCCAGGTGGCTGGTCGCCTCGTCCAGGAACAGCAGCTTCGGCTGCCGGTACAGCGCACGCGCCAGAATGATGCGCTGCTTCTGCCCACCGGAGAGCGAGCTGCCCATGTCGCCGATAAGGCCGTGGTAGCCCATCGGCATCGCGGCGATATCGTCGTGCACCGCCGCCAGCCGCGCCGCCTGCTCGACCCGCTCAAGATCGAACTCGGGATCGAAGAAACCGATGTTGTCGGCGATGCTTCCGGCGAACAGCTGATCGTCCTGCATCACCGCGCCGACGATAGCGCGCACGTTGCGCGCGCCGAGCTTGTGCAGGTCGTGGCCGCCGACGTGAATGCTGCCCTCGCTGGGCTTGAGCAGGCCCAGCAGCAGCTTGACCAGCGTGGTCTTGCCGCACCCGGACGCACCAATGATCGCTACCGACTCGCCCGGCGCGATGCTGAAACTGCAGTCACGCAGCACCCACGGCTCGCCCTCGGCATAGCGGAAGGACAGGTTGCGCACCTCGATGCGTACGTCCTGCGGCGGCAACGCTTCCGGTAGCGCGTGATCGTCCTCCGGCGGCGTCAGCACGATATCGGCCAGACGCTCGCCGTGCAGGCGCAGCATGCGGAACTCCACCCATTTGTCGATCAGCGCGCTCATGCGCCCCGCAAACTGATCCTTGTAGGCCAGGTAGGCGATCAACATGCCCACCGAGAACACATTGCCCAGCGCCAACACCGCGCCGATCCAGATCACCGCAATGCGCTCGATACCGAATACGAGCTGGCTGGCACCATTGAACCCCAACCCAAGGTGTGCAAGCTTCACGTCCTTGTTGACCGTTTCCACCATCAGGTTGTCGTAGGTACTGCGACGCCGCGACTCCTCGCCCGCCACCTTCACGCTCTGCATGCCACGCAGCGATTCCAGCAGGTGGGTCTGCTGCTTCGCTGCAGCCACAAGCTGCTGCTCGGTGCCGTCGCGCAGCGGGCGGTAGGCCAGTGCGCGGATGCCGGCGTACAGGGCCACCGCCAGCAGCGTCACCAGCGCTAGCTTCCAGCTGTAGACCAGCATCAGGCCCAAAGTGACCACGGCCATCAGACCGTCAATCAGGGCTTCTACGAAGCTGGTGGTCAGCGTGCGCTGGATGGCCTGCACCGACGACAGGCGCGACGTCACGTCGCCCAAGTGGCGCTTCTCGAAGAAATCCAGCGGCAGCTTGAGCAAATGCGCAAACACATTGCCCATCCATTGCAAGCCCAGGCGCGACGACAGGTGCACCACCGCCACGCCGCGCAGCAGACCAATGCCAATCTGCAGCAGCAATGCCAGTCCGAAACCCAATCCCAGTACGGTGAGCAGGTCGCGGTCGGCCGAGACCAGCACCTGGTCCACCACCCACTGCATGAAAAACGGGGCCAGCACCACGAATACCTGCAAGGCCACCGACAGCAACAGGATCTGTCCCAGCGCACGCCACAGGCCCCGCACCGGGCCGGTCAACTGCCGCGCGGTGATCGCCGGCACCGCCTTCTGTGGCTTGAACCCGGCGCTCGGCGACAGTTCCAGCGCCACGCCGGTGAAATGTTCGGAAACCTCGGCCAGCGACAACACCCGTTCGCCGATGGCCGGGTCGAGAATCGTGACCTTGCTGCGGCCGACTTTGGCCAGCACCACGAAGTGGTTCAGATCCCAATGCAGGATGCAGGGCAGTTTCAGCTTGCCCAGATCCTCCATATCCAGTCGCAGCGGACGGGTGGAGAAGCCCAGTTGCTGGGCGATCTGGATCAGATGCGAAAGCTTGGCGCCCTTGAGCGATAGCGGGAAGCGGCGGCGCAGCTGCGGCAAACCGATATGGAGGCCGTGGGCGGAAGCAGCCATTGCCAGAGAGGCCAAGCCGCATTCGGCGGACTCGGATTGGAGGATTTGTTTCAACCTTCATGCCCTATCAATGCGTAATAGCAAGCCTTGATCCGTCCTGCCGCAGATCCGGCAATTTCAAGCCCACCGCCTGCTTGCACAAAATCCAGGGCATGCCCAGGAAATCACCTTCCCTTGCGCCTCCTTAAATCCATAAAACTGAACAACATCAAACAAAGAAAAATTCCAGCCCCCATAGAAATAAATGCCTCTGCATTAACCCGCCCACCCATCCTGAAAAATGCAACAACAAAAACAAAGAAAGAAAATATCATCAATACGAGCCTTCCCATATTTATTCTCCAAATCAACCATCAGGACCAACAAAGGGCGCCAAATAGACTTTGGCGCCCGTCAGACCTATTTTAGATTAGCTTCGCATGCGGCCTGCTTATCCATCAAAGACTTCTGGAAAGCCAACATACCCATCAATCCCGCAAACCCCGCAACGCCACCAGCGGCAAACCCCAAGCCCGTTGCAATTGACAGCCCCGCCAATATCAAAACATCACCACCATCCGCATCGCATTGCGAAGCAGCGCCATCAACAAACGAAACCTCCTCAGACATCAAATCGCGCATATCCTCAATCTCCAACGTATGCGACACAGACCCCCTGCGCCACGGGGCCGGGATACACCGGCAATCCATTACCTGCGAAGAAGATCAGCCATTGCCGACTTTCCCTTTCAGCGAATACAACGGCTCGAAAATCCATTCGATCAACCTACGCCGTTCGCCCATCACATCGGCGTCCAGCAGCATGCCGGGCTTGAGCGGCTCGGGCTTGCCATAGGCAGTGATGGCCTGCTGCGCCAGCGCCACGGTAATGCGGTAATACGGTTCGCCCTGCTGGGCATTGCCGATCAATGCCCCCAACTCGCCACTGCTCAATGCGCTGCGGCTGATGCGCGCCACCCGCCCCTCCTGGTGGCCGAATTTCTGGTACGGAAACGCCTGGTAGCGCAGCAGCACGGTATCGCCGGGGGCGATGAAGCCGATGGCACGGCTGGGCACCAGCAGTTCGGCTTCCAGCTTTCCGTCACCGGGCAGCAGGCTCAGCAACGGTTGTCCGGCCTGTACCGCCTGCCCCGGCTTGACGATCTGCGTGGCGACCACACCGGTTACCGGCGCCTTCACCAGCAGCGCACCACTGGCTTGCGTCTGCACCCGTTCCTGTTCCAGCTGGGCCAGATCGCGCTGGTAGCCGGCGTCGCTGGCCTGATGCTGGCCGGGCAGTTCGCGCTGTGCCTGCTGCAGTTGCGCCATCAGCCGGCGGGTGCCGATCGCTTGCCGCTGCAGGGTCTGCATCTGGCCGGTGTAGTCCAGCACCAGCGCTTCCTGCTGTTTGATCTGCAGCACGCTGACGTACTGCCCGCCCTCGAGCCGGCGCAGGCGATCGAGGGTTTCGCTGGCGATACGGATCTGCTGCTGGCGGGTGACTACTTCTGCCTCCACCTGCGCCAGTTCGCGCTGCGCATTCGCCAGTTGACTGGCGATGCCCTGCGCCTGCGCCTGCAACTGTGCATGCTGGGCCTGTTGTGTAGCGAGCAGACCGTCCTGCCGTTGCTGCAGACGTTGTTCCAGGGCCGCCTGCGTGTCGCCGCTGCCTTGGGTGGCACGCGGTACGGTGACCAAGGCCAGCATGCCGCCGGCGGCGACCTGCCCTCCCTCCGGAACTTCCATACGCGTCACGACGCCACTGGCAGGCGCCACTACGGTCGCCAACCCCTGCGTTGGCACCAGTTGACCCGTGACGGTGGAACGGCGGGTATAAGTCCCCAAGGTGATGAACAGCACGATGGCGGACGCGGCCACTACCGCCAGCCCGGTCAGTACCCACAGCCGCAGCGGTTGCGCCAGCGAAATGCCGCCCAGCCAGCTGGTGCGGCGAGCCTTGAGCACTTCATCGCGGAACAACGGTTGCGACATTGCATCCCCATGCGTCGTCATCGGACGAGAACGACTCTTTCCCATCTACGGAGATGCGGCAAGCCTCGATACATGCCACATCTGATGACACAACCGCTTCATGAACCAGACACGACGGCACATATGAGACAGCTGTCAGCCTTAATGACCAAATGCGACAGTATCGATGGCATGCCTATCTGACGTGGCGACATGCCATCGTGGAATCAGTCGTGAGCCTTGATCAGGCGGCCCCATCCCGGTCGTGCCTATAATGACCACGTTCCTGTAGGGGGAAGGAGTGAAATGGCGGGAAGCCTGGGAATAAGAATCCGCATGGCGCGACAGCGGAAGAAGATGACGCAGGGCGAACTGGCCGCGGAACTGCGGGTCAGCCGCAGCGCGGTCGGCAACTGGGAAAGCGTTACCGGGATTTCGCCCAGCAGTACGCGCCTGATCGCCATCGCGCTGGCAACGGACGTCTCGTACGAATGGCTGGCAACGGGCCGCGGCGAGCCCTCACTGCGCGAGGACTGGACGCCCGCCGCCGACGCCGAGCTGGTCGACGATCCGGTCGAACGGCGCCTGCTGCACGCATTCCGCCACGCCCGCTCGGCCACGCGCAGGAGGGTGTTGCAGATGCTCGAGGCAAGCACGACGTTACGCACCTGAGAAGCGCCATCGAGATGGCGCCCTGCGGCATCCTCATCTGGCGGGACATGTGAGGCTCAATGCGCCGACTTGCCGCTCCGCAGTCGTTGCACCCCGCTCACCGCCACCAGCACCAGCGCGCCGACCAGGATGCCGATCACCACGCTGCCCAGCGCGTTGGCCGCGATCTCCCAGGACGGTGACGGAATCCAGCCCACCACCAAGTGGTGCAGTGCCGGTATCGCGTGCACGAGGATGCCGCCGCCCACCAGGAACATCGCCGCGGTGCCGGCGATCGACAGGCCGCGCATCAACCACGGCATGGCGCGCAGGATGCCGCGGCCCAGCGCGGCGGCGGCACGGCCGCGACGCAGCAGCCACAGGCCGATGTCGTCGAGCTTGACGATGCCTGCGACCAGTCCGTAGACGAACACCGTCATCGCCAGGGCGATGGCCGCCAGCACCAGCACCCGCTGCAGGAACGGCACGTGCGCCACCACGCCCAGCGACAGCACGATGATCTCGGCCGAGAGGATGAAATCGGTGCGGATCGCGCCGCGCACCTTGTCCTTTTCCCAGGCGACCATGTCCACCTCGGCATCGGCCAGCGCCTGGATGCGCTCGGTGTGGCGTTGCGCGTCTTCCTTGCCGTGGAGGAACTTGTGCGCCAGCTTTTCCACACCCTCGTAACAGAGGAACGCACCGCCGAGCATCATCAGCGGCGTGATCGCCCACGGCAGCCATGCGCTGATCGCCAGCGCCGCCGGCACCAGGATCGCCTTGTTGAGCAGCGAGCCCTTGGCCACCGCCCAGACCACCGGTAGTTCGCGCGCGGCACTGACCCCGGTGACCTGCTGCGCATTGAGCGCCAGGTCGTCGCCAAGCACGCCGGCGGTCTTCTTGGCCGCGACCTTGGTGAGGATGGAAACGTCGTCGAGCAGGGTCGCGATATCGTCGAGCAGGGCGAACAGGCCGGCTCCAGCCATGGGGCACCGTGAGTGTTGGGGACTCCGCGATTGTCCCGCATCGCGGCGCCGCGCGACATGCCCGCCACGTTCACCCGGCGACCACCGGCCGCCGGTGACACTGCCAGGCCATGCCGTACGGGAGAACGCCTTGACCGCAGCGAAACAAGATCCGGCCGCGCCCACCACCGTCGGCAGCATGAGCCGGCGCCAGCAGATCCTGCGGTTGCTGCTGCGCTATCGCAATTCGGGGGTATTTTCCGGGCTGCAGCTGGACGGCGAGCCACCACGCAACACCCGGCTGCCCGATGATGCCGATCCGGCGCAGTTCGTGGCCGACCTGGAGGCATTGGGGACGACCTTCGTCAAGCTCGGCCAGGTGCTGTCCACGCGCCCGGACATGATCCCGCTGGAGTACGTGGCCGCGCTGGAGCGCATGCAGGAGCAGGTCGCGCCGATCCCGGTCGAGCAGGTGCGCGCGGTGATAGAGGAAGAGCTGCAGGCGCCGGTCGGCAAGCTGTTCGCCGTGTTCGACCCGGAGCCGCTGGGCTGCGCCTCCATCGCCCAGGTCCATCGCGCGGTGCTGCACGATGGCCGCGAAGTGGCGATCAAGGTGCAGAAGCCCGATGTCGCCGCGCAGCTGCGCTCGGACATCGCGGTGCTGCGCAGCTTTGCCAGCGCCGCCGATCACCTGACCCGGGTCGGCCGCCGCGTGCGCTTCGCCGACTGGCTGGACGAGTTTGCCACCACCCTGCGCATGGAGCTGGACTACGAAGCGGAGGCGGCGAACCTGGCGCGCTTCGGCCAGCACCTGGCGCCATATCCCGAACTGTGGGTGCCGCAGCCGCTGTGGGACCTGTGCCGGCGGCGGGTGCTGACCATGGAACTGGTGCATGGCGTGCGCGTGGACGCGATCCCGCCGGTGCGCCGCACCGAGCAGTCGATGCAGCCACTGGCCGCGGCGCTGGTACGCGGCTACCTGGACCAGATTTTCGTGCACGGCGAGATCCATGCCGACCCGCATCCGGGCAACCTGCGGGTGACCGACGACCAGCGCTTGGCGGTGTTCGACCTGGGCATGGTCGCGCACGTGCCGCCGCGCCTGCGCGAACGGCTGCTCAAGGTGCTGTTCGCGGCGGTGGACGGGCGTGGCGAGGAAGTGGCCGACGAAATCATCGGCATCAGCACGCGCCTGGAGGACTACGACGAGGAGCGCTACCTGCGCCTGACCGGGCAGATGATTGCCCGCTATGCCGCCAACGACACCCTGTCCGAGGGCCGCGTGGTCCTGGAGATCGTGCGCATCGCCACCGCCTGCGACCTGCGCACGCCGCCGGAGCTGAGCCTGCTGGGCAAGGCGCTGCTCAACCTGGAAGGGGCGTGCCGGCTGCTGGCACCGGAGCTGGATACACGCAGCGTGGTCGAGCGCCAGCTGCAGCACGTGATGCGCGCGCGTCTGGTCAAGTCGTTGTCGATGGCCAACGTCGCCAGCGAGGCGATGGAACTGCAGCAGTTGTTGCGCACCGGCCCGCGGCGGGTGTCCGACATCCTCAGCCTGGTGGCCGAGAACCGGCTGCAGATGAAGGTCACCGGGCTGGAGGAATCGCGGCTGATGGAGAACATCCAGAAAGTCGCCAACCGCATCGCCGCCGGCCTGATCACCGCCGCGCTGCTGCTGTCGTCGGTGCTGTTGATGCGCGTGCCCAGCCGCTTCTCGCTGTTCGGCTACCCGGCGTTCGCGATGCTGCTGTTCCTGGTCGGCGTGGTGATCGGCCTGGGCCTGATCGTCAGCGCGCTGCTGTTCGACCGCCGTACCCGTGCACGGGCGCGCGAGGAACGCGGGCACCGCTGACCCCCTGCGCGGTGACACCACCGCGCGGATGCCGTGCGGCATTGCGCACCGGTAAACGCACGCGTCCGCGCGGTGTGCGCGCGGTGCGCGCATGCCCTGCACACGGGAATCCAGGCCGCTGATGGACACGGTGTCGCGGCATGCGCCATGCCGCTTCCTGCAAACATTTCAGTCAGGTTCGTCTGTGCATGATTTCCGTCATCCACGTTTCATGAGCCTGACATGGGCCTGTGGATCGCGCCTTTGCTCCCCGTGCGAAGGCGCCTTCCGTCTCCACTACCCAAGCGACCGCATGCATTGGACTTTCTGGCTGTACCTGCCCGCCCTGTTCCTGTTGTTGCTGTGTACGCCCGTGCTGGCGCGGCTCAAGGCGGCACTGTTGGCACTGACGCTGCTGGCGTTCAGCGGGTGGTGGCTGATCGATCGGCTGAGCGGTGATGGCATCAACTCGGCCACGCTCTACCACCTGCGCAGCGACATGGAAGGGGCGGGCGTCGGCGACTTCACCGGGTATATCGCCGCGTTCGCGGTACTGGCGGTACTTTCGCTGGTTCCACTGCTGCTGGTGCGGGTGCGGCGCCTGCACCGGCCACGCCATGGCGGCCTGCTGACGGCGGCATTCGCGGCGCTGCTGGTGGCCGCGGTCGTTGGCAGCCCGCTGTACGGCGACGCGCGGCGCATGTACCAGCAGATGAAACCGGTCGACTACAGCGCGGTGGCGCCGGAGTACGTGGTTCCCACGCAGGCGCTGGCGCGTGCCAGGAACATCGTGTGGATCTACGGCGAAAGCCTGGAACGCACCTACCTGGACGAGCGCGTGTTCCCCGGGCTGATGCCGAACCTGCAACGGCTGGCCGGGCAGGCGCTGGACCTGCGCGGCATCGCCTCGGCCGACGGCAGCGGCTGGACCATCGCCGGGCTGGTGTCTTCGATGTGCGGCGTGCCGCTGACCACCGCGCAGGGCGACGAGAACAGCATGGGCCGCATGGGCAGCTTCCTGCCGGAAGCGTTCTGCCTGGGCGACCATCTGAAACAGCAGGGCTACAGCAACCATTACCTGGGCGGCGCCAACGGCCAGTTCGCGGCCAAGGCCGATTTCCTTGCCAGCCACGGCTACGACGACATCCGCGACCTAGCCTGGTTCCGGCAGCAGCGCATCGCTGCCCGGCATTTCTCCAATTGGGGCATCCACGACGACGTGCTGCTGGAACGCGCCTACGACCGCTTCATCGAGCTGTCGCGCGCCGGCCAGCCGTTCATGCTCACCCCGCTGACCATGGATACCCACCATCCGGCCGGGCACCTGCCGGTGGCGTGCAAGGGCACGCGCTACCGCAGCGCGCATGGCGACATCGGCCTGCTCAATGCGCTCAAGTGCACCGACCGGCTGATCGCGCGGCTGGTGGACCGCATCCGCGCCAGCGAGTTCGGCGACGACACGCTGGTGGTGGTCGCCTCCGACCACCTGGCCATGCCCAACGACCTGAGCCACGTGCTGGAAACCCTGCAGCGCGAGAACCTGCTGCTGTTCCTGGGCAAGGACATCGCCCCGCGCCAGCTGTTCGCCAGCGCCGGCACCACCCTGGACTCGGGCGCGACGCTGCTGCAGCTGCTGGATCCGGCAATCGACGCGATCGGCTTCGGCCGCTCGCTGCTGGCAACGCCACGCGCGGCCAGCGCCAGCGTCGCCGCGCTCAAGGCCGATCCGTCCGACTATGCGCGCTACCGCGCGTTCGCGCGCTCGTTGTGGCTCGGCGAACAGACCCGCGTGCTGCGCCTGGAAGGCGACCAGGTGCTGGTCGGCGTGCAGAAGGTGCAGCCGCCAGTGCTGCTGGAATACGACGCGCAGTGGGCGCTGGAGTCGGTGTACCTGGAGAACACCTCGCGCCGCTTCGACGAGGCCGACCCCAGCCACCGCCTCGCCTATGTGGACCGCTGCACCGCGTTCGAGGACGCCTCGGTCGACGGCGACTGGTGCGCGCTGCTGGTGGACAGCGACCAGGGCATGCGCCTGTACCGCGACGCGCAGCTGCGCCGCGGCATCGCCGTGGACGCGCCGCTGGAGCCGTTCCATGGCCCACGCCCGAGCGTGCGCCAGTCGCGCATGATCAGCCGTACCGCGCAGCCCACCCGTCCCGGCCAGTACGTGCTGGAGCTGTACGCAAGCCAGCGCCCGGCACGCGCCTTCTGGGTCGAGGCGGTGTCGCCGCAGCGCAAGGTGGTCGTGGCACAGCAATGGGTCCAGCCGGACAGCGACGGCCGCATCCGCCTGCCACTGGGCCTGGACGAAGAGATCGACGACCTGGAGATACGTGCCTGGCTGGGCCACGCCGAGACCCTGGCGGTGGAGCGTTACGCGCTGGTGCCGGCGATCCGCGCCCGCCCGCGTTCCTGAGCCGCCACGCGGCCCTTGCCGTGGACCCGGCCGACGCCGCCCGGCGACCGGTGCCGCCGACGCCGGCGGTTCAATGCGCCGGGTCGCCGGGCTGCGGATCGGCGTGCAGGACGCGTACGTCGGTGGGGGTCACCAGCGCGATGCCCTGCTCGGCGGTGGCGCGCAGCAGTTCGAACAGCAGGTCCGAGCGCACGCCGTATACGGCACGCGGGCTGGACACGTAGGCGAAGCAGTTCAGCGCCACCAGGCCGCCGCTGATGGAGTCGATGAACACCGACGGCGCCGGGTCCGCCAGCACCTTCTCATGCCCGGCGAACAGGTCCAGCAGCAGTTGCCGCACGCGTCCCACGTCGGCGCCCAGCGGCACCGAGAACTGGATCTGCACGCGGCCCAGCGCGTTGGCCATCGTCATGTTGCGGATGGTCTTGGTGATCAGCTCCGAGTTGGGCACGATCAACGTGGACTTGTCGCCCACCTGGATCTCGGTCGAGCGCACCGAGATGCGACGGATGTCGCCCTCCTGGTCGCCGATCTTCACCCAGTCGCCGATCTTCACCGGGCGCTCGGCGAGCAGGATCAGACCGGACACGAAGTTCTGGGTGATCGCCTGCAGGCCGAAGCCGATGCCCACCGACAAGGCGCTGGCCAGCAGCGCCAGTTTCTCGAAGCCGATGCCCAGCGTGGCCAGCGACCACAGCACCGCCAGCGCGATGCCCAGGTAGCGGGCGACCGTGCTGATCGAATTGCGCGCACCGGTATCCAGGCCGGTCTTCGGCAGCCAGGTATCCACCAGCCATTGCTGCAGCACCTTCATCAGGCCCAGGCCGAGCAGCAGCACCACCACCGCCCACAGCAGCGCCGCCGGGCGCAGCGTCTGCCCGCCGATCTTCAGGCCGGTATTCAGCGTGTCCAGCCAGGCGGTCAGCGCCGCGGTATTGCCGAACCACACCACCACCGCGGCAACGCCCAGCAGCACCAGGGTGATGCGCAGCGCGGCCGACAGCAGCACGCCGGCCTGCTCCAGCCGCGCCGGCGACACGCCGGTGGACAGCCGCAGGGTGCGGCCGAAGGCACTGTCCGGCGCGAACAGCCACAGCGACAGGTCGTCGGCGAAGCGGGTCAGAAGCGCGACCGCCATCACCACCACGGTGACCCACACCATCTGCTGGGCGACGAACATCGCGAAGTTGAGATAGCCCAGCAGCGTGGCCACCAGCGCCGACAGCACGGTCAGGTGGCCGCCCAGCCGCGCCAGTACCAGCCAGCCGCTGCGGGTGGCGCGTGGCGGCCTGCCATCGGCGGTGCCCGCCTCCTGCTCGGCCTGCGCGGCCGCTGCGGCACGGCGCCGGTGCAGCCGCGCCAGCGTCACCAGCGCCGCCATGATCAACGCCACGTAGCTCAACGCGACCAGGCCATCGAGCGTGACCGTGCTCACCGTGGAGGTACGCGCCGAGCGGTTGATCTCGCGCAGCAGCGCGGACAGCCAGGTCAGCCCGGCCGCGCCCCAGGCGAACCGGCGCAGGTGCAGCGCGGCGACGTCGTCGATGCCCAGCAGCCGCCATGACGGCCGATGCGGCACCAGCAGGCTGGCCGCCAGCGCGGCGTAGAAGGCGGCCACGAAGCTGGCCATGACGAAGATGTCGGCCACCGATTCCAGCCGCGGCGGAATCGCCGAGATGCCGCGCAGGCTGGCGACCACGACCATCGCCGCGAAACCCGGCAACAGGGTGCCGACCAGCAGCAGCCACACCGCCAGCCCGGAGCGCCGCAGGCGCCCGTCCGGGGCCAGTTCGGAGGCGGCGTAGCGGCGACCCAGGCGGCGCAGCCACAGACGCAGCGGGAACACCATCAGCAATGCCAGTCCCGCGCCCACCAGCGGCGCGGTCCAGCCGTGCGCCGCCACCGCCGCCTTCAGGCCGCCGGCGGCCTGCCGGTAAAGCCCCTGCAGCCGTGCCAGGTCGTCGGGCAGGCTGGCGGCGAACTGCCGCCACAGCGCCGGCGACAGCGGCGAGCCGACCTTGCGCCCGAGCTGCTCACCGAACTGCTGGGCGCGCGTCTTCTCGATCGAATCGCTCAGCTGCCGCGCATCCTCGGCCAGCAGCTTGCCGCGCTTGATGTCCGCATCGAGCTGGCTGCGCTGCTGGTCCAGCGCACCGCGCTGGCGGCTGATGCTGCGTTCCTCGGTGGCGCCGTCGTCCAGCGGCCCGAGCTGGGCGATGCGGGCGTCGATCTGCTCCAGCTGCGGCGCCAGCGCAGCCACCGCCGCATCGGCATCGCGCTTGGCCTGCAGCGCCTGCTCGGACAGCGTCCGCAGCGTTTCCGGCGCATCGGCGTCGTCGAGCGAGCGGCGTACCGCCTGCAGCGCGCGCTCGGCCTGGGTGATACGGGCCTGCGGCGATGGCGCCTCGGTGGCGGTGTCGACCGCCGCGGCCACCCCGGTCGACACCCCGCTGCCGACCAGCAGGAACACCAGCAACAACGCGCGCAGCAACGGGAAACGGTGGCGGAGGGACAAGGCGGTGGACCGGCGGGCATGCGCGGACCACCGCGCGTGTGCGGACTATAAGTCAGCGCGCGTCCACGCTCCGCAAACGGCGCGCCACCCGCGCCGCGACCGTCAGTACTTCAGGCCGAGCTCGGCCACGTGCGGCCGGTGCGTGGCGTACAGGTCCTGGAATTCCTCCTCGGTGAGCTCGTCGGGCGCGTACACCGCCACCGGATCCCATTGCCGGTCGGTGGCCAGCGGCTGCCGCGGCCCGGCGCGCAGCGAGTAGCTCGCGCCCGCGTACTCGACCAGGTCCGGCACCTGCTCCCAGCGCTCGCGCGCGTAGCGCTCCGGGTCCGTGAGAAGGATCACCGCGTACATGTGCGTCTCCCGTTTTCGGTAGCGCAAGCCTAGCGCAGGCATGCCGCCCGGGGGTGCGGCGCGGCCGCTGCGCACGCCGCATTCACCGCCGCTGCCCTATAGCTGCACCGCCCTGCCCGGAAAGGAGCCGTCATGGACCACCCACCGCTGCCCACCGTCCCCGCCCTCGACCTGCCGCGCTACCTGGGCACCTGGTACGAGATCGACCGCCTGCCGATGCGCCATGAACCGGAGGACGCCACCGACGTCAGTGCGCACTACACGATCGACGACGACGGCAGCATCCGCGTGCGCAACCGCTGCCTGCGTGGCGGCGAGCTGGAAGAAGCGATCGGCCAGGCCAAGCCGGTGGACGCCTCCAACAGCCGCCTGGAGGTGAGCTTCCTGCCCGAAGGCCTGCGCTGGATTCCCTTCACCAAGGGCGACTACTGGGTGATCCTGGTCGATGGCGCCTATACCGCGGCGCTGGTCGGCAGCCCCGACCGCAAGTACCTGTGGCTGCTGTCGCGCGAACCACGCATGGACGAGATCACCCGCCAGCACTACATCGCCTATGCGCGCCAGCAGGGCTTCGACGTGGACCGGCTGATCCACACGCCGCATACCGGCCACCCCACCGCCTGAGCCGGCCGGCGGAACCCGCGCATGGACCTGAAAAGTGGTTATCCCTTCTGGGCGGTCAGGAACGGCCTGATGCACGCCTATCCGCCGCTGGCGCAGGCGCTGCGCTGCGACGTCCTGGTGGTCGGCGGAGGCATCACCGGCGCGCTGATCGCCGACGAGCTGGCCCGGCACGGGCACGAGGTGGCGGTGGTCGAGCAGCGCGACATCGGCTGGGGCTCCAGCGCCGCCAGTACCGCGCTGCTGCAGTACGAGATCGACACCCACATGACCGAGCTGGCCGCGGACTACGGCGAGGACGCCGCGGTGCTGGCCTATGGTGCCTGCGCCGACGCCATCGGCCAGCTGCAGGCGCTGGCCACGGACCTGCGCGGGGTCGATTTCCGCCGTGCCGACAGCCTGTACTACGCCAGCCACCGCCGCCACCGCAGCGCGCTGCATGCCGAGTATGCGCTGCGCAGGAAACACGGCTTCGGCGTGCGCTGGCTCGAGCCCGGCGACGTCGAGGACGGCTACGGGTTCAGCGCGCCGGCGGCGATCCTCAGCGACCTTGCCGCCAGCATCGACCCCTACCGCATGGCGCACCGGCTCCTTGCGCGGTTGCAGCGTAACGGGATGCAGGTGTTCGACCGCACCACCATCAGCGCCCTGCGCGCGACCTCGCGCGGGGTGGTGGCCACCACCAGCGACGGTGTCCAGGTGCGATGCGGGCACGTGGTGCTGGCCGCTGGCTATGCCAACCAGCAGTGGCTGGAGCAGCGCGTGGCGCGCAACCGCAGCAGCTACGCGTTCGTCACCGACCCGCTGCCGGCCGAGGCGCTGGGGCCGCTGCGCCGGACCATGCTGTGGGAATCGGCGCGCCCCTACCTGTACCTGCGCAGCACCGCCGACCTGCGGCTGCTGGTGGGTGGCGAGGACGACGCGCTGGACATCCCGGCGCGCCGCGACACGCGGGTGGAACGCAAGGCGCGGCGGCTGGCCGACAAGCTGCAGCGGCTGTTCCCGCAGCTGGCGCTGACCCCGGCGTTCGCCTGGGCCGGGACCTTCGCTGAAACCCGCGACGGGTTGCCGTTCTTCGGCGCGCATCCGCAGTGGGGGCCGCGGGTGTTGTTCGCCATGGCCTACGGCGGCAACGGCATCACCTACTCGATGCTCGGCGCCGGCCTGCTGCGCGCCGCCATCGAGCGGCGCCGGCACCGCCTGGCGCGGTTGTTCGGGTTCGGGCGGCTGGGCTGAGCCACCCGGCCGCGACAGCCCCGGTTCACCGCCGCCGCGCTAGCGTCGGCGTGTCCCACCTGCCACCATGACCGCCCCCGCCAGGAGCACCCGCGCGATGAACCGGTTCCCCATCATGCTTGCCTGCCTGCTGGCCTCGCCGCTGGCGGCGGCGCAGCCGGCGGACACCGCGCCGGGCGCGCTGGACCTGAGCGTGCCGCAGGCGCCGCTGCGCTACCTCAACGATCCGTCCTACCAGGCCGACGCGCCGGGCACCTATTACGGCGACCACAGCGGTCCGCAGCCGCGACGCGACGCGGCCGCCGCGACCGTCACCGACGACAAGCTGCAGGTGCACGGCACCCTCAGCACCGGCATCGGTTATTCCAAGGCGTTCGGCAACAGCCACTGGAGCGCGGCCGACATCAATCTCGGCAAGAACTACACCACCGACGAGGGCAAGACCCGCCGGGTGGACCTGAACATCCATGTCAGCCAGGGCAAGGGCGTGGGTCCGTTCGGCTACGGCCCGGGCCCCTGGTACGGCTGGTAAGCCCGCGCTGCCCGGCAGCCGGCACGGCCGGCCTCAACCGCCGCAGCGCATCCAGACGCAATCGATCGCGTCCAGCGCCAGATGCAGCAGCAGGCCGATGCCGAACAGCCGGGTGCGGCGCGGCAGCAGCAATCCCGCGTAGACGGCCGCCGCCGGCGCGGTGTGCAGCGGGTGGAAGCCGATGCTGCAGCGGTCCGGCGCGTAGATCGGATCGGCCAGCAGGTGGTCCAGGTCGATCACCCAGCCCAGCAGCAACAGCACCCAGGCGCGGCCGAACCGCGGCCGCCAGAACATCCATGCCAGCAGTGCGGGCACCGCCGCGTGCAGGCACACGTGCAGAATCGCGCGCAGTCCCATCCGCTCAGGTGCCCATGGGCTGGCCGACGCCGGCGGCGGGACGGCGCGCCTGGCCCGCGCGCGGCGTGCGCCAGGCGCGGGACGGTGCCGCAACGGCGGTGGAAAAAGCAGCAGGAACGGGTGGGTGCATGACGCGGCGGCAAGGCGATCGGCCAGCGAGTGTACCGGCCGCCGGCGGGCGCCGGCGTTACACTGTGCATCTTGCCGGGCAGTGGCGCCACGGCCGTTCCGGAGTGGTGATGATCAACAACGACGTACTGCGCAGCATCCGCTACATGCTCGACCTGGGCGACAGGCACGTGGTGGACCTGATCCACCTGGCCGACCCGGCGTTCGATGTCGACCCGGCGCAGGTGCACGACTTCCTGCGGCGCGACGACGAGCCGCTGTTCGAGCCCTGCCCGGATGCCGCGCTGGCACGTTTCCTCGACGGGCTGATCTACCACTTCCGTGGCCGCGACGATTCGCAGCCGCAGCGCGCGCCCGAGGCCCGCATCACCAACAACCTGGTGCTGAAGAAGCTGCGCGTCGCCTTCCAGCTCAAGGACGTGGACATGCACGCGATCTTCGCCGCGGCCGGCTTTCCGCTGTCCAAGCCGGAGCTGTCGGCGCTGTTCCGGCAGCCGGACCACAAGAACTACCGCGCCTGCGGCGACCAGTTGCTGCGCAACTTCCTCAAGGGCCTGACCGCGCGCGTGCGCGGCGCATAACGGCAGCAACAACCGGCGCGTCGCCGCTGCGTACGCAGGCCACGTGCATGAAGGAAAAAGCCCGGCATCGCCGGGCTTTTCCTGTTACGCCATGTGCGGGCTGCTTACCAGCTGAAGCGCGGGCCGACCGACCATTCCTTGTTGCCGTGGCGGTCCATCTTGATGTCGCCGTTGATGCCCCAGTTCTGGTTCAACTTCACCTGGCCGCCCAGGCGGCCGTAGAACGCGCCGTCCGGGTTGACGCCGTGCTTCTTGGTGTAGTCCTGGTAGCCGGCGAAGGCATACACCTCGACGTGCTCGCCGAATGCGTTGCGCAGGCCCACTTCGGCGTTGTAGCCGTCGAAGTCCAGGTTGCTGTGGTGCCGGTCGAACTTCTGGTAGCCCACGCGCGCGACCAGGTCGGTGCTCGTCGCGATGGCGCGGTTGTAGCCGGCGCCGATGCGCCACTGGTCGAACTTGGCGTCGGTGTGGTCGACCTTCTGCTGGGTGAAGTCGCCGAACACGTGGAAGTTCGGGTGGAAGGCCCAGGAGCCCTTCAGCGCCCAGCCGTCGGCGTCGGGACCGGACACGTCGGTCTTGACGTAGTCGCCTTCGACATAGTTGTAGGAAAGGTTGTCAGCAGCGGAAGCGGCGAACGGGAGGGCGGCCGCCAGGGCCAGGGCAATCAGGGACGTCTTCATGGGGGTACACCTTCAGGAATTACTGTCTGGTGGCGCGGCGGCTCGTCGGCTGCCTGCGTCCGGATGTAATTTTTCCGTTATCCAGCCCAACCCTTCCTGAAATCGCGAGGCGCACTGCAACGCGTTTTTAGGCCTCTATTCAGGCGTTTTCTGGCACGCGCGCGCCGTGCCACGGTTCGCCGGCCGCGTGCTTTGCCGCGAGCGGCGGTGCAGCGGGGCGCCGCTGGCGATATCGCTCAGGATCGGGCAGTCCGGGCGCTCGTCGCCGGCGCAGCAGTCGGCCAGGGCGCGGACGGTGGCGACCATGTCCTGCAGCTCGGCGATGCGCTGCTGCAGTACCGCCACGTGCTCCAGCGCCATGCGCTTGACGTCGGCGCTGTGGCGCGAACGGTCGCGCCACAGCTGCAGCAGTTCGCCGATGCGCTCGACGCTGAAGCCCATGTCGCGCGAGCGCTTGATGAAGCCCAGGGTGTGTATGTCGCGGGGGCCGTAGACGCGGTAGCCGGCCCCGCTGCGCGCGACCGGGCCGATCAGCCCGTTGTCCTCGTAGTAGCGGATCATCTTGGCCGAGATGCCGGTGGCCCTGGCGGCCTGGCCGATGTTCATCACGTCTTGCATCGTCGTCTCCGTCGCCGCCGGGCAGGATCAGGGCGCGAAGCGCCGCAGCCGCAGCGCATTGCCCAGTACGAACACCGAGGACAGCGCCATGGCGCCGGCGGCGAACACCGGCGACAGCAGCACGCCCCACAACGGATACAGTACGCCGGCCGCCAGCGGGATCAACGCGGTGTTGTAGGCGAACGCCCAGAACAGGTTCTGGCCGATGTTGCGCATCGTCGCCTGGCTCAGCGCGATGGCGTTGGGCACGCCCTGCAGGCTGCCGGACATCAGCACCACGTCGGCCGCCTCGATCGCCACGTCGGTGCCGGTACCGATGGCCAGGCCCACATCGGCCGCGGCCAGCGCCGGCGCGTCGTTGATGCCGTCGCCGACATAGGCCAGGCGGCCATGCGCGGCCTGCAGCCGCTTGACCGCCTCGACCTTGCCCTCCGGCAGCACTTCGGCGACCACCTCGTCGATGCCGAGCTGGCGGGCAATGGCGTCGGCGGTACGGCGGTTGTCGCCGGTGATCATCGCCACCTTCAGTCCCAGCGCATGCAGGTGGGCGATGGCCGCGGCGGTGTCGGCCTTGACCGGATCGGAAACGGCGATGATCGCCGCCAGGGTGCCGTCGATGGCGGCGTACAGCGGGGTCTTGCCCTCGCCGGCCAGCCGCGTGGCGACTTCGGCGAACGCCGCCACGTCGAGCCCCAGCGTACGCATGAAGCGGTCCGCGCCGACGTCCACGCGCACCCCGTCCACCTGCGCGCGCACGCCCTGGCCGGTGACCGACTCGAACGCCTGCACCGGGGGCAGCGCCAGGCCCTCGGCCTGCGCGGCGCCCACGATCGCGCGCGCGATCGGGTGCTCGGAGCGGTCTTCCACCGCGGCCACCTGCGCGAGCACGCGTTCGCGGTCGAAACCGCCGGCCACGTGCAGGTCGGTCAGCAGCGGCCGGCCTTCGGTCAGGGTGCCGGTCTTGTCCACCGCCACCACCGCCGCTTCCTTCAGCAGCTGCAGCGCCTCGCCCTTGCGGAACAGCACGCCCAGTTCGGCGCCGCGGCCGGTGCCGACCATGATCGAGGTCGGGGTTGCCAGGCCCATCGCGCACGGGCAGGCGATGATCAGCACGGCCACCGCGTTGACCAGGGCGAACGTCAGCGCCGGCGATGGACCGAATGCCCACCACACAGCGAAGGTCAGCAGCGCCAGGCCCATCACCACCGGCACGAACCACATCGTGATGCGGTCCACCAGGCCCTGGATCGGCAGCTTGGCGCCCTGCGCCTGTTCCACCAGGCGGATGATCTGCGCCAGCACGGTGGCGCCGCCGACGGCGGTGGCGCGCACCCCGAGCGTGCCGGTCTGGTTGACGGTACCGCCGACCACGCGCGCCCCGGCCGCCTTGGCCACCGGCACCGGCTCGCCGGTGATCATCGATTCGTCCACGTAGCTGTCGCCGTCGACCACCTCGCCGTCGACGGCGATGCGCTCGCCGGGACGCACGTCGATCACGTCGCCGGCCGCCACCTGCGCCAGCGGCACTTCCACCGCGCCGCCGTCGCGGCGCACCCGCGCGGTCCTGGCCTGCAGCCTGAGCAGGCGCTTGATCGCTTCGGAAGTGCGGCCCTTGGCGCGCGCCTCGAGCATGCGCCCGAGCAGGATCAGGGTGACGATGACCGCCGCCGCCTCGTAGTACACGTTGACCGTGCCGGCCGGCAGCAACCGCGGCAGGAAGGTCGCCACCAGCGAGAAGCCATAGGCGGCCAGGGTGCCGACCGCGACCAGCGAGTTCATGTCCGGCGCGGCGCGCAGCAGCGCGGGAATGCCGGCGCGGTAGAAGCGGCGGCCCGGGATCGCCAGCACCAGCGTGGTCAGCGCGAACTGCAGCAGCCAGCTGTTGCGCGTGCCCAGGGTGCTGGCGATGGCGTGGTGGAACGCCGGCACCAGGTGCGCCCCCATTTCCAGCACGAACACCGGCAGGGTCAGCGCCGCGGCCAGCAGCAGGTCGCGGCTGAGTCCGCGCAGTTCCGCGTCGCGACGCTGCGCTTCCCGGTCCTCGTCCACGGCCGCCTGCAGGACGCGCGCCTCGTAACCGGCCCTGGCGACCGCGGCGAGGAGCGCGGCCGGATCCAGCGAGGCGTCGCCATGCACCTGCGCGCGGCTGGTGGCCAGGTTGACGCTGGCCGAAAGCACGCCGGGCACCTTGCCCAGCGCGCGCTCGACCCGGCCCACGCACGACGCACAGGTCATGCCGTCGATGCCCAGTTCCAGCGGCGCCGGCGCGGGCACCGCGTAACCGGCCTTCTCCACCGCGCGCACCAGCGCCTGCCGGTCCACGGCGTCGCCGCGCACGGTGGCGCGGCCGGTGGCCAGGTTGACCGCGGCGCTGGCCACCCCGGGCACGGCGGCCAGCGCGCGCTCCACCCGGCCCACGCACGACGCGCAGGTCATGCCCTCGACCGCTAGGGTCTGCGTCATTCCGCCCTCGGCGGCGGGGTTCTGGCTGTTCGGGGTCATCACCGGCTCACCTGGCGTTGTCCATGATGGCGGCATCTTGAAGCTTCCCATCATGGGAAGGTCAAGGGGCGAGGAGTGAGTGAAGAGGAGTGAGAGATGAGAGAGAGCGGCATTGCTTGCGCTTTGGCTTTTTCTCACTTCTCACTCCTCTTCACTCACTCCTCGCCCCGCCCCTTGACCTTGCCACCATGGCAAGCCCCAGACTGCCCTCCCCTCAAGGAGAAACCGCCATGAACCTGCATATCGAGAACATGACCTGCGGCGGCTGCGCGCGCAGCGTCACCGCCGCCATCAAGGACGTGGACCCGGCCGCGACGGTCACGATCGACCTGGCCAGCAAGCGCGTGCACATCGAATCGGCGCAGCCGGCCGAACGCTTCACCGCGGCGCTGGACGACGCCGGCTTTCCGCCACGGCAGGACCCCTGAAGGCGGGGGCCTGCCCCCGCATCAGGCATTCCCGGTGAAGCCCCATGCGCGGCAAGCCACGCATCCGCCCGACCGGCACCGGCGCGATCGGCGCTACCGGCCCACCCGCGTCCACACTTCGCGCTCGACCATGCGCCCGCCGTCCCAGCGCTCCAGCGTCCAGGTGTCGCCTTCCAGCGTGTAGCGGAATTCGTAGCTGCCGCCGTTCTGCAGCGGATAGGACGCCATCAGCGGCCGCTCCAGGTAACGCGTGGCGTCGCCCTCGTAGGTGCCCGAGCCCGCGGCCCAGAACGCGCCGTTGCGGGTGCTGGTGAAGGCGAAACGCCCGTCGGCCAGTACCTTGGTGCCGGCCAGGCCCTGGCTGGCATAGTCCATGCGCGCGCCGTCGCCATCGAGCGACTCGCCCGACCGCAGCTGCCACGCGCCCTGCAGTCGCGCCAGGTCGGTGGCCGCGGTGGCCCAGGCGGGGGACGCCACGCACAGCAGCAGCACGGCGGCGGGCAGCCGCAGGATCGGGGGCATCGGCATCGGGATCTCCGCACAGGGCAAAGCGGCATTGTGCCGGCATCGACGCGGCGCCGCCGGCATCGGTTCATCGGCAACTTCCGCCCGGGCGGGGCCGTGGGCCGGGGCGCTATCATGGCGCCCGTACTTTCTTCGGCGGCATGCACGTGCAGACCATCCTCACCCCGGTATCGATCGGCGAACTGATCGACAAGATCACCATCCTCGAAATCAAGGCCGAGCGCATCACCGACGCGGCCAAGCTGGACAACGTGCGCACCGAACTCGACGGGCTGTGGCCGCTGTGGCTGCAGCAGCAGGCCGCGCGCCCGGAACTGGCCGCGCTCAAGCAGCAGCTCAAGGCGATCAACGAGCGCATGTGGGACATCCAGGACCAGCTGCGGGCCAAGGAAACCGCGCAGGACTTCGGCGAGGCGTTCATCGCCCTGGCGCGCGGCGTCTACGGCACCAACGGCGAGCGCGTGGCGGTCAAGAACGCGATCAACCACGTCGCCGGCTCGGCGCTGGTCGAGGAAAAGCAGTACCAGGGCGAGTAAGCCGCCCGGCACGGCGCGATGCAAATGAAAAGGCCAGGTCGATGACCTGGCCCGCGGGATACAGCGCAGTTGCGGTTCAGTGCAGGGCGGCCGGGGTGCCGCGTGCCTGTTCGGCCGGCACCGGTGCGGTCTTGATCGACAGGCACATCGGGCAGACGCTCTCCAGCACCTTGATCGCGGGTTGATACACCGTATTGCACTTCATGCACTGGACCATTCCAGTCGTGACGGCTTCCATAAGCCCTCTCTTTGTCGTTGCTCGATCCTGCAATATCGCGACGACCACCGGGTTTTTCAAGGGCCGGGGGCATTTCCGGCGCGCGGGAGGCTCAATCCAGCGCCAGCAGCGGCACGTCGTACCAGCGCGCCTGCGGGAAGCGCGCCTGCATCCAGCCACGCAGGTAGCGGCGGCTTTCGGCGGCGATGACCTCGTCGCTGCCGTCGTCGCGGCTGTTCCAGGCGATGCCGTGCAGGGCGACGCCACGCGCGGCGATGGCCTCCAGCGACAACAGGGTGTGGTTGATGCTGCCCAGCCGCCCCGAGGTGACCAGGAGCACCGGCCAGCCCTGCCGGGCCACGTAGTCGAGGGTCAGCAGGTCCGGGGTCAGCGGCACCAGCAGCCCGCCGGCGCCCTCCACCAGCACCGTGGCGTAGCGCGCGCGCAGGCGCGCGGTGGCGGCGCCGATGGCGTCCAGGTCCAGCGCGCGCCCCTCCAGCCGCGCCGCCAGGTGCGGCGAGGCCGGGTAGGCATAGAGCGCCGGCATGGTGGTGCCGTCGCGATCCTCCTCGAACAGGCCACAGCCCATCAGCCGCCGGTGCAGCAGGATGTCGTCCGACGCGCCGACGCAGCCGGTCTGCACCAGCTTCTGGGTGATCACCTCGCCGTCCTGGTCGAGCCACTGCCGCGCCAGCCAGCCGGTGACCACGGTCTTGCCGATCTCGGTGTCGATGCCACCGACGAAAATCACCTCGCCGTTCATGCCCGCATGTCCTCGTCCTGCAGTCCTTCCACCAGCGCGACCATGCCGTCGCACAGCCGCCGCAATTGTTCGTCGTCGATCACGTAGGGTGGCATCGCGTACACCAGCCGCCCGAACGGACGCAGCCAGATGCCCAGGTCCAGCAGGCGCCGCTGGATGCGCTCGAGCCGCAGCGGCGCGGTCAGCTCGATCACGCCGATGGCGCCGAGCACGCGCACGTCGGCCACCCGCGGCAGCGCGCGCGCCGGCGCCAGCCGTTCGCGCAGGACCTGTTCGATGCGCTGCACGTTGCCCTGCCAGTCCTGCGCCAGCAGCAGTCGGGTGGACGCCAGCGCCACCGCGCAGGCCAGCGGATTGGCCATGAACGTCGGCCCGTGCATGAACACGCCGGCCTCGCCGGCCGCGATGGTGTCGGCGATGTCGCGGCGGGTAAGGGTCGCGGCCAGGGTCAGGTAACCACCGGTCAGCGCCTTGCCGATGCACAGGATGTCCGGCGTGATGCCGGCATGTTCGCAGGCGAACAGCCGGCCGCTGCGGCCGAAGCCGGTGGCGATCTCGTCACAGATCAGCAGCACGTCGTGGGCGCGGCACAGCCGTGCCAGTTCGCGCAGGTACTGCGGGTGATAGAAGCGCATGCCGCCGGCGCCCTGCACCACCGGCTCGATGATGAATGCGGCCAGCTCGTCGCCGTGGTCGGCGAACAGGCGTTCCAGCGGTGCGATCTCGGCCGGATCCCAGGCCCCGTCGAACGGCGTGACCGGCGCCGGCACGAAGCGCCGCGACGGCAGCGCCGCGCCGAACAGACCGTGCATGCCGGTGACCGGGTCGCACACCGACATCGCGTTCCAGGTATCGCCGTGGTAGCCCGAGCGCGTGGTGGCGATGTTGTGGCGGCCGGGTCGGCCGCGCGCGGCCTGGTACTGGATCGCCATCTTCAGCGCCACTTCCACCGACACCGAGCCGGAGTCGGCATAGAAGATCGCATCCAGTGGCTGCGGCACCATCGCCAGCAGCTGCCTGCCCAGGGCGATGGCCGGTTCGTGGGTGAGCCCACCGAACATCACGTGCGCCATGCGCCCGAGCTGCTCGATCGCCGCCTGGTTCAGCTGCGGATGGTTGTAGCCGTGGATCGCGCACCACCACGAGGCCATGCCGTCGATCAGCCGGGTGCCGTCGGCCAGCTCCAGCAGCACGCCATCGGCACGCGCCACTTTCAGCGCCGGCGGCGCATGGCCCAGCGCGCTGTAGGGATGCCAGAGGTGCTCCCTGTCGAATGGATCGGTCAGCATGTACGGGTGTGTCGTGACACCGGCGCGGCGGCGTGCGGGCGCGTACCTTACCGCGTCGTCCGCGGGCCTGCATCCGGATCGGCGGGCATCGTGCCGGCGCGTCGCTGCGGCTGGGCCTGGTGGGTGAACACCGTATAGGTATCGCCCGGGTGCGGCACCCCCGCCAGGTCCAGCGCATGGCCGATGGCGCCGCGGTGGTAGGTGGCGTGGTTGAGTACGTGGAACAGGATTTCGCGGCGCGTCATGCAGCCGTCGCGGCCATCGGCGAAGCGGAAGCGCAGCGCCTGGTCCCATTGCGCCGGCGCCAGCGCGGCCAGATGGGCCGCATACCACTGGTCGGAGGCTTCCAGGCGCATGGCCAGCGCCTCCAGGGCCGGTACTTCGGCGCTGTTGGTGGCCGCATGCGGCGACGCCTCGCCCAGCAGCCGCGCGCGGAACAGTTCCTCCACGATCACGATGTGGTTCAACTGCTGCCGCGCGAAGGCGACGCTGGCGGGGAACGCCCGTGCGTCCACGGCGCGTATCGCCTCCAGCGTGCGCTGCATCGCCCAGCGCTTGTAGGCGAAGGCATCGTCGAACAACGTGTCCGACGCCGGGGCAGGCGATGGCATCACCGGGGTGGGCCGGCGATGGCGCGGGGAAAAAGGTACGACGCGGGCATCACGCCTCGTCTTCTTCCTCGTCCTCGTCTTCCTCGTCCTCGTCGTCTTCTTCCTCGAACGCGTCCAGCTCCTGCACCCGCACGAAGTTGGGCAGTGCATCGGCGAAGCCGATCTGGGCGCCGTCGGCGATCATCGCCCGCACCTCGCGCTTCATCGCGCTTTCCACCAGCGCGAAGCACACCACGCCCTGCGCGCTCTCCTCGCCGTCCTCGTCGAACACGGCCACCCAGCCGGCCGCGGGCATGATCTGGATGATGTTGTCTTGCATGGACGGTCACCAGGAATGAAGAAGCCCAGAGCTTGCGCGAAGCGCATGGCCAACGCAATCGCGGCGCACCGGTTCACCGCGCCGTCGCCGGCGTGGCGTTGTCGGCCAGGTACGCCGCCGCGCGGCTGAACGCGGCCGGCGCACCGCAGCGGCAGCATTCCCGGGGCGCGGGCAGCCACGCGCACGGCTCGGCACGGGCCGCGGCAATGGCGCCAGGCAGGCAGCGGCCGGCCGTGCGGTGCCGGCGCGGCCGCGGTCAGTCGGCCTTCCAGGTACCGCCGCCCTGTGCGCAGCTGGCCGGCAGGCCGGCCAGGTCGTCGGCCGAACGCTCGTAGTAGAAGCCGTCGAAATCCTGGCCGAACAGGCGCCGGCAACTGCCCTGCGCCGGCGCTGGACAGGCGTCCATGTAAGTGATCTCGCCCGCCTTGCCGCCCATCTGCGCCGAGGTCTGCGCCAACCCCTCGCACACGCGCTTGAGTTGAGCTTCGGTGGAGGCACCCGCGGTCTGCACGCAGTCGCGGGAACGGATGACCTGGCCGAGGAGCGAAAACTCGCCGGCGATCATGCACGCGTGCGTGGCGGCGACACCGGGGGCCGCATCCGCTGGGGCCGCCGTCGCCGCTGCATCCGCCGGGGTGGCCTGCGCCGGCGTGTCCTGCGCGCCGCAGCCGGCCAGTACGCTCATCGCGCCCGCCAATGCCCATGCCTTTCCATGCCGCCATGCCCATGCCATGCAGTGTTCCTTCATCCGTGGGAACGCCGATCATAGCGTGCGCGGGCGGCGGGCCAGTGGCGGCGGGCAGCGCAACGCGCGTGGTCAGCGCTCGCCGGCCTCACCCTGCAGCGCCAGCGGACGCACCTGCTCCAGCAGGCTGACCAGGGTCTTGCCCGGCTCCTCCCACGGGATCATGTGCGCCGAATGCTCGAACCAGACGCCGCGCTTGTACGGCGCGCGCACCTGCGCCAACCAGGCCGCGGTCGGTTCCGAGGGCGTGGTGTAGTCGTGGCGCCCCATGAACATCAGCACCGGGATGGGGAACCGCTTCACCCCGCGGTAGTCCACCTGCAGGAACTCATCCAGCAACCGCCCGAGGGTGAATTCGCTGCCGGCGTTGATCGCGCAGCGTGCCGCATCGTCGTAGTCGGGCGACAACCGCGGCCCCTGGAAGAAGTAGTTCGACTCGCTGCGGAACGCACTCAGGCCGCCGTAGTGCTGTGGCCATTTGCGGGCCACGACGATCCGCTCGCGGGTGAGCGGCGCGTCGCCCGGATAGGGCGCGATGGCCTCCATCTCGCGCACCGCTTCGGCGTTGCCGCGCTCGCGCGCGGTGCGCAGGCCGTAATCGAAGCTGACCCGCTCGTTGGTGCGCACGTCGATCACCTGGCCGATGCCGACATACGCATGGAACAGGTCCGGGCGCTGCAGCGCCGCCTGCATCGCCACCACGGTGCCCCAGCTGTGCCCGACCAGCACCAGCTTGCGCTTGTGGTAGCGGCTGCGCAGGTAGTCGGCCAGTTCGATGGCATCGTCGACGTACCGCTGGATGCGCAGCGTGCCGGCCACCTCCTGCTGCGGGTTGAGCAGCAGCGTCCGCCCGGCACCGCGCTGGTCGTAGTTGACCACGGTGAAGTACTCCTCCAGCGGGCGCTGGAACTGCCACAGCGTGGGGATCACCGGCGATGCCGGCCCACCGTGCACGAACAGCAGCAGCGGGTTGTCGCGGTCCTGGCCGCGCACGTTGACCCACTGCGCGATGCCGCCGATCTTCGCCGCGTAGTCCTCCTGCACGCCGTTGGGCGCGACGATGCGCCCCAGGTCGGCGATGATCCCGCGCGCCGGCGCGTAACTGGAACGGTCCGGGCAGGCATCCTGCGCGGCCGCCAGCAGCGGCGCCAGCGCCAGGACCAGCGCTGCAGGCAGGCGAAAACGGTATGCGCTCATCGGCATTGGCCTCCAGGCCGGATTGTGGGCACCGCCGAACGCGGCATGCTGGCGCCCGCCGCGGCTGGACCGCGGCGGTCATGCACCGCGCCGCCGGACATCGGTGGTCGACCGTTCCCGATCCGCGTTGCCCGCCGGCGACGGCAGCGGCTCATTCGCCCAGTTCCGGGTCGAGCAACAGGAGCGCGGCGGCGGCCGCGGCGAAGTACACGCGCTGGTCATCGTCGAGCCGGCGGTCCAGGTGCACCCGGCCGCGGTTGAGCACGTCGACCACGGCGCGCGTGCCGCCATCGCCGGCGATGACGTAACCGGTCGGTGTCATGCCCCTGACCGGCGTGCCCTGGTAGGCATACACGGCGCGCACCGCGTAGTCGCTGCCCCATGGCGACTGCAGGCGCCCGCCCAGGCCCTCGCCCTCGCGCCTCACCTCCAGCACCTGCATGGGCTGGCCATCCATCCGCAGCCCGCACGCGAGCAGCGGCCCGGCCATCGCCGTCAGGTCGACCGTCAGCCGGTGTGATTCGCTCCCCCGGCCCGCGGTCCATGCCTGCGTGCGGCACTGCACCTGCACCGGTGGCTGGTCGCGCGCCACCATCGTGTAATCGTAGGGCCGGGACGTGCGGCCCACGTCGAATGCCGGCAAGGGCACGCGCCAGGAGAAGGTCGAGCCCTCGCGCATCCGCAGGGCGCTGTACGGACCGAACCGCACCGGTTCGTTGAAGCGCCGCGGCGAGTGGCCGCTGACCTCGTAGGCCACCGCATCGGCAGTGAAGCCGTCGGGCATGCGCATCTGCGCGGGCGTGCAGGCCGGCAGCAGCGGGACCAGCAGCAGGCAGACCGCGACCGGGGCAGTGATGCGCATGACCGTATCCAGCAGGGGCGATGGGCGGATGCTAGAGCGCATGCGCGGACCGCCACCCCTGCCATTGGTTTGCCGCGCCCGGGAGGTTCAGGCGCCGTTGCCGGCGCGCGGGCCGCCAGCGCCGGACGTTACCGCGGGTGGTCCACCGGCCGCCGCCTGGCCGCCGGTACACCCTCGACGCGTGCTCCCACGGGGATCAGTACCAGATCGCGGCGGGCAACCCGGTGCGGTCCGGCTGCACCTGCGCCGGCAGCGATCGCGCGCGGCCAGCGGCAATGCGTTCGGCACTCCACAACGCCGCCAGGGCATCCAGTACGTCGTCGGTCGCGGCCTGGCGCGCCGGCACCGCACGCAGCAGCGCCATCACTGCGTCCTGGCCGTAGATGTCCGCCAACAGGCTGACGCGCCTCTGTGCACCGGCGAAGGTGCGCTTGCCATCCGCCAGGCCGCGCCCCGCTCCACCATTGAGCGCAGCGAACGACACCTCCGGATGTATCTCGCGCACCCGTTGCCGTGCATCCACGTCCCCCTGGAGCAGTTGGTCCCACTGGCGGATCTTGGGCAGGATCGCGAACGACTGCGCGCCGAAGCCGCGCCCGTCGATCTCCCGGTGGCGGCGGGATGCCTCGGGCTGCGAGCCCGCATCGAGAATGCCGCGCACGGGCGTGGAAAAAACACTGCTGGCCCGCTTGCCGCCAACGAAGCAGCGCGCCTCGCGATCGGCCGGGCGGCCACCCTGCTCGCAGAGCCCTATCGGAATATCCACCGCGATCACCCGGGCCGTCCGGTGCGTATGGAAAAGTTGCTGGGCGTCGGGGTGCAGCGCATGCACCAGCCCGCCCCCGCCCCACCAGACGGCGATCCATCCGCTGCCGGCGCCATCCACGCCGACGCACCCCTTGAACTGTTCCATGCTTCCCCCCGGGCACTGGTCACAGGACGACGCAGCCGCCCAAGCACGCCTGCGTCCACACCAACTCGCAAAGCAGCCCCGTCGGCTGCTCCCCGCCGGCGGAAAAGACAAGGGCCGGGTGCTCGCGCACACCGGCCCCGGTCTCATCCGGCGTTGCCACCGGTCAGCCGCACTTGCTGTAGCCGCAGTTCAGGCAGGTGGCGCACCCGTCCATCACCACAAGCGCCTTGGTGCTGCACTTGTGGCACATGGTGGCGCTGGGCGGGAAGCTGGTGCCCTCGCCGGTGACCTGGACGTCCTCATCGCGCCCGGCGGGGGCGGCGACTACGGCGTCAGTGTTTTTTTTTGAGCGGTCCTCGAACTGCTTGCGCTTCTCGGCGATCAGCGCGCGCTGGTGGGCGCTCATTTCCGGATCGTGCAGCAGGCCGATCGACTTCATGTGGTCTTCGACGATGGAGCCCAGCTCGGCGACCAGCGACGGCATGTACACGCCGCCGGCCTTGAAATAGCCGCCCTTGGGGTCGAACACGGCCTTCATCTCGTCGACGATGAAGGTGACGTCGCCGCCCTTGCGGAACACCGCCGACATGATGCGGGTCAGCGCCACGATCCACTGGAAATGCTCCATCGACTTGGAGTTGATGAAGATCTCGAACGGACGGCGCAGTTCGTGCTCGGTGCCGGCGTTGAGCACGATGTCGTTGATGGTCACGTAGAATGCGTGTTCCACCAGCGGCGACTTGATCTTGTAGGTGCTGCCGATCAGCACGTCGGGGCGCTCGATGCGCTCGTGCATGTGCACGATGTTGCTGTCCTGGGCATCGTCCTGCGCCTGTGCGACCGGAGCCTTGGCCGTCGCTTCCCGGGCCTTGTCGTCCGGGGTGATGACGGAATAACCCTTGATTTTCTTGTCGATCTTGACGGCCATGGTGCGGGTCCTGGTTATGCGTTGTGGTGCGGGTTGCGGCGCCCCCGCCCGCGGCGGGCGGGGGCGCGGGTGCGGCTTACTTGCGGGCGGCCTTCTTCGCCGCCTTCTTCACCGCGGTGGTCTTCCTGGCCACCGTCTTCTTCGCCGAAGCCGCCTTCTTGGCCACGGTCTTCTTTGCGGAAGCGGTCTTCCTGGCCACCGTCTTCTCGACCTTCTTCACCGCCTTACGGGTGGCGGCGGTGCGGGTGGCGACTTTCTTGGCGACCTTGCTGCCGGCCTTGTCCACCGCCTTCTTCACCGCGGCGGTCTTCTTGGCCACGGCCTTGGCCACTTTCTTCTCCGCGGCCTTCACCGTCTTCCTGGCCGAGGCGACCTTCTTCGCCACCTTCTTCTCGGCGGCGGCGACGGCCTTCTTGGCGGCGGCCTGCTTGCCGGCACCCTTCTTCTTCAGGGCCGCGGCCTCGGCCTTGGCATTAGCCTTGGCGGCCTCCAGCTTGCGGCGCACGCTGGAAACGGTCTTGCCGACCTCCTTCTTCGCCGCGGCGGCCTTCTTGGCGACGACCTTCTCGGCCTTCTTGACCGCCTTCTTCACCTTGGCGACCTGCCGGGTGGCGCCGGCCTCGACCTTGCGTGCGCGGGTCTTGACCGCGGCAACGGCATCGCCGGCGGTGGCGGCCATGGCGTCGCCGAGGTTGGCTGCGGTTTCCTTCACGTTCTCGGCAACCTGGGACACGGTCGCCGTCACACCATTGCCATTGCTCATAAAGCCCTCCTTAAGGGCATTGGATCGGTCACGTTGGCGATGCGGAATGAAGCGGGTGGGGCATGGAACACAGGCGACAACCCGGTGGTGGCGGCCACCGTCGCCGTCCCGCGCGGCGGCGGGACGGCGTGCGAAGGCGACCTCAGAACTTGCCGTAGTAGCCTTCCTTGAGGGCGTCGAACAGATTGGCGGCGGTGTGCATCTCGCCGTCGTACTCGATCTGCTCGTTGCCCTTGACCTCGACCACCTGGCCGTCTTCCAGTTCGAAGCGGTAGGTGGTGTTCTCCAGGTCCGCCTCCTTGACCAGCACGCCCTGGAAGGCGGCCGGGTTGAAGCGGAACGTGGTGCAGCCCTTCAGGCCCTGCTGGTGGGCGTAGCGGTAGATGTCCTTGAACTGCTCGTACGGGTAGTCCGTCGGCACGTTGGCGGTCTTGGAGATCGAGCTGTCCACCCACTTCTGCGCGGCCGCCTGCACGTCCACGTGTTCCTTCGGCGAGATGTCGTCGGCGGCGATGAAGTAGTCCGGCAGGCGCGAATCGGCGTCCTCGGCGAACGGCATCGCCCGGGGGTTGACCAGTTCGCGGTAGGCCAGCAGCTCGAAGGAGAACACGTCCACCTTCTCCTTGGTCTTCTTGCCTTCGCGGATCACGTTGCGGCTGTAGTGGTGCGCGAACGAGGGCTCGATGCCATTGGAGGCGTTGTTGGCCAGCGACAGGCTGATGGTGCCGGTCGGCGCGATGGAGCTGTGGTGGGTGAAGCGCGCGCCGGTCTCGGCCAGTTCGTCGACCAGCTCCGGGGCGACCGAGGCGATGCGCTGCATGTAGCGGCTGTAGCGCGCGTGCAGCACCTTGCCCTGGATCTTCTGGCCGACCTTCCAGCCGTCCTTGCGCATCTCCGGACGCTGCCGCAGCATCGCCGCGGTGACCTCGAAGGTCTCCTCCATGATCGGCGCCGGGCCCTTCTCGCGGGCCAGTTCCAGGCCGGTTTCCCAGCCGGCCACGGCCATGTCGCGGGCAATGGCTTCGGTGAACTCGCACGACTCCGGCGAACCGTACTTCATGCGCAGCATGGTCAGGGTGCTGCCCAGGCCGAGGAAGCCCATGCCGTGGCGGCGCTTGCGCATGATTTCGTTGCGCTGCTGTTCCAGCGGCAGGCCGTTGACCTCGACCACGTTGTCGAGCATGCGGGTGAACACGCGCACCACTTCCTTGTACTCGTCCCAGTCGAACGAGGCCTTGTCGGTGAACGGGTCGCGCACGAACTTGGTCAGGTTGACCGAGCCCAGCAGGCAGGCGCCGTACGGCGGCAGCGGCTGCTCGCCGCAGGGGTTGGTGGCGCGGATGCTCTCGCACCACCAGTTGTTGTTCATTTCGTTGACGCGGTCGATCAGGATGAAACCCGGCTCGGCGTAGTCGTACGTCGAGACCATGATCATGTCCCACAGGTGGCGGGCACGGATATGGCCGTACACCTTGCAGGCCACCAGGCCGTCGTCGCGGACGATGTAGTTCTCATGGGTCGGCCATTCGCGCCAGACCACTTCCTCGCCGCTGGCCGGATCCAGCTCGGCCTGCTCCTTGGTGTTGATCGGGAACACCAGCGGCCAGTCGGCGTCCTTGTCCACCGCCTCCATGAAGCCGTCGGTGATCAGCAGCGACAGGTTGAACTGGCGCAGGCGGCCGTCCTCGCGCTTGGCGCGGATGAAGTCCTTCACGTCCGGGTGCGACACGTCGAAGGTGCCCATCTGCGCGCCGCGGCGGCCACCGGCCGAGGACACGGTGAAGCACATCTTGTCGTAGATATCCATGAAGGACATCGGCCCGGAGGTGTAGGCGCCGGCGCCGGCCACGAATGCGCCGCGCGGGCGCAGGGTGCTGAACTCGTAGCCGATGCCGCAGCCGGCCTTCAGGGTCAGGCCGGCCTCGTGGACCTTCTCCAGGATGCCATCCATCGAGTCGGTGATGGTGCCCGACACGGTGCAGTTGATGGTGCTGGTGGCCGGCTTGTGTTCCTGCGCGCCGGCGTTGGAGGTGATGCGGCCGGCCGGGATCGCGCCGCGGCGCAGCGCCCAGACGAAACGCTCGTACCAGTAGGCGCGCTTGTCGTCGCTGCCTTCGGCGTCGGCCAGGGCGCGGGCCACGCGCTGGTAGGTGCCGTCGATATCGGCATCCAGCGCCTGCCCGGCCTTGGTCTTGAGGCGGTACTTCTTGTCCCAGATGTCCTGCGAGGCGGGCTGCAGGGGGATAAGGTCCGATCGGGTTGGGTTGCTGACCACTTCCAGACGCACCGTGCTCATGATGGTGGAACTCTCCTTGTGCACCTTGCGGTGCGTTTACCGTTTCCCCGGTCGGGCGGGGCTGCAACGACGACGATGCCGGCGCGTGGTCACGCGCCTGCGGGCGGGCGGGGATTGGTCCGGCGAGGGCCGGAGGTCTGCATCGCTTCCGTCGTCATTGCACGCCTTCCTATGGGGTGCCTGCACCCCGGGCCTCAACCCTACTTCTTGGGGACGCATTTCACATCAACCCAACATCTAGTGGCTGATGGCGATGCCAAGCTTACCCACCGCTTGGGTGATGTCAAACGAAAAATCTGCCCCCGGCATCTTGCAATCCGCGCAGGGCTTGCGCCCCCTGCGATTGCGGTGGCGCGGAATGTTTCATTGTCGATTTAGGTCGCTGCCGCCACACTCCATTCAGCCACTCCCGCCCCACCCGGACGCCCCGCGCGGCGTCCCCGCATGGAACCCCGGCCCTTATGCGACCGCTCCCGACCCTGCTCACGCTTGCCCTGGCCGCCGCCTTCGGCGGCTTCACCGCCAGTGCCATCAACGCCCACCTGGACAACCGCGCCCAGGCCTCCACCGGCGCCATGCTGCCCGCCACCGCGGCGCTGCCGGCGGCGGTCGCCGGCCAGCCGGTGCCGTCGCTGGCACCGATGCTGGAACGGGTGATGCCGGCCGTGGTCAGCGTCAACACCAAGCAGGTGGTGCGGGTGCGCAACCCGTTCTTCGACGACCCGTTCTTCCGCCGCCTGTTCCCGCAGGTACCGCAGGAGCGCATCAACGAGTCGCTGGGCTCGGGGGTGATCATCGACGCGGCCAGGGGCTACGTGCTGACCAACCACCACGTGATCGAGAACGCCGACGATGTGCAGGTGACGCTGGCCGACGGGCGCACGGTCAAGGCCGAATTCCTCGGGTCGGACCGCGACACCGACATCGCGCTGATCCGCATTCCCGCTGAAAAGCTCACCGCGCTGCCGCTGGGCGACAGCGACCAGCTGCGCACCGGCGATTTCGTGGTGGCCATCGGCAACCCGTTCGGCTTCAGCCAGACGGTGACCTCGGGCATCGTCTCGGCGGTGGGCCGCAGCGGCATCCGCGGGCTGGGCTACCAGAATTTCATCCAGACCGACGCCTCGATCAACCCGGGCAACTCCGGCGGCGCGCTGGTCAACCTGGCCGGGCAACTGGTCGGCATCAACACCGCCAGCTTCAACCCGCAGGGCAGCATGGCCGGCAACATCGGCCTGGGCCTGGCCATTCCCTCCAACCTCGCCCGCGACGTGGTCGAGCAGCTGATCACCAAGGGCGTGGTGGTGCGCGGCACGCTGGGCGTGGAAACCCAGAACCTGAGCCCGCAGATCGCGCAGGGGCTGGGCCTGGCCGAAGCGCGCGGCGCGCTGGTCACCCGCGTGCTGGCCGGCTCGGCCGCGGCGGCGGCCGGGCTGCGCGCCGGCGACGTGGTCACCGCGATCAACGGCCAGCGCGTGGACAACGCCCAGGCACTGCACAACTTCGAGGGCCTGCAGCCGGTCGGCCGCGTCGTCGAGCTCGACGTGCGCCGCGACGGCAAGCCGCTGCAGCTCAAGGCCACGCTCAAGGAACAGCCGCGCGCGGTGACCGGTGATACGCTGGACCCGCGCCTGTCCGGCGCCACGTTCGTCGACCTGCCCGAGTCCGCGCGCCAGTCCGGCCTCAACGGCGTCCTGGTCAGTGAGGTGGCGCGTGGCAGCCGCGCCGCGCAGTCCGGCCTGGCCAGCGGCGATATCGTGCTGGCCGCGAGCAGCGGCGAGTTCGTCGACCTGGCCAGCTGGCGCGCCAGTTTCAGCCCGCGCCCGCCGCAGCTGGTGCTGCGCATCGTGCGCGGCACCACCCAGGGACAACTGCTGATGCGCTGATCGGCCGGCGCTCGTAACGTTCCTTACACCCGGCCGCTGGTATTGCTTTCCCTGCGCCGCCCCGCTGGCGTCCCCCCGAACCGAAGGAGACGAAACAATGAGCCCCACGAACACCGACACCATGAAGGACCACCTGGGCGACGCCGGATCGCACCTGAAATCGGCCGCGCGCGCCGCCGGCACGGCGGTCAAGGACGCGGCCGGCCTGGCCGGTGACGAACTGCGCCTGGGCAAGGCCAACGTGAAGGCCGAGCTGTCCGACAGCGCCCTGTCCGGGCTGGCCGCGGCCGAACTGTCGGGCGCCGCCGCCAAGGAACAGATGGACGCGCTGATGGACAAGGGCAAGGACCTGATCGACAGCGCCGCCGACCTGATCCGCGAGCGCCCGCTGGCCTCGTTCGGCGTGGCGTTCGCCGCCGGCTGGATCATCGCCAAGCTCGCCCGCAGCAACGACTGACGCGGGCGTGGGCGACAACGCGCCACCATCGGGCGCCACCGGAAACGGCAACGACGAGGCCGGCAAGGCAGCGCCCGGGCTGGAGGAGAGCATCCGCGAGGTCGGCAGCGCCGGCCGGCAGACGCTGGATGCGGCGACCCACACGCTGCGCTCGCTGCGGCGGCTGGCCTCGGCTGATTTCGCGCTGGCCCGCAGCGCCTTCGGCCGTGGCCTGGCCTGGAGCGGCGTGGCCATCGTGTTCGGCGCCTCGGCGTGGCTGCTGCTGGCGGCCACGCTGATCGCCCTGCTGCACGCGCTGGGCCTGTCCTGGTTCGTGTCGCTGCTGGTCACTTCGCTGGCCAGCCTGGCGGTCACCGGCTATGCGATCTGGCGGGTCAGCTACTTCTTCCACCACACCGGCATGCATGCCACCCGCCGGCAGCTGTCGCGACTGGGCCTGTTCGATGAACCGGCCGAGGACGACCCCGACGCCGACGTCGAGATCCCCGGGGACCGGACGCCATGAACTTCGATGCCCTGCAGCGCCGCGTGCGCCGCGCCGAAGCCGTCGTGCAGGTACGCATGGACGAGACCGTGCGGCAATGGCACACGCTGGAAGCGGCCTGGCGCCGCAGCTGGACGCCGGGCCGCATCCTCATCGCCGGGCTCGCCGGTGGCTTTGTCGCCGGCAGGCTGGAACCCGGCGGCGCCTTCAGCGGCGCGCGCTGGCTGCAGATGATCGGCTCGGTATCCGGGTTGGTCGCCTCGGCGCAGGCCTCGATCGCCACGCTGCAGGAGGCCGGGCTGGCCGCGGCCGCCGCGGCGACCGCGGAAGCGGCCGGCGACGACGCCCCGCAGGCGGACCCGCCCACGCCGGCAGCAGGGGCGACGCCCGCGACCGCGGGCACGCCGCCGCAGGCAGCAGCCGCCGCCACCGAACTGTCAGAATCCTGAGCCGCGTGGCCGCCGGCCACGCCCCTTCCGCACCGGAGTGCCGCCCGATGTCCGCACTGCCGTCCGACACCGCTGCGCCCGACACCGCCGCCACCACCGAACCGGCCGCGCCGGCGCCGCGCCCGCGCGCCTCCACCGCCCTACTGGTGCTGGCCACGCTGGCGGTCGGCGCGACCCTGTGGGCCGCGCAGGACGTGGTCCTGCCGGTGCTGCTGGCGATGTTCTTCGCCCTGGTCGGCAACCCGATCATCCGCCTGCTGCAGAAACTGCGCCTGCCGCGCTTCCTGGCCGCGCTGCTGGTGCTGGTGCTGGGCCTGGCCAGTGCCGGCGCGCTGGCGGTGCAACTGGCCGGGCCGGCCGCCGACTGGTTCGCCGAGACGCCGCAGCAGCTGCGCGAGGTGTCGCGCAAGGTCCGCGACCTGGTGCGGCCGGTGCAGCAGGCCAACCAGGCCGCCGAGAGCTTCGCCCGGGCCGCCGGCGGCGAGGACAACCGCAAGGTGGAAGTGATCCGCACCCGGCTCGACGACCCGTACAAGGTACTGGTGCGCACGCCGCGGCTGGCCGCTTCGGCACTGGCGGTGGTGCTGCTGACCCTGTTCTTCATGATCTACGGCGAAACCCTGCAGCGGCACGTGATCGCGCTGCTGCCCAACCGCCAGCAGAAGCGTTTCACCACCGACATCCTGCGCGCGATGGAACGCGAGATCTCGCGCTATGTGCTGACCATCACCATCATCAATGCCCTGGTCGGGCTGGCCCTGGCCGGGGTGCTGGTGCTGCTGGGCATCGCCGCGCCCGAGGCGCTGCTGTGGGGCACGGTGGCGATGCTGCTGAATTTCGCACCCTACGTGGGCCCGCTGATCGGCATCGCGCTGATGCTGCTGGTCGGCCTGACCCAGTTCCGCGAGCCGCTGGCCGTCGCGGCGCCGGCGCTGGCCTACCTGGCGCTGCATACGCTGGAGGGACAGCTAGTCACCCCGATCGTGCTCGGCCGGCGCATGGCGATCTCGCCGTTGATGCTGGTCCTGGCGCTGATGCTGTTCGGCTGGCTGTGGGGCATCGTCGGCCTGTTGCTGGCGGTACCGCTGCTGGTCTGCGCCAAGCTGGTACTGGCGCGGCTGGACGGCATGCACGGCTGGGCGCGCCTGCTGGAATAGGCAAGGCGCCGCGTGCCGCGCTGCCGTAAAATGGCCCGGTGAACTTTCCTGTCCTAGCCATCACCCTCGACCTGGACGACACGCTCTGGCCGTTCGCACCCATCGGTGCCCGCATCGACCAGGTGCTGCACGACTGGATGCGCGTCCACAGCCCGGCCACGGCGGCGATGTACCCGGTGGAGGCCATGCGCGAACTGCGCGTGCGCACCTTCGACGACAACCCGCACCTGCACTACGACCTGAGCGCGCTGCGCCGCCTCACCCTGGCCGAAGCGCTGGAAAAGAGCGGTGCCGGCCTGGCGCTGCTGGAACCGGCCTACGAGGCGTTCTACGCCGCACGCAACCAGGTGGAGTTCTATCCCGACGCGCTGGACGCGCTGCGGCGCATCGCCGCGCGCGTGCCGGTGGCCGCGGTCAGCAATGGCAACGCCGACCTGCAGCGCATCGGCATCGGCGACCTGTTCGCGTTCCAGCTGGGCTCGCGCGAATTCGGCGCGGCCAAGCCGGACCCGGGCATCTTCCACGCCGCCTGCGCCCGGCTGGGTGTCGAGCGCACCCATGTCCTGCACGTGGGCGACCACGCCGAAATGGACGTGGCCGGGGCCATCCGCGCGGGCCTGCGCGGCTGTTGGATCAACCGCGAATCGCACCCCTGGACCCACGCCGGCCTGCAGCCGGACCTGCAGTTCGACACCCTCACCGGGCTGGCCGACTGGCTGGACGCGCAGGAGTGAGGCCATGTCGCAACTGGGCCGCATCGAGCACTGGAACGACGGCAAGGGCCATGGGTTCGTGCGCCCGCTGCAATCGCAGGCCGGTGCCGGCGACGCGGCGCGCGCCTTCGTCCACATCAAGGCGATTGCAGGGGCCGGCCGCCGCCCCGCCGATGGCGACCTCATCCGCTACGACTGCGAGCGTGATGCGCGCGGCCGTTTGAACGCGGTGGACGTCACGCTGGTCAATGCCGCTGGGATGCGTACCCGGGCGCAGCGGCGCGTGGCGGCGAAGACCACCGCCCGCCAGCGGCGTGGCGCGGCCGCGCCGATCGACGCCGTGCAGCGTTGCATTCTTGCCTGTGCGCTCATCGCGCTGGCCGCCGGCGGCGCGCTGCGGCTCTGGCCGCTGCCGGTGACGCTGGCCTATGTGGCGATGGGCACGGTGTCGTTCTTCGCCTATGCCCGGGACAAGAACGCCGCCGGTAACGGCCAATGGCGCACGCGCGAAAGCACCCTGCACGCCTTCGACCTGCTGTGCGGCTGGCCGGGCGGCCTGCTGGCGCAGCAGGCATTCCGCCACAAGACCCGCAAGATCGGCTTCCAGCTCGGCTTCTGGACCAGCGCGGTGCTGAACTGCGCCGCCCTCTACTGGCTGCTTCCACGTATCGGAACGGCATCATGACAACGGGCGGCCGGCCATCGCGCGCCACCGCCCCCCATTACCAGGAATGACCCCCATGTCTGCTTCGCCATCCATTGGTTTCACCTCCGATGCCAACAACGCCCTGCCGCTGCACGTACTCGACAAGGCGTCGTTCGCTGCGTGGCTGGACGCCCAGCCGGCGGCCACGCAGGCGTGGCTGAAGAGCCAGCAGTTCACCGCCGCGCCGGGCAGCGTGGCGTTGCTGCCCGGCAACGACGGGCTGGCCGGCGCGGTGCTGGGCGTCGGCGACCGCGCCGATGCCCATGCCTACGCGCACGGCCCGTTCGCACTGCCGGCCGGCAGCCGCTGGCAGCTTGCCAGCGCGCTCGATGCCGCCGGGCTTTCCAACCTGCACCTGGGCTGGGGCCTGGGCAGCTACCGCTTTGCCCGCTACCGCAAGCCGGCACGGCAACCGGCACAACTGCTGGCCACGCCGTCAGCGGAGGTACAGGACGTGCTTGCCGCGTGCCTGCGCGTGCGCGACTGGGTCAACACCCCGACCGAGGACATGGGCCCGCAGCACCTGGAAGACGCCGCGCGCGCGCTGGCCGACGCCCACGGCGGCACGCTGGAAGTGATCGCCGGCGACGAACTGCTGGAGATGAATTTCCCCACCATCCACGCGGTCGGCCGCGCCTCGCACCGCGCGCCGCGGCTGATCGTGCTGCGCTGGGGCCAGGACACCGCCCCGCACCTGGCGCTGGTCGGCAAGGGCGTGTGCTTCGACACCGGCGGGCTGGACCTGAAGCCGGCCGACGGCATGCGCAACATGAAGAAGGACATGGGCGGCGCCGCGCATGCGCTGGCGCTGGCCGGGCTGGTGATGGCACAGAAGCTGCCGGTGCGGCTGACCCTGGTGGTGCCGGCGGTGGAGAACGCGGTCGGCCCCGACGCGTTCCGCCCGGGCGAAGTGATCACCACGCGCAAGGGCATCACCGTGGAGATCGACAACACCGACGCCGAGGGCCGCCTGATCCTGTGCGACGCACTGGCCTACGCCAGCGAGATGCAGCCCGACGCGATCATCGATTTCGCCACCCTGACCGGTGCCGCGCGCATCGCCCTGGGCCCGGACCTGCCGGCGCTGTTCGCCAACGACGACACGCTCGCCCGGCAGTGGCTGGAGGCCGGCGAGCAGACCCGCGACCCGGTGTGGCGCATGCCGTTGTGGCGGCCGTACCAGCGCTACCTCAACAGTGGCATCGCCGACATGGCCAACGCCGGCTCGCGCATGGCCGGCAGCGTCACCGCGGCGCTGTACCTGGAGCGCTTCGTCGACGAGGGCCGCGCGTGGGCGCACCTGGACGTCTACGCCTGGAACGACAGCGACCGCCCGGGGCGCCCGGCCGGCGGCGAGGCGCTGGCGCTGCGCTCGGCGTGGGCGATGCTCAAGGCCCGCTACGGCTGATGCCGGCACTGCCGGCCGGAGCGGTCCGGCCGGCGCTGCCCGGGGCGGGGAATATCTGACGAAAAATTGAATTTTTCCGGCTGCCCGGTTCTGCGACGATGTGCGGGCCCTTCCCATGCTCGACCCAGGCAGGACCGCGACATGCCACTGCTCCCTCCTCCCCCTGCAGGCCAGGATCCACAGGCGCCCGGCCGCCACACCGCCTTGCCCTGGATCGCGCTGATCGCGCTGATCCTGGGTGCCGCCGCGCTGGCCTTTGCCTGGCTGGCCGGCTGGATCGGCCGCGAACGGCTGACCGCGCAGCGTTTCACCGACACCATCGAGGCGACCGGCGCGGCCCATCCCGGCTTCCGCCGCGCGCACAGCAAGGGCGTGTGCGTGAGCGGCTGGTTCGAACCCAGCGCGCAGGCGCCGTCGCTGTCGCGGGCACGCGTGTTCACGCAGCCGCGGGTGCCGGTGCTCGGCCGGCTGTCGATCGGCGGCGGCGATCCGCATGGCGCCGACGGCAATGCGCGGGTGCGCAGCATCGCCCTGCGCCTGGCCAGCGACGATGGCCAGGAATGGCGGATGGCGATGAACAGTTTCCCGTTCTTCGCGGTGCCCACGCCCGAGGCGTTCTACGAACAGACCCGCGCGCAGGTGCCGGATCCGGCCACCGGCAAGCCCGACCCGGCGAAAATGGCCGCGGTGCTGGCGAAATACCCCAGCGCGCAGGCGTTCCAGCAGTGGGCGCGGACCGCGCCGTGGACCGACAGCTGGGCCAACACCACGTTCAACGGCATCAACAGCTTCTGGTTCACCAATGCGCAGGGCCAGGCGCGTGCCGTGCGCTGGCGCTGGCAGCCGCAGGCGCCGGTGGTCGAGCTCGACCCACAGGCGCGCAGGCACGCGGACGCGGATTTCCTCAGCCAGGACCTGCAGCGCCGGCTGGCCGCCGGTCCGCTGCGCTGGAACCTGGTGGTCAGCCTCGCCGGCCCCGGCGATGCGGTCGACGATCCCTCGGTGCCGTGGCCGGCGTCGCGTCCGGAAGTGATGGCCGGCGTGCTCAGCCTGGAGCGCATGCAGTCGCAGGAACAGGGCGCCTGCGGCGAACTGAACTTCGACCCGCTGATCCTGCCCACCGGCATGCGCGGCAGCGATGACCCGGTGCTGGCGGCACGCTCGGCGATCTATTCGCAGTCGTTCAACCGCCGCGAGCGCGAACGCGCCGCCGGCGCCCCGGCGCAGCCGCGGGAGGCCACGCGATGAGCACCGGCAACGGCCATTTCAACCTGCTGGCGCGGGTGTTGCACTGGTCCATGGCGCTGATGATCGTGGCCATGCTGTTCATCGGCGTGAGCATGGTCGCTTCGCTGCACCTGCGGCCGCTGCTGATCGACCTGCACCGCCCGCTGGGCATCGCCATCGGCGTGCTGGCGCTGCTGCGCCTGTACAACCGGCTGCGCCACCGCCCGCCACCGCTGCCGGCGGACCTGCCGCCATGGCAGGCACTGGCGGCCAGGGCCTCGCACGCGGTGCTGTACGCGCTGATGCTGGCGATGCCGCTGATCGGCTGGGCCATGCTGTCGGCCGGCGGTTATCCCATCGTGCTGTGGGGCGGCGTGCACCTGCCGGCGATCGTGCCGCATACGCCGGCGCTGTACGCGGCGCTGCGCGCTGCCCACGGCGTGCTGGCCTATGCGCTGTTCGCCACGGTGCTGGCGCACGTCGGCGCGGCGCTGTTCCACCTGTGGGTGCGGCGCGACGGCGTGTTCCAGGCGATGGCCCGCGGCAGGGACTGAGGTTCCACCGCGCGGCGTGGGCGCCCACACCGCGCGGCGCCGCCGCAAGCCTCGCGCTGCCGTCGCCTCAGGTATCGCCACCTGGCGACCGGTGGCGGCGGATCCCGACTACAGCCAACCCTTCTGCCGTGCCAGCCGGTGCGCCTCGATGCGATTGGCCACGCCCAGCTTGCCGATGCAGTCGGACAGGTAGTTGCGCACGGTGCCGTGCGACAGCCCGAGCTGTTCGGCGATCTCGTTGGCCGAGCGGCCCTCGCCCGCCAGCCGCAGCACCTGGCGCTCGCGGTCGTTGAGCGGGTCGGCCTCGGACCAGGCTTCCACCGCCAGTTGCGGATCGATGGCGCGGCCGCCGCGGTGCACCTGGCGCAGGGCCTCGGCCAGCTTTTCCGCCGGCGCGTCCTTCAGCAAGTAGCCCTGCACCCCGGCGTCCAGGGCGCGGCGCAGGAAGCCGCCGCGGGCGAAGGTGGTGACGATCACCACTTTCGCCGCCAGCCCATGGCGCTGCACCCGCTGGGCCAGCTCCAGCCCGGTCAGCCCCGGCATCTCGATATCGGTGACCAGCACGTCCGGGGCCAGCCGCTGCAGCTCGCGCCACGCCGCCTCGCCGTCGGCCGCGGTGCCCACCACCTCGATGTCCAGTTCCAGGTTCAGCAGCGCCGACAAGGCGCCGCGCACCATGGCCTGGTCTTCGGCCAGCAGGATGCGGATCATGCGCGCGCCTCCATTGCCGGTGTGGGTGCCTCGGGCGCGGTGCCGGGGGCGGCGCCCGGTTCGCCGAGCGGCACGGTTACCGCCAGCCGCGTGCCGCCGCCGCGCGGCGAGTCGATGCGCAGGCTGCCGCCCAGTGCCGCCACCCGTTCGCGCATGCCGGCCAGGCCGTTGCCGTTGGCGGATACGCCGCCGCGGCCGTCATCGGCCACCTCCAGCACCACCGCCCCGTCCTCCACCCGCAGCGCGATCAGCGCCTCGCTGGCCTGCGCGTGGCGGGCGATGTTGGTGACCGCTTCGCGCAGCACCATGGCCAGCCCGCATTCGATCCAGGCCGGCATGGGCGGTGGGGGTGTGTGCCGCAGGTGCACCCGCGAGGACTCCAGCAGCAGGTGCGCCGAGGCCAGCTCGGCGGCCATGTCGGCGGCGCGGAAGCCGGTGACGGCGCTGCGCACCTGCGCCAGCGCGTCGCGCGCGATCTGCTCGGCCTCGGCCAGCTCACGCCGCGAACGCGCCGGGTCGCGCTCGAACAGCTTGCGCGACAGCTCCATTTTCAGCGTGATCAGCGACAGCGTGTGCCCGAGCAGGTCGTGCAGGTCGCGGCCGATGCGCTCGCGCTCGGCGGTGGCCGCCAGCCGGCGCACCTCCTCGTGCGACAGCCGCAGCGCGGCGTCCTTCTCGCTGCTGGCGCGCTCGACGTTGACGATCAGGCCGATGATCACGGTCAAGGCCGGGATCCACGCGACGACCTGCCACGGGTAACCGATCCACGCGGCCAGCGCGACGAAGCCGGTGTTGAGCAGCGCCAGCTCCAGCAGGTAGCGGCGCACGCTGATGCAGCGGTTGGAGCGCAGCATCACGCAGCCGAACACGAAGTAGTTCATGCCCGACGGATAGCTGCGCAGCAGCGCCATGGACAGCACGATCATCGCCAGCGCGAACAGCGGTGCGTTGCGCCGCGACGCCACCAGGGTCATCACGAACAGCACCAGGAACAGCGGGTACGACCACAGCGTGATCAGCACCCAGCGCAGGGTGAAGCCGGCGCCGAACATCGGCGTGAGGAACACCCACACCGTCCACAGCAGGTGCACCGCGTCGATCCACGGCCATTTGCCGAGCTTGAGGTTGTCGGCCACCACCGAATCGGGGGCGGGCGTCAGCCAGGCGGGGATATGGCGGTGGTTCACGAGGCGGTTCCTGTCGCGCAGGCGTCGATGATGCCATCAGCCATGGCGGCGCAGGCGGTGCACGGCCAGCGCCAGGACCACGGCGGTGAACCCGGCCAGCCACAGCACGTGCGGTCCGGCGGCGCCGGTGCCCAGGCCCAGCGCCGACTGCGCCAGCGCGTTGAGGTGGTAGCTGGGCCACAGCGGCGCCTGCGCGCGCAGCAGCGGCGGCAGCATCTGCAACGGGAACCACAACCCGGACAGGAACGCCATGGGCAGGTACAGCAGGTTGACCATGGCCGGCGCGCCCTGGCCCTTGACCAGGGTGCCCAGCAACAGCCCCAGCGCGCAGAACGGCACCGCGCCGAGGATGCAGACCAGCGCCAGCCGCAGCATCTGCGCCGCCTGCAGCTGCACGTGCGCCAGGGTCAGCCCCAGCGCCTGCAGCAGGCAGGTGATCAGCGCCGCCATCAGCATGGCCATCGCGGTCTTGCCGAGCAGGTAGGCGGCCGGCGGCATCGGCAGCGCGCGCTTGAGGGTGAGCAGGCCGTTGTCGCGCTCCAGCGCCAGCGACATGCCGAAGCCGAACAGGCCCGGCGCCATCACCCCGAAAGTGGAATACGACGCCAGCAGGAAGCGCGGCACCTCGGCCGCGCCGCGGCCGCCCAGCACCACCGCGAACATCACGAAGAACACCGCCGGGAACAGCAGCGTCGGCAGCAGGAACGACGGGCTGCGCAGGTAACGCAGGCATTCGGCGCGCGTCTCCTGCAGGTAGGCGGCAACCACGCGGCCGCGCGGCATCGGCGGCTGGGTGGCGGAACAGGCAGGCACGGTGTCCATCAGGCGGCCTCGCGCAGAACGGAGCAGGCGACGCGGTCGTCGCGGGTCAGGTCGCAGAACGCCTCGTCCAGGCCGGCGGCCTGTACTTCCAGGCCGGCCAGTGCCGGATCGGCCTCGAGCAGGCGCCGCACCACGGTTTCCACCTGGTCGCTGGAGACCTGCAGCCAGGTGCCATCGTGATCGACCTGGCGTACGCCGGGCCAGCCGGCCACGGCGCTGGCCGCGAGCGTGGACCGGCAGCGGATACGGCGGGTCTGTACCCGGGCGCGCAGCGCGTCGACGCTGCCGTCGCTGACGATACGCCCGCGCATGAGCACGCAGACGCGGTCGGCCAGGTGCCCGGCCTCCTCCAGATAATGCGTGGTCAACACCACGCCCACGCCTTCGCCGGCCAGCGTGCGCACGGCGGCCCACAGCCGCTGCCGCGCCGGCAGGTCCAGGCCCACCGTGGGCTCGTCCAGGAACAGCAGCCGCGGGCGCCCGCACAACGCGATGGCGAACTGCACGCGCCGCTGCTGGCCGCCGGACAGCTTGCCGTAGGGCCGCCCGAGCAGATCCTCGATCCCGGCCATTGCCGCGCTCTCGGCCAGCGGCCGCGGCGCCGGGTAGTAGCTGGCAGTCAGCCGCAGCAGCTCGCCGACCTTCAGCGTCGGCGGCAGCGCCGCGTCCTGCAGCATCACGCCGATGCCGCGACGTGACCCCATCTGCTGCGGGTCCCGCCCGAACAGGCGCACCTGGCCGGCGTCGGCGCGCAGCAGGCCCAGCAGCAGGCCGATGGTGGTGGTCTTGCCGGCGCCGTTGGGCCCAAGCAAGGCCAGCACCTGCCCGGCATGCAGGTCCAGGTCCACGCCATCCAGCGCCTGCAGCGCGCCATAGCGCTTGCGCACCCCGCGCAGGCTCGCCAGTACTTGCCCCCTCGCGTCCATCCACCCACCTCCGCTGATCGATGGCGCCACGGTATCCAGCCGCGCCGCCGGCGCGCAGTGGCGGCGGTCAGGCCAGGCGGGTGACACCCGTCACCTGCGCGGTGGAAGCGCGCCACCTAGAATCGGTCCCCGCCACCGGCCGCCCGCCAGCGCCGGTTTGGGTTACCTTCCGTCACTTCTTCCCGCCTCCCGTTCCGGTACCGATGAACACCTCCGCCGACCTGCTCAAGGAACTCCGCATCGACCGCTCGGCGCCGCCGCCGACCGGCCCCGCCGCCCCGCGCCGCTGGCTGTGGTGGGTGCTGGGGCTGCTGGCGCTGCTGGTGCTCGCGGTCGTCGCCGGCATTTTCTTCAGCCGTGGCAAGCCGGTGGTGGTGGAGACCGCAGCGGTGGTCGCCATCGGCCAGGACAGCGCCAGTGCATCGGTGCTCGACGCCAGCGGCTACGTGGTGGCGCGGCGCATGGCCACCGTGTCGGCCAAGATCACCGGCAAGGTGCGCGAGGTGATGATCGAGGAAGGCATGCGCGTGGAGGAGGGCCAGGTCATGGCCACCCTCGACCCGATCGACGCCAACGCGCAGCGCGCGCTCAACGCCGCCCAGCTCGACGCCGCGCGCAGCCAGGTCGACGGCCTGCAGGCGCAGTTGCGCCAGGCCGAGGCCGACGCCCAGCGCCTGCAGCAGCTGGTCGGCCGGCAGCTGGTGTCGCGCTCGCAGTACGACCAGTCCGTGGCCCAGCGCGACAGCCTGCGCGCGCAGCTGGCCACCGCCCGCCACAACGCCACCGTCGCCCGCGACGCGCTGGCCATCGCCGACCTGGGCGTGGACAACAATGTGGTGCGCGCGCCGTTCGCCGGCGTGGTCACCGCCAAGGCCGCGCAGCCGGGCGAAATCGTCTCGCCGCTGTCGGCCGGCGGCGGCTTCACCCGCACCGGCATCGGCACCATCGTCGACATGGATTCGCTGGAGATCGAAGTCGAGGTGGGCGAGGCCTACATCGGTCGCGTGCAGCCGAAGATGCCGGTCGAAGCCGTGCTGAACGCCTACCCGGACTGGAAGATTCCGGCCGAAGTGATCGCCATCATCCCCACCGCCGACCGCGGCAAGGCCACGGTCAAGGTGCGCGTGGCGCTGAAGGTGAAGGACCCGCGCATCGTGCCGGAGATGGGCGTGCGGGTGAGCTTCCTGGAAAAGCCGGCGGCCGCCGGCGAGAAGAAGCCCGAGGGCGTGCGCGTGCCGGCGACGGCGATCGTGCAGCGCGGGCAGGACACGGTGGCGTTCGTGGTCGGCGGCGACGACACGGTGCAGGCGCAGGCGCTGAAGACCGGCATGGAAATGGGCAAGGACCGGCAGGTGCTGTCGGGCCTGTCGGCGGGACAGACGGTGGTGGTGAACCCGCCGCCGACACTGAAGGACGGCGACAAGGTGGCACTGGCCAGCGACGCGGCGCAATGACCGGGTGCCCTTCTCCCCGGGGGGAGAAGGTGCCCGGATGGCGGATGAGGACGCACGGCGCCGGGGATGGCTGATCCATCCGGGCTCCATCGCCCCTCACCGCAAGCCCCGCTCCAGGGCACACGCGCCAGTGGCACGCAGCCCGCGCCTTCTCCCCCGGAGGGCGAGGGGCCTGAAAACTGATCTCCGCGGTTGCTATTGCTGTTGCTGTTGCTGTTGCTGTTGCTGTTGCTGTTGCTGTTGCTGTTGCTCGTGACTCTGCTCCCGCTTTTGATTTCCGCCCCCCCTTCCGCAGCGACGGAGCCGGCGGGAAAAACCCGAAGGGCGACGTGCATGGATGCACGTCGTTTTTCGACGAGACAGGGATGTCTCGTCGAAAAATCCCGCCGTCGGAGTGGACCCGGCGCGCGTAGCGCGTCGGGCGCGTAGGCAGGGCGTGCTTTCTCTTGGTTACTTCTCTTTGCACGAGCAAAGAGAAGTGACTCGCTCCTGCGAAGCAGGAGTGACAGCCCTGCTTTCAAGCTCTCGCTTGGGTTGTTGTTTCTTTCCAAAGCAAAGCCCCAAGCAACGGCTCAAGCAGGATCAGGAGCTTTCGCTCCTCCTTTGGGGCCCGCCGGGCTGCGCCCGCCGGTTCCCTGCGCTCCTCGCGGGCCAGGGGGACGGCCCGCTCTACGGCCTGAAGAAGTCAAAAGAAAACTGCAAAAGCAACCGCAACCGCAACCGCAACCGCCGAAGCATCGCCCCATTCACCGCTCCCGCCCACGCGGGAGAAAAAGCAGAACGGCGCGGCAGCGCCACCCACCGCACCACCGCAGAGGACCACCCATGACCGCCCTCGTCACCCTCCGCAACATCACCAAGACCTACCAGCGCGGCCCCGAGAAGGTGCAGGTGCTGCACGGCATCGACCTGGACATTGACCGCGGCGACTTCGTCGCGCTGATGGGTCCGTCCGGTTCGGGCAAGACCACCCTGCTCAACCTGATCGGCGGACTGGATACGCCCAGCGGCGGCGAGATCGCCATCGAAGGCCAGCGCATCGACCAGCTCGGCGCCGGCCAGCTTTCGACCTGGCGCAGCCACCACGTCGGCTTCGTGTTCCAGTTCTACAACCTGATGCCGATGCTCACCGCGCAGAAGAACGTGGAGCTGCCGCTGCTGCTGACCAACCTGTCGGCCGGCGAACGCAGGCGCCGCGCACAGATCGCGCTGGCCCTGGTCGGCCTGGCCGACCGCCGCGACCATCGCCCCAACGAGCTGTCCGGCGGCCAGCAGCAGCGCGTGGCCATCGCCCGCGCCATCGTCTCCGACCCGATGTTCCTGATCTGCGACGAGCCCACCGGCGACCTCGACCGGCAGAGTGCCGAGGAGGTGCTGGGCCTGCTGCAGCTGCTCAACCGCGAGCACGGCAAGACCATCATCATGGTCACCCATGACCCGAAGGCGGCCGAGTACGCCACCCACACCGTGCATCTGGACAAGGGCGAGCTGGTCGACGCCCCGGTGCACTGAAGGAGCCCGGCCATGAACATTCGACACGATCGCCGCGCTTCGGCGCACCGCCGCCCGCGCCACGGCGCGCAGGAGGGCAGGCCATGAAGTACTTCTCGCTGATCTGGGCGCAGCTGTTCCGCAGCCGCACCCGCACCCTGTTCACGCTGCTGTCGGTGGTCACCGCATTCCTGCTGTTCGGCATGCTCGATTCGGTCCGCGTGGCGTTCAGCAGCGGCGGCAGCAGCGTGGCCGGCGCCAACCGCCTGGTCGTCGCCTCGCGGCTGTCGATCACCCAGTCGTTGCCGATCCGCCTGGAATCGCAGATCCGCCAGGTACAGGGCGTGCACGACGTCACTTACGGCATGTGGTTCGGCGGCATCTACCAGGACCCGAAGAACTTCTTCCCCAACTTCTCGGTGGCGCCCAACTATTTCGACGTCTACCGCGAGTTCGAGATCCCGAAGGAGCAGCTGGACGCGTTCCACAACACCCGCACCGGTGCCATCGTCGGCGCGACGCTGGCCAACCAGTTCGGCTGGAAGATCGGCGACACCATCCCGCTGCAGGCCACGATCTTCCCGCGTGGCGGCAGCAACGACTGGCCGTTGCAGCTGGTGGGCGTGTTCCACTCGAAGAACACCGCCACCGCCGCCAACGACGAGCGCCAGTTGATGATGAACTGGAAGTACTTCGACGAATCCAACGACTACATCAAGAACCAGGTGAGCTGGTACACGGTCACGCTGGACAATGCCGACCACGCCTCGCGCGTGGCCCAGGCGATCGACGCGATCTCGGCCAATTCCGACCACGAGACCAAGAGCCAGACCGAGTCGGCGTTCCAGCAGGCCTTCATCAAGCAGTTCGCCGACATCGGCATGATCGTCACCTCGATCATGGGCGCGGTGTTCTTCACCCTGCTGCTGTTGACCGGCAACACCATGGCGCAGGCGGTGCGCGAGCGCATCCCGGAGCTGGCCACGCTCAAGACGCTGGGCTTCAAGGACGGCACCGTGCTGATGCTGGTGATGGTCGAATCGGTGCTGCTGGTCGGCCTGGGCGGCGCCCTCGGCCTTAGCCTGGCGGCGCTGGCACTGCCGCTGATGGCCCCCAAGACCATGGGCATGCTGCCGCCGCAGGTACCACTGCAGACCTGGTTCATGGGTCTGGGGCTGATCGTGCTGATCGGCCTGGTGGTGGGCGTGCTGCCGGCGCTGCGCGCCAAGCGGCTGAAGATCGTCGACGCACTGGCCGGGCGCTGAGGAGAACGACATGATCAAGAAACTCTCGATCTTTCTGGCACTACTGCTGGGCATCGCACTGGTGAGCTTCACCGCTCGTCCGTTCTCGCTGTTCGGACTGGCACTGATCACCGGTGGCATCCACGGCGCCCTGCAATGGTGGCGCGGACCAAAACCAGTGCGACCGGCGCAGCCACGGCGACAGACATGGAGCTGGGCATGGAATCTGCTCACCATCGTTCTGCTCGCCATCGGCCTGGGCATCTGGATCGCCCTCCCCTGGGTCGGCGTGCTGGCCGTGGCGGTCGCCATCGCATTGTGGCTGCCGCTCACCCGCAGCGGGCGGCTGGCGCTGGCCGCCACCCGCATCGGCATTTCCAGCCTGCCGCAGCGCTGGGGCGCGTCGTCGGTGATCGTGGTCGGCATCGCCGGCGTGGTCGGGGTGCTGGTGGCGATGCTGGCGATGGGCGAAGGCTTCCAGGCCACGCTCAACAGCACGGGCGATGACACCACCGCCATCGTGCTGCGCGGCGGCTCGCAGGCCGAGACCAACTCGGTCATCACCCGTGACCAGGTGCCGCTGCTGGGCACGCTGCCGGGGGTGGCGCGCGACGCGCAGGGGCGGCCGCTGCTGTCGGCCGAGCTGTCGCAGGTGGTCAACCTGGTCTCGCGTGCCGACGGCACCGACGTCAACGCACAGTTCCGCGGCGTCGGCGACATGGGCTGGGCGGTGCACGACAAGGTCAGGATCGTAAAGGGCCGCCCGTTCAAGCCGGGCCTGCGCGAGATCGTGGTCGGCGAGGGCGCGCAGGGCCAGTTCCGTGACATGGAAGTGGGCAAGACCCTCACCCTGGGCAACCAGGCGTGGACGGTGGTGGGCGTTTTCGCCTCCGGCGACGCGCACGATTCGGAGCTGTGGACCGACGTGCAGACCCTGGCCACCACCTACCAGCGTGGCGCCTACCAGTCGATCAGCGTGCGTACCGAGGGCAAGCCCGGCTTCGAGCAGTTCAAGGCGGCGGTGGCGGCCGACCCGCGGCTGAAGCTGGACGTGGAGACCACCCGCGCCTACTACCGCAAGCAGGGCGGCGGTTTGAACACGCTGATCAGCATCCTCGGCAAGGTGATCGGCGCGATCATGGCCATCGGCGCGGTGTTCGGCGCGCTCAACACCATGTACGCGGCCGTGGCCACCCGTGCCCGCGAGATCGCCACCATGCGCGCGATCGGCTTCCGCGGCCTGCCGGTGGTGACCGCGGTGATGCTCGAGACCATGCTGCTGGCGCTGGTCGGCGGCCTGCTCGGCTGCGCGGTGGCGTGGCTGGTGTTCAACGGCTACAGCGTGTCCACCATCGGCAGCAACTTCAGCGCGGTGGTGTTCAAGTTCCACGTCTCGCCCGAGCTGCTGTGGAGCGGGCTGAAGTGGGCACTGGGCATCGGCCTGGTCGGCGGCCTGTTCCCGGCGTTGCGCGCGGCGCGGCTGCCGATCACCACCGCGCTGCGCGAGACCTGACGGCCACGGTGGCGGCGCGTGCGCGCGCCGCCCCTTTGGCGACTACGGCGATCGGCCGGCAATGGCGGAGTTTGCCTCTTCACGCATCGATCCGTTTGGTCCATGATGCGCGCCCGCTGGAAACCCGGCGGGCAGCGCAGCTGCATGGCACGGATGCCGCGTCCCTCCCCCAACGGTGATCGCATCTGTTCAGGGCGCCCTTCCCGGGCGCCTTTTTTTCGTAGTCAGTAAAGGAAAACCGATGTACCTGAAGTCGACCCCGCTTCGCTCCGCCATCGCGCTGGCCCTGGCCACCGCATGCAGCGCCCCCGCCTTGGCGCAGTCCGGCAATGACGGCACCACCACCCTGGACCGCGTCGAGATCACCGGCTCGCGCATCCGCCAGGCCAGCGTCGAGACCGCCAAGCCGGTCATCGCGCTGAGCCGCGCCGAGATCGAGAAGAAGGGCTACGTCAACGTCGCCGACATCCTGCAGGACGTCACCGCGGCCGGCGCGCCGGCGCTGAGCCGCGCCTCGGCGCTGTCCTCGGCGCGCGATTACGGCGGCATGTTCGTCAGCCTGCGCAACCTCGGCCCGGAGCGCAGCCTGGTGCTGGTCGACGGCCGCCGCATGGGCGTGAGCGCCGGCGGCTACTCCGACGTGGGTTCGATCCCGTCGGCGATCGTCGAGCGCGTTGAAGTGCTGACCGACGGCGCCTCGGCGCTGTACGGCTCGGACGCCATCGCCGGCGTGGTCAACATCATCACCCGCAAGAACTTCGACGGCGGCCAGGCCAATGCCTATGTCGGCCAGTACGGCGAAGGCGACGGCCAGAAGCGTTCCTACAGCGCCACCTGGGGCAAGACCTTCGCGCGCGGCTGGGTCACCATCGGCGCCGAGAAGGTGAAGGAAGACCCGGTGCTGGGCGGCGCACGCGAGTTCACCGCCTATCCGAACGGCCCCTACCACCCCACCGACGGCCTCAACGGCACCACCGCCTGGGGTTCGGTCACGGTCGATGGCAAGGTGCTCAGCGTCGGCCCCGGCGGCGACCCGTCCAAGGTGGAGGACTTCAAGCCGCTCGACCGTTCGGCCTACGCCAACACCAAGACCAACATGACCCTGCTGTCCGGGCTGGAGCGCCGCTCGGCGTTCGCCAACGGCGGCTTCCAGATCAGCGACGACCTGCGCGTGGTCGCCGACGTGCTGTACAGCGAGCGCGAGTCGGTCAAGCAGCTGGCCGGCTACCCGTACTCGGTGTCCTCGGCGCAGGCCGCCAGCGGCACCCGCGCGATGCTGTCCAAGGACAGTGCGTTCAACCACTGGGGCAAGGACGTGCTGTTCTCGCACCGCACCGAGGAGTTCCCGCGCGCGACCAACAACAGCCTGACCACCAAGCGCGCCAGCGTCGGCCTGGAAGGCAGCTTCGAGACCGGTTCGCGCTTCTGGGACTGGAACGTGGGCTACATGTTCAACCGCAACGAGGGCGAGCGCCGCACGCTGCAGAGCATGTACCAGCCCAACGTCAACAAGGCGGTGGGCGCCTCCTTCATCGATGCCAACGGCGTGGCCCGCTGCGGCACCCCGGACAACGTGATCCAGGGCTGCGTGCCGTGGAACCCGCTGGCGCCGATGGGCAGCAACAGCCCCGGCTCGCTCAGCGGCGACCCGGCCGTGCGCGACTACCTGTTCCGCAGCTTCGTCGATGACATCCAGAGCACCACCAAGGTGGTCAGCGCCAACATCTCCGGCTCGCTGTTCAGCCTGCCGGCCGGCGACATCATGGCCGCGATGGGCGTGGAGCACCGCAGCGAGGAAGCCAGCTACACCCCGGACCTGATGGTGCAGAACGGCGAGATCGCCGGCACCAGCGGCCAGCCGACCCGTGGCGACTACACGCTGGACGAGGTCTACCTGGAACTGCAGGTGCCGCTGCTGGCCGACCTGCCGTTCGCGCGCGAGCTGTCGCTGGACGTGGCCGGGCGCTACTCGGACTACGACAACTTCGGCGGCACCACCAACGGCAAGTTCGGCCTGAAGTGGAAGCCGGTCGACGACCTGCTGGTCCGCGCCACCTACGGCACCGGCTTCCGCGCGCCCACCGTGGATGACCTGTACGGCGGCACGGTGACTACCCGCGACCGCATCACCGACCCGTGCGACCGCGCGTTCGGCGCCGCCGCGCGCAATGCCGAAGTGGCCGCGCGCTGCACCGCCGCCGGCCTGGGCGCCGGCTTCCGCCAGAAGACCGGCGACGGCGAACTGGCCAGCACCTCCGGCGTGCAGGCGGTGACCGACTTCACCTCCGGCTCCAACCCGGACCTGAAGCCCGAGACCGCCAAGACCTGGACCGTGGGCGTGGTCTACAGCCCGGACTTCGTCAGCGGCCTGGACCTGAGCCTGGACTGGTGGAAGATCCGCATCGACAACGTCATCGTCGGCGAGTCGGCCACCGACATCCTCAACCAGTGCTACGTGCAGGGCATCGCCTCGGCATGCTCGCGCTTCACCCGCTACACCTCCGGCAGCAACAAGGGCCAGGTCAGCGGCATGAACCGCTCGCTCAACAATGCCGGCTACCAGGAAACCGCCGGCTATGACCTCGGCGTGCGCTACCGCCTGCCGGAACTGGCCATCGGCCGCTTCGCGGTCAGCTGGAACACCACCTACGTCGACTACCTGTCGCGCAAGAGCGACAACGTGGACAGCACCCCGGTCGAGGAATTCACCGGCTGGGGCGGCAACTTCCGCGTGCGCTCCAACCTCAGCCTCGACTGGCAGTACGGCGACCTGGGCATCGGCTGGACCACGCGCTACTACTCGGGCATGAAGGAGAAGTGCTCGTACGATCTGGATGGCGGCCCGGAGTGCAACCTGCCCGACTTCCGTTCCGCGTACACCGACGTGCAGCCCAGCCGCAAGGTCGGCGCCAACACCTTCCATGACCTGCAGGTGCGCTACAGCCTGCCGTGGAACGGCACCGTGTCGCTGGGCGTGAACAACGTCTTCAAGCACGTCGGCCCGGTGATGTACAGCCAGCCCAACAGCAGCTTCACCTACTACGGCGGCTTCGACATCGGCCGCTTCATGTACATGAAGTACCAGCAGCGCTTCTGATCCCCGGATCCCGACCCGTTGCAACCGGCAAAGGCACCGCAAGGTGCCTTTGCCTTTTCCGGCGCCCGGCCCGCCCGGCGCGGCGCGAAACCAAACACCACACAACGGTCATGCATTTGTCATCGACGCGCGGTAGAGCCGCCGCGGCGCAGCCGCTACCGTGGCGACCCTCCCATTTTTTTTTTGGATCTCCGCCATGCTGCGTTCGCTGGCGCTGGCCGGCGTCTGCGTGATGCTGGCCGGCTTCGCCCTGTCTTCGCCGATGCCGCCGCTGTCGCTCAGCGCGCGCCTGGCCGCGCCCGGCGGCACCTCGCCGATGGTGCCCAGCGCGCGCATCGATGCCCTGCTCGCGCGCCTGCCGCACCGCCAGGGCCAGGTGCCCGGCGACGGCGGCGTGGCGCTGCACTGGCTCGCTTTCGATCCGGGCGACTACCGCCTGCATTACCGCTACCTCGGCCAGGGCGAACGCTTCCCCGAGTTCTCGATGCAGGCCAGTGCGCCGGCGGCGGGCGCGGCCCCGCCCGCACCGCGCGGCACGGTGATCCTGCTGCATGGCTGGATGATGGACGGCGGCTCGCTGCTGCCTTGGGCGCTGCAGCTGGCGCAGGGCGGCTACCGCACCATCGCCCTGGACCTGCGCAACCACGGCCGCTCCGGACAGGCGCCGTCCGGCTACGGCACGCGCGAGGGCCAGGATGTGGCCGCCGCGCTGCGCGCGCTCGATGCCCGCGGCGAGATCAGCGGCCCGGTGCACCTGCTCGGCGTGTCCTACGGCGCGGCCACCGCCATCTTCGCCGCGCGCGAGCTCGGCCCGCGGCTGCGCAGCGTGGTGGCGATGGAGTCCTTCGACAACGCCGGCCAGGCGATCCGCGCGATGGTGCCGCACATGCTGTCGCGGCCGCCCGAGCGCCTGGGCGACTACCTGGCGCTGCCGCTGGCGCGCTGGCAGTACGGCGGCAGCGGGCTGGACCAGGCCATCGCCGCCGCCGACCGCCGGCTCGGCCTCGACCTGGACCGCGTGGACGTGGGCCAGGCGCTGGCGCAGGTGCCGGCCTGCGTGCTGCTGCTGCACGGCCGCGACGATGCCCACATCCCGGTGGCGCAGGGCCGCGCGCTGGCCGCCGCCGCGCCACGCGCGCGCTACCTGGAACTGGCGGGCGAGGACCACCTGACCCTGCCGCTGCGGCTGGATCGCCTCTCCGGCGTGGTCGAGGACTGGTTCGCGCGCGCCGGCAACGACGGCGGGCCGTGTCCGTTGCCCGCCGCGCCCGCCTCGGGGTGGACGCACCGGGCGGACGCGGCAGCGCTCACGCCGGAGCGCCGTCGAGGAGCGCCGGCACCGGCGCGGCCGCCCCCTGGCGGGCGGCAGGGCCTAGGCGGCGGGCGCCCGGGTTCGTGAGCGCGCGGCCGCACGCACGCCGTTGACGGCGAACACCGCCAGCCCGGCCCAGATCAACCCGAAGCCGACCAGCTGCGAGGACGCGAACGGTTCGTGCAGGACCAGCACACCTATCAGGAACTGCAGCGTCGGGCCGATGTACTGCAGCAGCCCGACCACCGACAACGGGATGCGGCGCACGCCGTAGGCGAAGGCGATCAGTGGCACCGCGCTGACCACGCCGGCCAGCACCAGCAGCGCGTCGTTGCGCCAGCCCCAGCCGGAGATGAAGCCGCCGCCATGGCCGTTCTCCGCCCACAGCGCGAAGGCCAGCGCCGGCGCCAGCATGAACAGGCTTTCCACGCCCAGCCCGGTCACCGCCTCGACCACCACCAGTTTGCGCAGCAGTCCGTACAGGCCGAAGGTGATGGACAACCCGATGGCGATCCACGGCGCGCGCCCGCTCTGCCAGGTCAGCCAGGCCACGCCCAGCGCCGCCAGCGCCACCGCCAGCCATTGCAGGCGGCCCAGGCGCTCGCGCAGCACCACCACGCCCAGCACCACGCTCAGCAGCGGGTTGATGAAGTAGCCCAGGCTGGTCTCGACCACGTGGCCGGCATTCACCGCCCAGATGTACAGGCTCCAGTTGGCGCCGATCAGCAGGCTCGACAGGCCCAGCAGCCAGAACCGCCGCGGCGTGGCCCACACCTCGCGCAGCCAGCCCCAGCCACGCACGATGGCCAGGCCGCCGACCAGCAGCACCGCGCTCCAGATCACCCGGTGGGCGATGATCAGGAACGACGGCACCTCGATCAGCAACCGCCAGTACAGCGGGAACAGCCCCCAGATGACGAACGCCAGGGTGGTCGCCAGCAGGCCGTTGCGGTGCTCGTGCGCGGGCGTCATGCGCGGCGCAGCCGGGCCAGGGTGATGACCACGACGCCGGCCAGGATGACCGCCATCGCACCGATGTCCGCCGCACTGAAGCGCTCGTGCGCGATCCACGCGCCCAGCGCCACCGCGATCACCGGGTTGACGTAGGCATAGCTGCTGGCCAGCACCGGGCGCACGTTGTGCAGCAGCCACACGTAGGCGGTGAAGGCGACGATCGAACCGAACACGGTCAGGTAGCCCACCGCCAGCATGCCCTGCAGCGATGGCGGCCCGTCCATGCGCTCGCCGCGCAGCAGCCCGGCCACCACCAGAATCGCGCCACCGCACAGCATCTGTGCGGCGGCGGTCATGAACGGCGACGGCAGGTCGCGCCCGCGCGACCAGATCGAGCCGGCCGCCCAGCCCAGCGGTGCCACCAGCAGGAACACCAGTCCGGCCGGGGTCGCGGTCAGGCTGCTGCCGGCGTTGAGCCACAGCACGCCGGCGAAACCGACCGCGATGCCCAGCCATTCGCCAGCGGTCACCTTCTGTCCGCGGAAGGCGGAGAACAGCGCCATCCACAACGGCACCGAGGCCACCGCCACCGCGGCCAGCCCGGAGGACACGTCGCGCTCGGCCATGACCACCATGCCGTTGCCCAGGAACAGCAGGCTGAAGCCCATCACCGCCAGGGTCGGCCACTGCGCGCGCGTCGGCGCGGGCACGCCGCGCCAGCGCAGCAGCGCGTACAGCACCCCGCCGGCGATCACGAAGCGGGTGCCGGAGATCACCGACAGCGGCGGCATGCCGCCTTCCAGCGCCAGGTGGATGCCGAGATAGGTCGAACCCCAGACCACGTACACGAGGAGCAGGGCCAGTACGACAAGGCCGCTCCGTGGAGCAGCCGATGTGGTGGGGGGCGCAGACATGGGGCAGGTACCGCCATCCGGGGAATGCGGATTCTAGGGCACCACGACGCCGCCGATCAGCCCGAAAAACGGCATGCTGTATCCGCCGCGGCCGGCCCCCGGCATGCGTCGCCCACGCCGCTACTTTCCGGGCTGCGCATTGGCCCCTGCGCAGCCGCACCCGGCGGCACGCCGGCCAGTGGAGCGAGGCGCAACCGCAGGCGCCCGCGTGCATGCGCGATGCCTGCCCGCCGGGCGCACGTTCCGCCGGGTGGACGCAACCGCGGAGCAGGCGCAGGCACGCGCCGCGGCATGCCTGCGGTCAGCGCCTGGCGGTGTCGCTCGCTTCGCGCGCGGCCTCGAACTCCGCGCCCTGGTCCCACGCCGGCCAGCGCCGGCTGTTGGCCAGCTCCAGGCCCAGGTCGTAGACCAGCAGCGTGTCGGCGGCCAGGCCACGCGGGTCCCACTGCGGCGACCATGCGTCGCAGGCCTGGTGGTAGCAGCGGGCGAAATAGGCATCGCGCAGCGCGCGCCCGGCGGCGACGCCGCCGTCGCGCTTGTCCAGGCCGGCGCCGACGGTGATCGCCGGCACGCCCTTGCGGGCGAAGGCGAAATGGTCGGCGCGGTAGAAGAAGCCCGCTTCCAGGTTCGGGTCCGGCGACCAGCGGCGGCCGCGCGCCCGCGCGACGCGGTCCACGTCCGCCTCCAGCGAAACCCGGCCCTTGCCCCAGGTGGCGATGTCGGCGGTCTCGCCGTCGGGGCTGAACATCTCGATGTTCAGGACCGCGGCCGTGGTCTCCAGCGGCGCCAGCGGATGCTCGGCGTAGTAGCTGGCACCCAGCAGGCCCTTTTCCTCCGCGGTCAGGGCGATGAAGTACAGCGTGCGCTGCGGGCGCGGGCCGGCGGCGAACACCCGCGCCAGTTCCAGCACCGAGGCCACGCCGGTGGCGTTGTCGATGGCGCCATGGCGCACGGTGTCACCGCTGGCGTCGGGCTGGCCGATGCCGAACGCATCCCAGTGCGCGGAGAAGATCACCGATTCGTCCGGATGCGTCGCGCCTTCCAGCTTCGCCACCACGTTGCGGGTGACCACCGGTTCGCGCTTGACCTTGAAGCGCGCCGACAGGCGTGCGTCGCCCAGTTCCACCGGGTGGAAGTCGGCGCGCATCGCCCTGCGCTTCTCCGCGTCGAAATCCAGCCCGGCCGCGGCGAAGATGCGCTCGGCCAGCGTGCGCTGCATCCAGCCACGCAGCGGGGTGTGCAGCGCGCGCGCATCGGCCTCGCTGCGCTGGATGTCGAACAGCGGCGAGGTGCCGGACGCCTTCACCGTCGCCCACGGATACGCCGCCGGCGCGGTCTCGTGCACGATCAGCACGCCTTCGGCGCCACGCCGCGCGGCTTCCTCGAACTTGTAGGTCCAGCGGCCGTAGTAGGTCACCGCCCTGCCGTCGAACGCGCCCGGTGCGTCGGCCTCGAAATCGGCGTCGTTGATCAGCACCACCGCGATCTTGCCGCGCAGGTCGACGTCCTTGTAATCGTTCCAGCGCCGTTCCGGCGCGTCGATGCCGTAGCCGACGAACACCATCGGCACGTCCTTCAGATCCACCGCGCCGAGCGGGCTGAGGCTCTGCAGGGTCACGTCCTCGCCGTTGGCCAGCGGCAGGCGCTTGCCCGCCAGCCGCAGGCTGGCGTCGACCGCGCCGTCGACCTGCGCGCGCACCAGCGGCACCTCCTGCACCCAGCTGCCGTCCTTGCCGCCCGGCTGCACGCCGGCCAGGCGGAACTGCTCGACCAGGTAATCGACGGTGCGCTGCTCGCCGGCGGTGGCCGGGGCGCGGCCTTCGAACTCGTCCGAGGCCAGCATGCGCACATGCCGCGACAGCGCCGCCGGGTCGATGCCGCCGCCGGGCAGGTCGTTGGCGGCGCTGGCGATGCCGCCGACGAACAGGCAGGACGACAGCAACAGCATGCGCATCGGATTCACGGCGGCACCAGACAACAGGAGGATTGCGGGATTTTACCCGTAGATGCGGGGCTTGCCGCGCATGAAGCTGCAACGACGATGCCCCGTGCCGGGCGCGCCCGGCAGCTACGGCTTCGCGCGGTCCAGCCAGCACGCCAGCCCCTGCGCGTTGAGCTCGATGTCCATCTCGAGCACGCGCAGCACGCCGGCGTCGTCGAGCCGGCAGCCATGCGCGCGGGCGCGCTCCAGGTACAGCGCGCCCAGCGCCGCCACCAGCGCGCGGTGGCGGTCGCCGCGGCCATCGCAGGCGCGGGCGATGGCGGTCATCGCGTCGATCTGCGCGTGCAGGTCGGCGGCCAGCCGCGCGGCGTCCTGCACGCGGCCATAGTGGGTCAGGTACATCGCCTGCGGAGCCCGCGCCACCAGCCGCTCGATCGAGGCGTGCAGCGCATCGGGTTCGAACTGCACCGGCGAGGTGGTGGGGATGATGAACGCGCCGCGGGCGCTGTCCAGTTCGCGGTAGGACAGACCGAACGTGTCGCCGGTGAACCAGCTGCGGCTGGCCGCATCCCACACGCACAGGTGGTGGCGGGCATGGCCGGGGGTGTCGATGCACAGCAGTTCACGTCCGCCCAGCGACAGGCGATGGCCGTCTTCGGCCACCACCACGCGCTCGGCCGCCACCGGCACGATCTGCCCGTAGCTGCGCGCCATCTCCGCCTCGCCGTAGACCGCGGTGGCGCCGGCCACCAGCCGCGCCGGGTCGATCATGTGCGGCGCGCCGCGCGGGTGCACCAGCAGGCGTGCGTTGGGCAGCTGCCGCATCAGCGCACCGGCGCCGCCGGCGTGGTCCAGATGGACGTGGGTGAGAATCACCCAGTCGATGGCGTCCACGCCGAGCCCGGCGTCGGCGATGGCCGTCAGCAGGCGCGGCAGCGCATGGCTGGTGCCGCAGTCGATGAAGGCGCCGCGGCCGTTGTTCACCAACAGATAGGCGGCATCGAAGTGGTCGCGCTGGAAGGCGGTGTCGATGACGTGGATGGCGTGTTCGGCATGCATGTGTCGGCTCCCGGGAGGCACACCGATGCTGTCACCGGCATGGCGGGCACCGCAATACGGCTTTCGTCGCGCGGGCGCCGGCGGCCACGGCTGTCGTCGCGCCCGTGGCCACCCCAGGTCAGGCGTGGCGCAGCACCCGCGGCCGCAGCAGCAGCGCCAGCACCATCACCGCAAGGAAGCCGCCATAGGCATAGAGCACCGCCAGGATCTGCCGCCACAGGCTGTCGGCATCCATCTCGGCCGCGCCGATGCGGTAGCCCCAATGCATCAGGCCGATGCTGACCAGCAGTGCCAGCACCAGCATGGCGGTGTCGTACACGGTACGCGCGCGGTGCCGCGGATGCCGCGGGAACCACCAGTACAGCGCGGCCATCACCGCGAACCAGGGCAGGAACAGCAACAACGACAACCAGGCCATCGTCAGCTCCATGTGCGGCGCGCGCCGGACGGGCGCGCGCCATGGCGGGTGGTGGGCGGCGCGGGCGCCGTGTCCGTGTCAGTCCGCTTCGCGCAGCTGGCGCAATGCCGCCAGCACCGGCTCGACGCCGGCCTCCAGGCGGAACAGCTCGCTCTGCAGCGCATCGCCCTGCTCGGCCTGCTTGAGCACGGCGATCAGCTGGCCGGCGTCGCGCGGCGAATCGAAGCCTTCGCTCTGCACCAGCAGCTGGCCCTCGCCGTCGAGCAGCTTGAAGTAGAACCGGCCGTCCTTCTCCCGGTACTGCTTGAACAGCGGCAGCGCGGCCTTGGCCGCGGCCACGGCCTTCGGCGCGTCGCCGGCGCTGGACAGGTCGCGCAGCCCCACCGCGTGGCGCAGTTCCTTCAGCAGCGGGATGGCGAACTGCTCGCGCAGCTGCTGGCCGCGGCGGCGCAGGATCGCCTCGATCTTCTCCGGCTCGGCCATCAGCGCGTTGTAGCGCTCGCGCAGCGGCGACAGTTCGCCGTCGATGCGCTCGAACAGCTGCTGCTTGGCATCACCCCAGCCGATGCCGGCGGCGAAGGCCTGCGCGAACGCGGCGGTCTGTTCCGGGGTGGCGAAGGCCTGGTACATCTGGAACAGCGCCGAGCCCTCGGTGTCCTTGGGTTCGCCGGGCGCGCGCGAATCGGTGACGATCGAGAACACCAGCTTCCGCAGCTCCTCGCGCGGGACGAACAGCGGGATGGTGTTGTGGTAGCTCTTGCTCATCTTGCGGCCGTCCAGGCCCGCCAGGGTCGCCACCTGCTCGTCGATGATCACTTCCGGCAGGGTGAAATACTCCTTGCCGTAGATGTGGTTGAAGCGCTGGGCGAAATCGCGCGCCATCTCGATGTGCTGGATCTGGTCGCGGCCGACCGGCACCTTGTCGGCATTGAAGATCAGGATGTCGGCGGCCATCAGCACCGGGTACATGAACAGCCCGGCGGTGACGCCGGCATCGTCGTCCAGCTGCTCCTCGCGGTTCTTGTCCACGGCCGCCTTGTAGGCGTGGGCGCGGTTGAGGATGCCCTTGCCGGCGACCACGGTCAGGAACCACATCAGCTCGGTGGTTTCCGGGATGTCGCTCTGCCGGTAGAACCACACCGAATCCGGGTCCAGGCCGCAGGCCAGCCAGCTGGCGGCGATCTCCAGGGTCGAGCGCTGGGTGCGCTCGGGTTCCTGCGACTTGATCAGGCTGTGCAGGTCGGCCAGGAAGAAGAAGCTTTCGATCCCCGGCGCGCGGCTGGCGGCGATGGCCGGGCGGATGGCGCCGACGTAGTTGCCGAGGTGGGGAGTGCCGGAGGGGGTGATGCCGGTAAGGACGCGGGTAGTCATGAACGCAGACGTGACGGACGGATTAACCGGCCCAGTGTAACCGCCGCGCGCCAACCCCGCCGCCCGCACCCGTCCGTTCATGGCCGCGTCCCCGCCAACGGAGCCCGCCATGTACCGCTTCCCCGCCTGCCTGCTTGCCATCCTGGCCCTGTGCGGCTTTCGCCCGGCGCCACCGCTGCCTCCGCCGATGCCGGTGGCGCTATCGCTGGTCGACCGCGACAGCGGCGATGAAGCCACGCCGTACCTGCATCGCGGCCAGCAGTGGGTCGCCGGCCCCCCGGGGCACCGCTATGCCGTGCGCCTGCGCAACCTCAGCGGCGAGCGCGTGCTGGTGGTGCTGTCGGTGGACGGGGTCAACGCCATCAGCGGCCAGACCGCGGCGCCGGACCAGGCCGGCTACGTGCTCGAGCCCTGGCAGGACAGCGAAATCACCGGCTGGCGCAAGTCGTCGGCGGAGGTGGCGCAGTTCGTGTTCACCGACCGCGGCGACAGCTACGCCAGCCGCACCGGCCGACCGGCCGATGTCGGTGTGGTCGGCATTGCGGTGTTCGCCGAAGCGCGGCCGCTGCCCATCGCCGCGGCGCCGGCGCCACGGCCCGCGCCGCTGCGCGCCCAGGACGCGCGGGCCGGGCGCGCGATGGACGCACCGGCATCGGCGGCCGCTGCCGCCGGCCGCGAACGCCAGCAACTGGGCACCGGCCATGGCGGGCGCGAGGCATCGGCCAGCCACGCCACCGTCTTCGAGCGCGCCAGCCACGCGCCCATCCAGGTCACCCAGGTCCGCTACGACACGCGGGCGCGCCTGGCACGGATGGGCATCGTGCCGGGCCAGCGCCGGGATTCCACGCCGCGAGCGTTCCCGGGCGGCTTCGTGCCCGACCCGCCGCCGCGCTGGCGCTGATCGCACAGACGCCGGACGGGCCGCGTGATGCGGCCCGTCCGGATGCTGCGGGGGGAGGTGGCGCGCTGGTTCAGCGCCAGTCCGGATGATCCCGGTGCAGCGTGTCCTGGAAGTCGCGCACTTCCTTCTCGGCGCGGTCCTTGGCCCAGCCATAGCGCTCCTGCAGGCGCCCGGCGAGGTACTCGGCGTTGCCCTCGGCCACCTTGAAGTCGTCGTCGGTCAGATCGCCCCACTTGGCCTGCGCCTTGCCCTTGAGCTGGCTCCACTTGCCGGAAATGATGTCTTTGTTCATGCGTGTCTCCTTGCTTTTCTTCGGGGGAATGGCGGCAGCTCCGCCGCACGGACAGCATGCAGGCGCGAATGTTGGCAGGGCATCGACGATTTGTGTGCAAGCGCTGATGTTCTTGAACGGCGCTTCAGCTTGCGCCGGATCCGGTAACGAAAAAGGCCGGCAGGATGCCGGCCTTCTCCACGTACACCAATCGCCGTGGGTCAGCGCTTGGCTGCGTCCTCCACCTTCTCGCCGGCCTTCTGCACGTCCTTGCCGGCACCGGCAACGGTATTGCAGCCGGACAGCACCGCGATCGAGAACAGCGACAGCATCATCAGGGCAACCATGCGCTTCATGTCTATCTCCTGGGTGGCTCTTGGATGGCGCGGCCCGCAGGGACCGCGGCGGGGATCAACACTTGCCGTCGCTGCAGTCGTGGGCCTTGTCCTCGACCTTCTCACCGGCCTTCTGCATGTCCTTGCCGGCGCCGGCGACGGTGTTGCAGGCGCTGAGCGTTCCCGCCGAAAACATTGCCAGCAGGGCCAGCATCAGTACTCGCTTCATCAGGTTTCTCCTCTGCTCGACTGGCGGCCGCCGGGTGGCGACGCCGCGTGTGGAGAGGAATCTGGCGGCATTCACGTGCAGCGGGCGTGAACGCCGCCGGTGCGGGTTCAGCGACGTCGTGCCGCCGTCAATCGCGCATCAGGGTCGATTTCCCGAACAGGCTCTCGACCAGGTCGACCGCGAGCTTGGCGGTACGGTTGCGGCGGTCCAGCAACGGGTTGAGCTCGACGATGTCCAGCGAGCCCATCAATCCGGTGTCGGCGATCATCTCCATCACCAGCTGCGCCTCGCGGTAGTTGACCCCGCCGGGCACCGTGGTGCCGACGCCCGGGGCGATGCTCGGGTCGAGGAAATCCACGTCGAAGCTGACGTGCAGGTGGGTATTGGCGTCGACGCCCTCGAGCGCGGCCTCCATCGCCCGCTTCATGCCGCTCTCGTCGATGTAGCGCATGTCGTACACGTCCACCTGGTGCTGTTTGATCAGGCGCTTCTCGTCCTGGTCCACCGAGCGGATGCCGATCTGCCGCACCTGCTGCGGCGAGATCGCCGGTGCGTCGCCGCCGAGCCGGGTCAGCGCCTCCGGGCCGAGCCCGCACAGGCACGCCACCGGCATGCCGTGGATGTTGCCCGATGGGGTGACTTCGGAGGTGTTGAAATCCGAATGCGCGTCCAGCCACAGCACGCGCAGCTGCTTGCCCTGCTCGCGGCACCAGCGCGCCACCGCGGTGATCGAACCGATGCCCAGGCAGTGGTCGCCACCGAGCATGATCGGCAGGCGCCCGTCACGCAGTTCGACCAGGGTCGCCTCCATCAGCGCGTGGTTCCACGCCACCACCTCGTCCAGGTGACGGTACCCGCCCACCGGTTCGGTCCATGGGTTGCGCGGCCCCTGCAGGTTGCCGACGTCGCGCACGGCCACGCCACGCGCGGCCAGCGCCTCGGGCAGCCCGGCAATGCGCAGCGCCTCCGGTCCCAGGCGCGCGCCGCGGTGGCCGGCACCGACGTCGGTGGGCACACCGATCAGCGAAACGGGACGATGAGTGGCCATGGTTCCTCCGGTTGCAAATGAAAGCAGTTTACCGGGCGCATGTGACCGTCGCCTGCGGCAACGCAGCAGCCTGCACGCCGGGGCTGGCGCGCCCGCCGTGCGGGCCGGGGCGAACCGGCGCCCTCCGTGGCCTGCGACAGGGGCCCGGCGCGGCGCGGTTGACGCACGTCAAGGACAAGCCGCCGGTGCCTGCCTAGGCTGCCGCAATGGACACTCCGTCTCCCCTGTTCGACCCCGAACTGCTGCGGCGCTACGACGCACCGGGGCCACGTTACACCTCCTATCCGACCGCCCCGCAGTTCACCCCGGGGTTCCAGGAAATCGACCTGCTGGAGATGGCGGCGACCAGCAACGGCGACCCGATCCCGCGCCCGCTGTCGCTGTACCTGCACATCCCGTTCTGCACCAGCCCCTGCTTCTACTGCGGCTGCAACCGCATCATCACCCGCGACACCGCGCGCGGCGCCGCCTACCTGACCCGGCTGTACCGCGAGATGGCGATGATGTCCACGCTGTTCGACCGCGACCGCGACGTCGAGCAGGTCCACTTCGGCGGCGGCACCCCCAACTTCCTCGCCCCGGCGCAGATCGCCGAGGCCATGGACGTGCTGCGCCGGCATTTCTCCTTCGCCCCGGCCGCGCGCCTGGACTGCTCGATCGAACTGGACCCGCGCTTCATCAGCCCCGGACAGATCGGCGAACTGGCCGCGGCCGGCTTCAACCGCGCCAGCCTCGGGGTGCAGGACTTCGACCCCGAGGTGCAGCGCGCGGTCAACCGCATCCAGGGCGTGGAACAGACCCTGGCGGTCATCGACGCCTGCCGCCGGCATGGGCTGCGCTCGGTCAACGTGGACCTGATCTACGGCTTGCCGCGGCAGACCCTGGAAGGCTTCTCGCGCACCCTGGACATCACCCTGCAGGCGCGCCCGGAGCGGCTGGCGATCTACGGCTATGCGCACCTGCCGTCGATGTTCCGCCCGCAGCAGCGCATCGACGCCAGCGCGCTGCCCGCGCCAGAGGCCAGGCTTGCGCTGCTGCAGTGCGCGATCGACAGGCTCGGCCAGGCCGGCTACGTCTACATCGGCATGGACCACTTCGCCCTGCCCGACGACAGCCTGGCGGTGGCCCAGCGCAATGGCAGCCTGCACCGCAACTTCATGGGCTACACCACCCATGCCGAAAGCGACCTGATCGGCCTGGGGGTCAGCGCCATCAGCCACATCGGCCCCAGCTTCAGCCAGAACCCGCGCGACCTCGGCAGCTGGGAGCAGGCCATCGACCGCGGCCACCTGCCGGTCTGGCGCGGCCTGCGCCTGGAAGAAGACGACCTGATCCGCGCCGATGTGATCCAGCAGCTGATGTGCCACGGCACCCTGGACTTCGGCGACATCGAGCGGCGGCATGTGATCGAGTTCCCGAATTATTTCGCAACGGCGCTGCAGCGGCTGCAGGCGCTGCAGCAGGACGGGCTGGTGGAGCTGTCCGCCAACGGCCTGGCGGCGACCTCGCGGGGGCGCCTACTGTTGCGTATCATCGCCATGTGCTTCGACCGCCACCTGCCCACCGCCGCCGCAGCGACGCCGTGCTTCTCGCGTACGGTGTAACCCCGACGGGAGTGCCCGAATGAGTTCGCCGCTGGTCTTTCCGCGTACCGACGCGCGCATCGTCGCCGACGACGGCGACGCCCTGACGTTCTGTTCCACCTGCGCGTTCTCGCAGGCGTGCCTGTCCGAGGGCATGGACAAGGGCGCGCTGGCCGACCTGCACGTGCTGGTCGAGCATGTCGGCCCGCTGCGCGCCGGCGAGCACGTATTCCGCGAGGGCGACCCGTTCGGCGCGATCGCCGCGGTCCGCGCCGGCACGGTCAAGACCTACCAGACCGACCGCAACGGCCACGAGCAGGTGCTGGGCTTCCACCTGCCGGGCGAGGTGATCGGCCTGAACGCGATCCACGGCGACCGCTATCCCTGCAATGCGGTGGCGCTGGACACGGTGATGCTGTGCCGTTTCTCGTTCCCGCGCATCGCGCTGCTGGCCACGCGCCTGCCCAACCTGCAGCAACACCTGTTCAAACTGATGAGCCGCGACATCGGCGTGGCCTCGCTGTTCGCGCGCGACAACAGCGCCGATGAGCGCATGGCGGCATTCCTGATCGGCCTGTCGCGACGCCTGGCCGCGCGCGGCTTCTCGCCGCGCCGGTTCCAGCTGACGATGGCCCGCACCGATATCGCCAACTACCTGCGCCAGGCGCCGGAAACGGTAAGCCGGGTGCTGCGCCGGTTCGAGCAGGACGGGCTGCTGCACATCAAGCAGCGCGACGTGGAGATCCTCGACCTGCCGCGGCTGGAGGCGATGGCGCTGGCGGTCCTGCGCGACTGAGCCTGCCTGGCGTTACGCTTTCCGCGCATCCCGAAGCCCCCTGGAGCCCGCCCCGTGCGGGCTCCTGTCATTGCAGCCGTTGCCGTTGATTCTGCCTTTGCCTTTGCCTTTGCCTTTGTCTTTGCCTCTGCCTTTGCCTCTGCGTTTGCCTCTGCCTTGGCTTCTGCCTTGGCTTCTGACTTCCGGATCCCCTTCCGCAGCGACGGAGCCGACGGACAAGACCCCGCAGGGGCGGCGAGCATGGGTTCGGCGGAAACAGGCGAAGCACTGCTTCGCCCCGCCGGACGGGCGGGCGCCGCACGGCGCCTGCCCCGGACTCGGCTGCGAAGCGGGCGAGCACGTCGTTTTTCGACGAGACAGGGGCGAACCGGAAACAGGCGAAGCACTGCTTCGCCCCGGTGAGCGGGCTGGCGCCGTGAGGCGACTGCCCCGGCCCCAGCTGCATCGCAGCTGGGTCTCGTCGAAAAATCCCGCTGGCGGAGTGGACCCGGCGCGCGTAGCGCGTCGGGCGCGTAGGCAGGGCGTGTTGACCAGCCATCCGGCTGTTGAAAAGCGCCTCTTTGGGCCACGTTTCTTTGCACGAGCAAAGAAGAGCTCTTCAACAGCCGAATGGCAGGTCAAGGTGGCTCGCTCCTGCGAAGAAGGAGTGAAAGCTCTGCTTTCAGGCTCCCGCTTTGGCTCTGCGTCTTGGCTGTTGTCGTGTAGTTCTGGAAAGCTGAAGCAACAGCAAGGGCAGAATCAAGAGCTTTCGCTCCCCTTCGGGGCGCGAGTTACTTCTCTTTGCTCGTGCAAAGAGAAGTAACCAAGAGAAACACGGGCCGGGACGCGATCCGTCGGGCTGCACCCGCCGGTTCCCTGTGCTCCTCGCGGATCAGGGGGACGGCGCACAACTCGCTTCGCTCAGACACGTGCGCCTCTTCGCCCCCTGCCCCGCTGCGGTGCTCGGCTCGCTCTACGGCCGTGAAAAGTCAAAAGCCAAGAGCAGAGCAAGATCACGGCAACTGCAACTGCAACTGCAACTGCAACGGCAACGGCATGAAGCTCTCGCCAGGGTGTCCGGACCGCAATCACCGGCATGCTTGACCTGCGTCATGGAGCCCCTTGGCGGCCACGCCGATGATGCGCCGGTATCCTCAGGAGAGCCGCATCATGAATTCGACACGCAAGCTATGGGTGGGGCTGGCGGCCCTGCTCATCGCCTCGTTCGCCGTCCTGCTATGGGTCGGCAGCGAGGTCCATCGCCAGGCCCCGCCCTTGCCCGAGAAGGTCGTGACCGAGGACGGCCAGGTCATCTTCACCCGCAACGACATCGAGACCGGCCGCCAGGTCTGGCAGTCGATCGGCGGCCAGCAGCTGGGCTCGATCTGGGGCCATGGCGGCTACGTCGCGCCGGACTGGGGCGCGGACTGGCTGCATCGTGAAGCCGAAGCGGTAATGGACCTGTGGGCCCGGCGCGAGGCCGGCGCGGAGAGCTACAAGCAGCTCGACGCGGCCACCCAGGCCGCCTACGCCAAGCGCGTGCAGACCCTGCTGCGGCCCAATACCTACGACGCCGTGGACGGCACGATCATCGTCGACAACGACCGCGCCGCGGCGATCGCCACGGTCGCCGCGCATTACCAGAGCCTGTTCTCGGCCGACCCGGCCACTGCCGGACTGCGCGAGGCCTACGCCATGCGCAACGACACCGTGCCCGACGCCGGGCACCGCCGCCAGCTCACCGCGTTCTACTGGTGGGCAGCCTGGGCCTCGGTGACCGAGCGCCCCGGCTCGGACATCACCTACACGGCCAACTGGCCGGCCGACAGCCTGGTCGGCAACACCGCGCCGCCGAGCACCTTCATCTGGACGGTGTTCAGCGTGCTGTTCCTGATCGCCGGCGTCGCCCTGCTCGGCTGGCATTACGCGGTCAACCACGGCGACGAAATGGCCCCGGTGCTGCCGAAGACCGATCCGCTGGCCGCGATCAAGGTGACCCCGTCGATGCGCGCCACCGCCAAGTACTTCTGGGTGGTGATCGCACTGTTCCTCACCCAGATCCTGCTCGGTGCCATCACCGCGCATTACCAGGTGGAAGGCCAACAGGCCTACGGTTTCGCCATCGCCGACGTGCTGCCGTACTCGCTCACCCGCACCTGGCACACGCAGCTGGCGGTGCTGTGGATCGCCACCGCCTGGCTGGGCATGGGCCTGTATATCGCGCCGGCGATCTCCGGCCATGAGCCTAAGTTCCAGCGGCTGGGAGTCAACTTCCTCTGGATCTGCCTGATCGTGATCGTGGTCGGCGCGTTCGCCGGGCAGTGGTTCGCGGTGATGCAGAAGCTGGGGCTGGAGCGTAACTTCTGGTTCGGCCACCAGGGCTGGGAATACGTGGACCTGGGCCGCTTCTGGCAGTGGTTCCTGTTCATCGGCCTGGTGCTGTGGCTGACCCTGGTGGGCCGGGCGCTGTGGCCGGCGATCAGGAACGGCGGCGAGTCCAAGTCGATCGTCAGCCTGCTGTTCCTGTCGGTGGTCGCCATCGGCCTGTTCTACGCCGCCGGCCTGATGTGGGGCGAGCATACCCACCTGTCGATGGTCGAGTACTGGCGCTGGTGGGTGGTGCACCTGTGGGTGGAAGGCTTCTTCGAAGTGTTCGCGGTGGCGGTCATCGCCTTCCTGTTCACCCGCCTGGGCATGCTGCAGGTGAAGTCGGCCACCGTGGCCGTGCTGTTCGCCACCATCGTGTTCATGGCCGGCGGCGTGCTCGGCACCCTGCACCACCTGTACTTCACCGGCACCCCGACCGCGGTCATCGCGCTGGGCGCCAGCTTCAGCGCGCTGGAAGTGGTGCCGCTGGCCTACGTGGGCTTCGAGGCGTACCACAACTACCGCATGGGCAAGGCCACGCCGTGGATGGCGAAGTACAAGTGGCCGATCCTGTTCTTCATCGCGGTCTCGTTCTGGAACCTGGTCGGCGCCGGCCTGTTCGGTTTCCTGATCAACCCGCCGCTGTCGCTGTACTACATGCAGGGCCTGAACCTGACCCCGACCCACGGCCACACCGCGCTGTTCGGCGTGTACGGCATGCTCGGCATCGGCCTGATGCTGTTCTGCCTGCGCGGGCTCAAGCCGGACGTGGTGTGGAACGAAAAGCTGCTCAAGGCCAGCTTCTGGGCGCTGAACCTGGGCCTGGCCGGCATGGCCGCGTTCACCCTGCTGCCGCTGGGCATCCTGCAGCTCAGCGCCGCGCTCAAGCACGGCTACTGGTATGCGCGCTCGGCCGAGTTCATGCAGCAGCCGATCGTGGACATGCTGGTGTGGATGCGGGTGCCGGCCGACACGTTGTTCAGCGTCGGCGCGCTGGCGCTGGCGTGGTTCGTGTTCCGCCTGTGGGTGGCGCCGAAGAAGGCAGCGCTGCCGGTGGGCGAGGCCGATCAGGCCTGATCGGATACATCGCACGATGCAACGGGAAGGGCCGCGCAAGCGGCTCTTCTTCTTTGGGCACTTCAGCCGGACGCCTGTTGTTGTTGGCGTTGCCGTGATTTTGTTTTTTCCTTTGCATTTGACTTCCGGGTCCCTTCCGCAGCGACGGAGCCGACGGACAAGACACCGCAGGGGCGACGTGCATGGGTTCGGCGGAAATAGGCGAAGCACTGCTTCGCCCCGCCGGACGGGCGGGCGCCGCACGGCGCCTGCCCCGGACTCGGCTGCGAAGCGGGCGAGCACGTCGTTTTTCGACGAGACAGGGGCGAACCGGAAACAGGTGAAGCACTGCTTCGCCCCGATGAGCGGGCTGGCGCCGTGAGGCGACTGCCCCGGCCCCAGCTGCATCGCAGCTGGGTCTCGTCGAAAAATCCCGGCGGTAGAGTGGACTCGGAGTGCCGCTGGTACGGAAAGCGCTGAGGCAGGGGCGTGTTGACCAGCCATCCGGCTGTTGAAAAGCGCCTCTTTGGGCCACGTTTCTTTGCACGAGCAAAGAAGGTGGCTCGCGCCCCGAAGGGGAGCGAAAGCCCCTGATTCCGCTTCCGCCATTGCTTGGGCTCCCCAAGGCCGGCCAGAGCGTCGACCAAGAGAACCGTGCCCGGCCGATAGCCGGGAAATCCAAAGGCAAAGCATGAAAGCAGGTGCTTGAAGCAGAGCTTTCACTCCTGCTTCGCAAGAGCGAGTTACTTCTCTTTGCTCGTGCAAAGAGAAGTAACCAAGAGAAAGCACGGGCCGGGACGCGATCCGTCGGGCTGCGCCCGCCGGTCCCCTGCGCTCCTCGCGTGCCGAGGGGACGGCGCACAACTCGCTTCGCTCAGACACGTGCGCCTCTTCGCCCCTCGTCCCGCTGCGGTGCTCGGCTCGCTCTACGGCCGGGGGACGTCAAATGCCAAGGGCAACGGCAAGATCAACAGCGACAGCAACCGCAAGGGCAAGGGCAAGAGCCGTCAGCCGCCGGCCCGCGACCAGCCCCAGACCTGACCCACGTCAAGGCACCGCCCACCGCCCGGTAGCAAGCTGCACCCCATGAAAACCGAAGCCACGCCGCCGCCCCGCCTCTCGCCCGCGTGGCTCGCCCACGCCCCGCACCGGCTGATGTTCTTTGTCGGCGCCGGCAATGTGCTGCTGGCGATGCTGTGGTGGGCGCTGTGGCTGGCAGCGGCGCGCTGGGGCGGCTGGACGATGCCGGCGCTGGCGATCCCCGCCGGCTGGCTGCATGCCTTCGTGATGCAGTACCTGGTGCTGCCCAGCTTCATCTTCGGCTTCCTGCTGACCGTGTTCCCGCGCTGGATGGGCCTGCCCGAGCTGGAACGCTGGCGCTATGTGCCGGTGGGCCTGGGCCTGATGGGCGGGCAGCTGGCCATCCTGCTCGGCGCGGCGGGATGGCAGGCCGGGCTGACCGTGGGCCTGTGGATGGCGCTGGCCGGCTGGACCTCGGCGCTGTTCACCCTGGGCCGCCTGCTGGCCGACGAGAAGGGCCATACCTGGCACGCGCGCTCATGCTTCGCCGGGCTGCTGCTGGGCTGGCTGGGGTTGGCGATGTTCATCGCCTTCGTGCTCGGCGCCTCGCCCGCCTGGGCCTTCGCCAGCATCAAGATCGGCGGAATCGGCCTGCTGCTGCCGGTGTACGTGACCGTGGCGCACCGCATGTTCCCGTTCTTCGCCAGCAACATCGTGCCGGGCTACCAGCCGTGGCGGCCGCTGCCGTGGCTGGGCGCGGTCTGGGTGCTGCTGCTGGTGCACCTTGGACTGGAACTGGTGCACGGCTATGCCTGGCTGTGGCTGGCCGACTTGCCGCTGCTGCTGTTGACCGGCTGGGCAGTATGGCGCTGGTGGCCGCGGCGGCGCATGCCCGGCCTGTTGGCGGTGCTGTTCGTCGGCAGCGCATGGCTGCCGGTGACCTTCGCGCTGTACCTGGTGCAGAGCGTGACGTACCTGGCCAGCGGTGATTTCATCCTCGGCCGCGCGCCAATGCACGCGCTGTTCATCGGCTTCTTCGGCAGCCTGCTGGTGGCGATGGTGACGCGGGTGACACAAGGCCACTCCGGGAGGCCGCTGGTGATGCCGAAGGTGGCGTGGTTCGCGTTCGGGTTGCTGCAGGCGGTGGCGGTGATGCGCATCGTCGCCGACATCGCGCCCGACGCGCTGGCGTGGCAGGCCGCGGCCGCGTTGGGCTGGCTGCTGGCGCTGGCGCCATGGGTCACCCGCATCGGCCGGATCTACCTGGCGCCGCGCGCGGACGGGCGCCCCGGATGAGCGCGATGCTGGCGTTCTACCCGGACATCAAGCTTGTCCACATCAGCGCGGCGATGACCAGCGGCACGCTGTTCGCGCTGCGTGCGTTGGCGCTGATGGCGGGCATGCGCTGGCCGCGGCTGGCCGCGGTGCGCTACCTGAGCTACAGCATCGATACCGTGCTGCTGACCGCGGCGATGATGCTGCTGACCCTGCTGCCGGCAGCGCTGTTCGCCAACGGCTGGCTGTGGGCCAAGCTCGCCTTCCTGGTGGCCTATGTGGGGCTGGGCATGGCCGCATTCCGGCGCGGACGCGAGGCGCGCGCGCGCGTGGTCCTGGTGGCAGCCGCGGCGCTGTGCTTCCTGCAGGTCTACGGCATCGCGCGGACGCATCATCCGCTGGGCTGGCTGCTGTGGCTGGGCGGTTGAGCGCGGTGGCGACGACCTGCCTGGACCTGCGCGGCCTGCCGGCCCCGCAGCCGATGGAGCAGATCCTCGCCTGCCTGCACACGCTGCCGGCGGGACAACGGCTGCTGGCGTTGACCCCACTGTATCCGGCGCCGCTGCTGCCGATGCTGGAACACATGGGCTTCGCCTGGGACGTGCACGGCCTCGCCGACGGCGCACGCCTGGTGGTCTGCCACGCCGCCGAGCGACACCTCCTGGATATCCCGCCGTCACCATGAGCGGCCTGGCGTTCGCCCAGGCGCCACCGCCCTCGCATCCGCTGCGCTTTCTTGCCACGTCCCTGCTCTGGGGCGCGGCGGCCGGTGCGTGGCTGCTGGTCGCGGGCGACAACCTGCTGCTGTCCCTGCATGCGCCGGCCACCCTCGCGCTGGTGCATGTGTTCACCCTGGGGCTGCTGGGCAACGCGATGCTCGGCAGCCTGGTGCAGTTCCTGCCGGTGGCCGCAGGCAGCCCGCTGCCGCTGGCGCGCGGCGTCGCACCGCTGCACGCCACGTTCAACCTGGGCGTGATGTTGCTGCTGCCGGCGATGGCCGCGCATTCGGCCGCATGCGGCGTGCTCGCGGTGCCCCTGCTGCTGGGCACGCTGGCACTGGCCGCAGGCGCGGTACTGGTCGCGGTGGCACGCGGCAGCGGCGCGCGCACCGTACGAACCGGCATTGGCCTGGCCGCGGCATCGCTGCTGGCGGCACTCGCCCTGGGCGCCGCATTGCTGTCGATGCGACTGGGATGGCTGGCGCCGGCCCGGCCGCTGACCGCCGCGCACGCCGGGTTCGGCCTGCTGGGCTGGGTACTGGGGCTGCTGGCCGCGGTAGGCAGCATGGCCATGCCGATGCTGCAGGGCGTGCGTTGCATCGCGCCGCCATGGCGGTGGGGCTGGCTGGTCCTGCTTGCCGGGGTGATGCTGGCCGCGGCGGCCGATGGCCTCGGCGCCACGCTGCCGGCGGCTGGGTCGCGCACCCTGGCGACGTTGCCGTTGCTGCTTTTCGCCGCCACGGTGATCGCGCTGCAACGGCGCGCGCCGCATCGCCGCGGCACCATGCTGCGGCGCTTCTGGGCACTGGGCAGCGTTGCGCTTGGCGGCGGCGCACTGGCGCTGTGGCTGCCGGGCCGCGAGCTGCTGGCCGGTACGCTGGTGATCGCGGTGGGCTTTCCCGCCCTGGTGTTGGGCATGGCCATGGAAATCACCGGCTTCCTCGCCTGGATCGCGCTGCGCCGGCGCATGCCACGTGGCACCCGCGTACCCGGCGTTGGCAGCCTGTTCGACGAACGGCACAAGCGACGGGTGTGGTGGCTGCATGCGGCCTCGTCGCTGTCGCTGACCCTGGCCTGCGTGCTGCCGGGACTGGCGCGCCTGGCCGGCGCATTGCTGTTGCTGGCCTGGCTGGGCGCCGCGTGGGCGCTATGGCGTTGCTGGCGCGCGGCATCGACCTGGCGCTCCTGAGCGCGGCGTTCCACGGTGCTGCGCGGACGTGCCCCCGCATGGGCTTTTGACATGGGTCAAGCCATGCGCAATTGCACTGCAATCAAGGCATTCCGGCGTGTCCGGATTGATCCGGATCAACGCTGGCGGGCAGTCCGCGCCGGGAACATGAACCCATCGGCCAGAGGCCATTCAAGGGGTAACATCATGAAGCGCCTGCACCACCCGTTCGTCGCCTGTGCACTCGCCGGCGCCATCGCCGCCGCCTTCGCCGGCAATGCCTTCGCCGCCAGGAAAGACGTCGCCGAAGCGCCGCTGGAAACGATCCAGGCCGTGCTGACCGCACCGCCGTTCGCGCCGCCACCGATCACCCGCAAGACGCCGGCCCATGTCGTCGTCGACCTGGAAATGGTCGAGAAGGAGATGCGCATGGCCGATGGCGTGAGCTACAACTTCTGGACCTTCGGCGGCACCGTGCCGGGCAGCTTCATCCGCGTGCGCAAGGGCGACACGGTGGAGTTCAAGCTGAAGAACCACCACAGCTCGCACTTCTCGCACAACATCGACCTGCATGCGGTCACCGGCCAGGGCGGCGGCGCCGAGGCCACGTTCACGCTGCCGGGCAAGGAAACCCAGTTCACGTTCAAGACGCTCAACCCGGGCCTGTACATCTACCACTGCGCGATGGCGCCGGTGGGCATGCACATCGCCAACGGCATGTATGGCCTGATCCTGGTCGAGCCGGAGGAAGGGCTGGAGCCGGTGGACAAGGAGTTCTACGTGGTGCAGGGCGACTTCTACACCGAGGGCGCGCACGGCGACCCCGGCCTGCAGGCCTTCAGCCTGGAGAAGGCCATCGACGAACACCCGACCTACGTGGTGTTCAACGGCTCGGTCGATTCGCTGCAGGGCGACAAGGCGCTGACCGCCAAGGCCGGCGAGAAGATCCGCATCTTCGTCGGCAACGGCGGCCCGAACCTGGTGTCGAGCTTCCACGTCATCGGCGAGATCTTCGACAAGGTCTACACCGAGGGCGGCTCGAAGTACCAGGAGAACGTGCAGACCACACTGGTCCCGGCCGGTGGTTCGGCGATCGTCGAGTTCAAGGCCGACGTGCCCGGCAACTTCGTGCTGGTCGACCACAGCATCTTCCGTACCTTCCACAAGGGCTCGCTGGGCATCCTCAAGGTCGAGGGCGAGAAGAACCCGGAGATCTACACCGGCCAGCAGCACGACATCGACTACACCGAAGGCGTGCCGCAGGGCAGCCAGTACAAGTAAGCAGGGCCCCGCACATGGAACGGACGCTTCTCCTGGTGTTGCTCCTGGCATCGGCCACGGCCGCTGCGGTGGAGGCCGATGACGGCTACCGCAACGTTCCCGGCGGGCCGTTCCGTTCCTCGGTGCGGTTCGAGGAGACCTCCGCCACGCGCGACGTGGCGGCGTTCTCGATGATGGCGCGCCCGGTCAGCAACGCGCAGTTCGCCGCATTCCTGGCGCGCAACCCGCAGTGGCGGCGCGACCAGGTTCCAACGGTGTTCTCCAGCCCCGGCTACCTCGGCCACTGGGCGCGGCCGGATGCACCCGGCGATGCGCTCGATCCGCGGGCACCGGTCACCCATGTGAACTGGTACGCGGCCGACGCCTATTGCCGTGCCGACCAGGCGCGCCTGCCGACGTTCCTCGAGTGGGAGTACGCGGCCGCCGCCGATGCCACCCGCGCTGATGCGCGCGATGACCGCCGCTGGCGCCTGCGCCAGGTCAACGACGGCACGCCGCATGCGCCCGATGCCGCCGCCGGCGCACCAGCCAACGTGCACGGCATCCACGCCCTGCACGGCGCGCACTGGGAGTGGAGCGAGGATTTCGCCTCGCTGCTGGCCGGCGGCGACCGCCGCGGCCAGGCCGACGGCGACGCCCTGCGCTACTGCGGCGCCAGCGCCATGGCCTTCAACGACCCGGGCGACTACGGCGTGGTCAAGCGCTTCGTCCTGCTGTCCGCGCTTCAACCCGGGGCCACCCTGGGCAATCTCGGTTTCCGCTGCGCAAGGAGCCAGCCATGAACAGACCCATCGCATTCGTGCTGCTCGGCCTGGCGCTGGGCGTGTCGCCCGCGCTCAATGCCGCCGACGCGCCGGTCGCGCCGGCGGCCAGCCTGCCCGGGCAGTCGTTGTACCACCTGCAGGTCACGCTCACCGACCAGCACGGCAAGGCCGTCCCCTGGGCATCGCTGCGCGGCCGCCCGCAGCTGGTGTCCATGTTCTACGGCAACTGCCACCTGATGTGCCCGCTCATCATCGAGAGCGCCAAGGCCGTGCACAAGCAGCTGCCGGCGGACCAGCGCACGCGCCTGGACGTGGACATGCTCACCCTGGATCCGGTGCGCGACACGCCCGCCGCGCTGGCCGGGATCGCGCAGCGCCACCGCGCGCCCGACGACTGGCGCTTCCTGCAACCGGCCGAGGGCGATGTGCGCGCGCTCGCCAACCTGCTGGATGTGCGCTACCGCTTCCGCGACGACGGCAGCATCAACCACACCAGCGTGCTGGTGCTGCTCGACGCGGAAGGCCGCGTGCGCGCGCGCAGCGAAGTGCAGGGCGTGGCCGCGGATCCGGAGCTGGTCGCCGCCATCGGCGCCGTGCTCGACGGCCGCTGACACCCGCGCTTCCGTCACGGCGTCGTAGCGCCCGGTAGCGGCGTAGCGGGCAGACGCATCGATCCGGCCGGGGCAGGTACCGGCGCATCCCGGGTACACATGCGGAGCGGGATCCGCTGGCCGCGCATCGGCGGCACGGAAAGCGGCACGCCCGGCGCCGCACGGGCGCCGACGTGGCCATGGCCGGCAACGATGCGTGGAGCGGCACCATGCAGCCACCGCTCCACCAGGCCATGGCCTCAGGCGGGCGGTGCCTCCGACGCGGCATCGGCCTGGCGGCCACCGCCAGGCAGCATGCGCCGCAGGGTGTTGTCCTTCTGCACGTAGTGGTGCGCCAGCGCGGCCAACGCATGGATGCCGATCAGCCAGTAGCCGAACGTGCCGATGGTCTCGTGCAGCTCCTCAAGCGTGTCGGCCAGCGTGGCGTCCGCGGCCACCAGCGGCGGCAGGACCAGGCCGAAGAACGGCACCGGCTTGCCGGCGGCGCTCAGCACCAGCCAGCCCAGCAGCGGCTGCGCGATCATGAACACGTAGAGCAGCACGTGGACCGAGCTGGCCGCCCACCGTTGCCAGGCCGGCGGTGCCGGGACGATCGGGGGCGTGGTGGTCAGCAACCGCGTGAGCAGCCGCACCCACACCAGCGCGAGGATCGACAGGCCGATCGAGAAATGCAGGCTCTTCATCAGGTCGCGGGCCGCGGTGCCCCTCTCGAACATTCCGCGCAGTTCGATGGAGGCATACGCCAGCACGAACAGCAGCAGCATCAGCCAATGCAGCCCGATCGACCAGCGGTTGTAGGTGTCGTGTTTCATGGATTCCGGCTCCTGTGTCTGTTGCGGTTCTGCCAAGGCCTTCGACCCGGGACGCCGCGCGCGCGCCAGACCGGCGCCACCGACGGTTGTTCCGGTGGGTTATGCGTCACGATGCCGGCCATCCCCGCCGGACACCGCGGTTGGGGCCGTCCGACCCTCCCGCCGTCGCCCCCGCGATGGGCGCGCACCCCGCGCGGCCCACCAGGTACACGGACACGATACGCCCATCGCGTTCGCGCCGCTGGAAGACGTCGTACGCAGTGCCGGCCAGTGGGCCGTGCATCCACTCATGTGGTCGCGCGCGCAGTGACGCGTCGTGCCAGCCCGGGGCTTCGGACCGCTACAGATCCCATGCCATTGCCCGTGCGCACGGGCGATGGTTCCGTCGCACGAGCAGACGATGCCGCCGAGCGGTGGCGGTGGTGAGCCGACCCTGCGCCCTGAGGAGAATGGTGTGATGGCCGTGCGGAAGTCACCGGAGATGCGGACGCGCGGTTCGCCGCGGGCAAACGCATCGCCCGCCAAGCGTCGAACATGGGTGCGCCCGCTGGCCGTATGCGCGGACACCGGCACTTCAGCCGCGACGTGGTTTCGGCGATTGCCTGGACGCCCTTGAAACCGGGCATTGGTGCCGCTTATCCGAATCGAACGGATGACCTACTGTTTACAAGACAGTTGCTCTACCGACTGAGCTAAAGCGGCAAGGGTCCACGCGGCGCACCCGCGGTGCGCCCGGGCGGCATTCTAGCGCAGGCGCGCGCACTCCAGCGCCTGCCGCTGCGCCGCGCCGCTGCGCTTGTGCAGATCCGCCGCGCTGGCGGTGTCGGCATGGGCCACGTCCAGCCACCAGCTGGCGTCGGCCTCGACCCCGTTGCCGACGATCCGCACCGGGAAGCCCGCCGCCACCAGGGTGGCGAGACGACGTTCGGCGCCTTCACGGTTGCGGTATTGGCCCAGCGCCACCGCGTTGGCGTCTTCGCCCTGGGCGATGATGAAGTAATCGCTGAAGCCGGCTTCGACGATGCGCCGGGCCATGGCCTGCGCCTCCTCGCGGCTGGCGGCCGGGGCGGTGAGCACGCGGTAGCTGGCCGCTTTGGGCTGCACTTCGCGCAGCTGCGAGCGGGACAGGTCCGCGCGCAGCGCGGCCTGCGCCGCCTGCGCCTGTTCCCGGCTCGGGAAGGGCCCGAAACTCGCGCACTGCTGCTGCGGCGACGGCTGCGGCGCGGACACGGCAGCGGCTGGCGTAGCGGCGGCGGTAGCCGCAGCCCTGGCCGCATCCGGCGCCGTGGCCGGGGTAGGCGCCGGCGTTGCAGCAGCAGCCGTTGCGGCAGCACCGGTCGGCGCCGGTACGGCCGGCGCGCCGGCGCCCACGGCGTCCATGGGTACCAGTTCCAGCGTCGCGACGCCGGTTTCGCGGACGTCGGGCGCTGTGGCCGGTGCCGGCCGCGGCGTCATCCACCACAGCGCCACGCCGAGGTTGAGGATGGCCAGTGCGACGATCAGGAAGCGAATCAGCATGGCGCGATCCTAGCGCTCCGGCGTCGCCTGGTGCACGGCCCAGCGGGCCAGCCCGTCCAGCACCAGGGCGGGCCGGTGCTCGGCATCGGGCAGCAACGGCAACAGCGGGAGGGCGCCGCCGCCATGCACCAGCAGGGACGGCGCGGTCCCGAGCAGGTCGGCGCCATGCCGCAGGCTGCGCTCGACCAGTGCCACCGCGGCGCCGTCGCACCCGGACGCCAGCGCGTCGGCGGTGTCATTGGCGAACTCCGCATAGTCGCCGCCGCTGGCCGGCAGCTGTGCCGCGCGCGCATGCAGGGCCTCGCGCATGACCGTGGGCGAGGCGCCGATGCGGCCACCCAGATGGCGACCGTCGGCATCCATCAGGTCGATCGTCAGCGCCGTGCCCACGCCCACCACCAGCACCGGCCGTCGCGTGGCGGCCGCGGCGAGCAGGGCGAGGAAACGATCCACGCCGAGCTTTTCCGGGCGCGCATAGGCGATGGTGACGCCCGCGCATGCCGGCAGCGTCCGCGCCACCTGCACGTGTGCGAAGCGGGCCCGCAGCAGCTCCATGACCGTCGCGGTCAGTGCCGGCGCCGCGACGCTGGCCACCCAGGCGGTGTGGCCGCGCGGCAGGGCCTCCAGCGCGGCCGCGGTCATCGCCTCGGCGCCATGCGCCCATGCCTGCACGCTGCCGGCGACGGCACCGTCGAGCGGTGCGAACTTGAAGCGGGAATTGCCCAGGTCGAACAACCAGTCGCTCATTGCGCCCTCACGCTGACTTCGCCGGCATGGAAATGGCGTTCGCCGCCGTCGATGGCCAAGCGCAGCGCGCCGTCCTCGGCCAGGCCATGGGCGATGCCCTCGTGCAGGGTGCCCGCTTCCTCCACGCGCACCGCGCGCCCGGCCAGCACGTCCATCGCCGCGTAGCGTGGCAGGAATGGCGCCAGCCCCTGCTGTTCGAACAGGTCGAGCGCCGGCAGCAGCTGCGACAGCACTGCCGCGACCACCTGGTTGCGCGACACCGGCGCGCCGGCCAGGGTATCCAGATCGGCCCAGGGCTGGGTGATGTCGGCGGCGCTGGCGCCGGGCATGCGCACGTTCAGGCCAAGCCCGATCACCGCGCGCGCCGGGCCGGCGAACTCGCCGCCGCCCTCCACCAGCAGGCCGCCCAACTTGCGACCGTCGACCAGTACGTCGTTGGGCCATTTCAGCCCGGCCGCGGCGAAGCCCAGCGCATGCAGCGCTTCACCCACCGCCACGCCCGCGGCCAGGCTGAGCCCGCCCATGCGCGACAGGCCGCCGGCGAACGCCCGCGACACCGACAGGTAGATGTTGGCGGCCAGCGGCGATGCCCAGTGCCGGCCGCGGCGGCCGCGGCCACCGGTCTGGCGCTCGGCCAGCAGCACCTCGACCCCGCGCAAAGGCGCGCTGCGCCGCAGCAATTCGCTGTTGGTCGACCCCACCGTCCAGGCGATATCCAGCGCCGCGACCGAGCCCGCCACCGCGGGGGCCAGGTGTTCCAGGATGCGAGCGCGGTCCAGCAGTTCCAGCGGCTGCGCCAGCCGGTAGCCGTCGCCGGCACGGCCGTCGATGGCCACGCCGGCCGCCCGCAGCCCTTGGATACGCTTCCAGACGGCGGCGCGGGTCTGGCCCAGTTCACGCGCCAGGGCGTCGCCGGAAAAGGCGCCCTGGCCCAGCTTGGCCAGCAGTTCTCGGTCGTCCACGACGGATCTTCTGATCGCAACAGATCGGCCGATTATGCGTGAAGGCACCCGGACCGCCCATGGGGGCTTCCAATCCGGCCGGGAAAGCAGGCTAGAATCGGGAGCTCAACCGCCCCCGGATGTCGACGATGCGCCGTACCGCCCATTGCCTGATCCTGCTGCTGGCCCCCGTGGCCGCGCATGCCGCGGAGGCGATCGACACCCCGGCCCGCAACGGCTGCACCTATGCCCCGGGCGAAGTGGAACGCGTGGCGGCACCGGCGGCGTCGGTGAGCCTGGCCAACGCCGCCCCCCCGTCGCAGCCCAAGCACGCCGTGCCGGCGCCGCAGCAGGCCGGCGGCGGCAGCGACGAGGAGATCATCCCGCGGCTGCGCGCGCCGAAGTGGCACCGGTTGCTGCCGGGTATGTTCCGCTGATCCAGTCGTTCCTGCGCCGCTGGCGGCGCCCGCCGCCTTCCATTGACGAAACCCTCTGGCGCAGCACGTGCCAGGCATGCCCGTGGCTGCACGCGCTGGATGCCGGGCGCCAGGAGCGGCTGCGCGGCCTTGCGGCGCATTTCCTGCACCGCAAGGCGATCACCCCGGTGGCCGGGCTGACGCTGGACGACAGCCAGCGCCTGCTGCTGGCCGCGCTGTGCTGCCTGCCGCTGCTGGAGTTCGGCGAGCAGGGCCTGCAGGGGTGGTCGGAACTGGTGGTGTATCCGGATGCGTTCCGGGTACGCCGCAACCATGTGGACGCGGCCGGCGTGCTGCACGAGTGGGACGATGAACTGATCGGCGAAGCCTGGGACAGTGGCCCGCTGCTGCTGTCCTGGGCCGACGTGCAGGCCGACATCGCCGACCCGCAGGCGGGCTTCTGCGTGGCGGTGCACGAGATGGCGCACAAGATCGACGTGCTCGATGGCGCGCTCGACGGCACGCCGCCGCTGCCGCGCGACTGGCAGCGGCAATGGGCACGCGATTTCCAGCGCCGCTACGATGCCTTCTGTGCGCAGGTGGACGCCGGCCACGACACCGCGATCGATCCGTATGCGGCGGAAGCGCCGGAAGAGTTCTTCGCCGTGGCCACCGAGTACCACTTCTCCGCCCCGCACCTGCTGGAGCGGGACATGCCGGACGTGGCCGCGCACCTGCGCCGCTTTTACGGCCCCTCGCCGTTCGCTGCCCAGCCGCCGGAACGTGCGTAGGTGCGGGGCCCGCCCCGCACGCGCTGTCGTCGGTAAAGCCCCGATCGCGCCCTGAAGCGCTCACCCACGGGCCATCAACCGCGCCGGGTCACAGGCCCGGCGGCAGGGTCACTTCGAAACGCGCGCCACCCAGTTCCGGCGACCGCTTGACCTGCAGCTCGCCGCGGTAATCCTTGATCAGGTCCTGCACGATCGACAGGCCGATGCCGTGGCCCTGCACGCGCTCGTCGCCGCGCACGCCGCGCTGCAGGACCTTGGCGATGTTCTCCTCGGCGATACCGGGGCCGTCGTCGTCCACCGCCAGTTCCAGGCCCGCGCGCCGACCGGGCGCGGCGGGAATGGCGCGCACCGTCAACAGCACCCGGCGCCGCGCCCACTTGAAGGCATTCTCCAGCAGGTTGCCCAGCAGCTCCTGCAGGTCGCCGGGCTCGCCGTAGAAGTTCACGCCTGGCTGGATCTCGAACTCGCACAGCACGCCCTTGCTGGCGTAGACCTTCTCCAGCCCGCGCACGATCTCCTCGGCGTTGGCCTCGATCGGCACCGGCGCGGAGAACAGCTTGTGGCCCGACGACGCGGCGCGGGCCAGCTGGTAGGACACCAGGTTGTTCATGCGCTGCAGCTGCACGTCCAGCTCCTCGCGCAGCGCACCGTCGCCGGCACCGCTGTCCAGCTGCGTGCGCAGCACCGCGATCGGCGTCTTCAGGCTGTGCGCGAGATCGGCCAGGGTGTTGCGCTGCCGCTCCAGATTCTCGCGTTCGCTCTCGATGAAGGCGTTGATGCTGTCGGTCAGCGGCTCCAGCTCGCGCGGGTGCATCTCGCTCATGCGCTCGCGCTCGCCGCGCTGCACCCGGGTGAGTTCGTTGATCACGCGCTTGAGCGGACGCAGGCTCCACTGCAGCACCAGCGTCTGCAGCAGCAGCAGGATCAGGCCGGTGACGCCCAGCCAGAACCACACCGCGCTGCGGAACACGCGCAGCTGCTTGCCCAGCGCGCGTGAATCCTCGAGCACGTAGATGGTGTAGGGGAACTCGCTTTCGGGGCTGCCGTCACCGCCCCAGACCAGGCCCATGCCGTAGCGGTAGACCTCACCGGGCGTACCGTCGATCTGGGTGATCGGCAGCGGGCCTTCGAAGATCTCCTCGCGCGGGGCGAGCATGCGTCCGCTGACGTCCGGCAGGATCGGGCCTTCGGCCGACATGGAGTTGCCGGAGTGGCCGGGCATCACCACCTGCAGGTACAGGCCGCTGCCGGGCACGTCGAAGCGCGGGTCCGGCGGTTGTTCGCGGATGTAGAGCGAGCGGTCGCGGGTGAAGTCGATGCCGGCCGCGTAGGCGGTGGCGTAGTTCTTCAGGCGCTCGGAAAGATTGGCGCGCGCGGTGCCAGCGAAGGCGGCGTCCAGCGCATAGCCGGCCAGCGCAAGGAAGGCCACCAGGCCCACCGAGGCGGCCAGCAGCTGGCGCGCCTGCAACGAACGCGGCCGCCAGCGCCGGAAAAACCACAGACGGCCGTAGATCATGCCCGTACCGCGCGTGGCGGATCAGCCCTCGTTGCGTGGAATCGCGAAGCGGTAACCGCGCCCGCGCACCGTCTCGATCGGCTTCAGTTCGCCGTCCGGATCCAGCTTCTTGCGCAGGCGGCCGATGAACACTTCCAGCACGTTGGAATCGCGGTCGAAGTCCTGCTGGTAGATGTGCTCGGTGAGATCGGCCTTCGAGACCAGCTCACCGGCATGCATCATCAGGTATTCGAGGACCTTGTATTCGTAGCTGGTCAGATCGACATTGCTGCCGGCCACGCTGACCGTCTGCGCGGCCAGGTCCAGCGCGACCGGGCCGCACTCCAGGGTCGGCTTGGACCAGCCGGCGGCGCGGCGCAGCAGCGCGTTGACACGCGCCAACAGCTCTTCGACGTGGAACGGCTTGACCAGGTAGTCGTCGGCGCCCTGCTTCAGGCCCTCGACCTTGTCCTGCCAGCTGGAACGGGCGGTCAGGATCAGCACCGGGAACTTCTTGCCCTCGTCGCGCAGCGCCTTGATCAGCTCCATGCCCGACATCTTGGGCAGGCCCAGATCGATGATGCCGACATCGAACGGCACCTCGCGTCCCATGTACAGCCCTTCCTCTCCGTCCTGCGCGGCATCGACGGCAAAGCCTTCGCGCTTGAGCCGGGCTGCCAGGGTCTCGCGCAGCGGGGCTTCGTCTTCGACCAGAAGGATACGCATGAACTCTCCCTAGTTGCTTGGCCGGCGGTTCACCGGCATGGGTAAGCGGATTGCGGGACAACTATCGCCGTTCAGGGGTTATCGCCGCGTGGTGGCTGTTCGGCCTGGCGCGGCCCCCGGGGGGCGCGGGGCGACGGCGGCGCGTCATCCATGTAACGCACGCGGCCGCGGTCGTCCATGTACTTCACCCGGTTGATGTCGCGGCCATCGTAGGGCACGCGCTCGGCGCCGAGGATGCGGCCGCCGGTCTCGCGCTGGACGCGCCGCACCGCATCGGAAAGCGAACCGGCATTGTCGCGCATGCGGGCGCGCGGCATCTCCCGCTCGCCCCCCTGCATCTGCTGCGGCCGGCCGTCCTGCGCCCAGGCCTGCGCCATCGGCGTGCCGGCCGTGAAGACGGCCGCGGCGGCGAGGGCAAGAATGTGACGCGGAACCGGAAGCATGACGTGATCCTATCGGACTGCGGCGGATCGTTCAAAATCCGTGAAAACAAAGGCCCACGGGTTTTTTCACGAGACTTACGAAATCGAGGCAAATTCTTGATTTTTAGGGGTGAATCCGGTCTGAACCCTCCCCCCTCCGCAACCGCTCCATTCAGCTACATGAGCAAGATGAATACGCCCCGATGCTTCAGGCCGCACGTGCCGCTTGGTCGCGGGTGACCTGCACCGCCTGCTCGACCAGTGACCAGCCGGCGCCGGGCCGATGCGCGCCCTCGCTGAGCACCTTCCGGAAGCCGCGGCCACCGGGCTGGCCGTGGTACAGGCCAAGCAGGTGGCGGGTGATGTGCTTGAGCGCCAGCCCTGCCTGCAGCCGGGACTCGACATAGGGGCGCATCTGCTGCAGCAGGTCCTCGCGGCTGCGCGGGGCCGCGCCGGTCTGCGCCGCTTCCAGCAGGTGCAGGACATACGGGTCGTGGTAGGCGGCCCGGCCCAGCATCACCCCGTCCACGTGCGCCAGTTGCGCCTGCGCCGCCTCGACCGTGGCCAGGCCACCGTTGAGCACCACCGGCAGGCCCGGACGCTCGGCCTTCAGCCGGTAGGCCCAGTCGTAACGCAGCGGCGGCACCTCGCGGTTCTCCTTCGGCGACAGGCCCTGCAGCCACGCATTGCGCGCGTGCACGACCACCATTGCCGCCCCGGCCTGCACCTGGCGGTCGACGAACGCGGCGAACGCGGCGTAGTCGTTGTCCTGGTCCACGCCCAACCGGCACTTGACCGTGACCGGGATATCCACCGCCGCGACCATCGCCGCCACGCACTCGCCCACCAGCTCCGGCTCGCGCATCAAGCAGGCGCCGAAGCGCCCGGCCTGCACCCGGTCGGACGGACAGCCGCAGTTGAGGTTGACCTCGTCATAGCCCCAGTCCGCGGCGATGCGCGCGGCCTGCGCCAGCAACGCCGGGTCACTGCCGCCCAACTGCAGTGCCAGCGGGTGCTCGCTGGGGTCGAACCCCAGCAGCCGCTGGCGGTCGCCATGGATGACCGCATTGGCGTGGACCATCTCGGTATACAGCCGCGCGCCGGGCGCTAGGATGCGGTGGAACACCCGGCAATGTGTGTCGGTCCAGTCCATCATCGGCGCGACCGACAGCCTCAAACCCTCCAGAACGTAGGGCTTATGGGGCTTGGAGGCCTCGACGCGGGGCGTTTCGGTATGCGGCATGGTCCTGGTGCTTCTACGGGTCTGCGGGGCACAGCCCGTGCGGCGGCGTGGTGCATGTGCGCGACGGGAGCGGTCGCCGCCAGGCGCCGGGCCAAGGGCACAACATCTTACACGGGGCTTTTGCACCCACTGCTGAAGGCAACAGACAGGGTGCTGTACCTCAAACGCTCAGCCGACTCATCCCCTAAAGCAGCATAGCTGCCAGCGACGACAGCCGGCCGGTTCACGCAGCGATCCACGGACGGAGAAATCCGGCCCGGATGTCGACGCCAGCCAAACCGACCACGCTTGTACTCCGGCAACCCGGACGTGGCGGGGCAGCCACATCCCTCAGCTCAGCGGCTGCAGCCTGCACCACTTGTACGGATTCATCGTCTGGGCGGGATTCGCGTGGGCTCCGCCTGCGCCGGACCAGGCGCAGGCCCCACCGTCGCGGCGCGGCGGATGGGGCTCAGGGCGCCGACACCACCGCCGAGGGCACCCAGCCCTTGTTGCCCATCTCGTCCTCGACTTCGAGCATGTTCCCCTGGATGTTGCCGGTGGGAAACACCAGCATGCCGGTAGCCAGTTCGGCCACCGTGCCCGCCTGGCTGTTCGCGCCACTGAGCAGTCGCGCGGTGCGGCGCAGCGCGAGCGTACCCGCACCTGCCAGTTGCTTCAGCGCCAGTTGCGCGTCGGGCACCCCATCGGCGACTGCTGGCACGATGGTGGGCGCCACCGGCAGCCCGGGCACTGCCTCGACTTCGCCAGGCAGTGGCAGCGGCAGCGACGCGGCGGCCGCAGCGGCGAGCACCGGCATCACCGCGGTGGCCTGCGCGGCGATCGCCGGCGCGTCCAGGCGCGCCATCGGTTCGACCGCGGCCATGATTGCCGGGGCCTGCGGGGCCGCCTTCGGTTGCTGCCGCGCGAACACCCGGCTGCGTGGCTTCTGGATGTCCGCAACCATCTGCTCGAAGGCCTCTTCGTAGGCCTCCTGGATGACCTTGCCGATCTCGGTGTTCTCCCAGCTGCCCAGGCGCACGCCGGCGTTGCCCTGCGCATTCGACGCATTGACCATCGCCGACCACGCGCGATCGGTGATCTTCGCCTCGCCGGTCACGCTGACCAGCTGTTCGGACGTGCGTACGTCCACGAGCGTCAACACCACCTGCGCGGTCTGCTTGTTGCTGGACATCTTGCCCGCGATGCCAAGCGTGGCGACGTTGAGCATGCCGGCCATCAGGCCACGCTTCTGACCGGACGCCGCCTGCACGCCGACATTGCTGCCGCCCGCGTTCGGGTTCTGCGACACGATGTCGGGAATCAGCACGAAGTCGGCGCCCAGCATCTGCCCTGCCCCGATGTTCTGGTCGTCCTGCAGGTGGCCCGCCTGGGCCAGCGCGCGCTCGGCCTGCGCAGCCGCAAAGCCGACGCCCCGGTCCAGGACGGAGAAGCAGCGGGAGTCGTTCACCAGCACGCGCAGCATCCGCGTCGGTGCGGGCAGGCCGTACGATGCCCAGGCCCCCATGCCGTCGTCCGGCTCGACGATGCGCAGGGAGCCGGCACTTTCCGGACACTTCTTCGAGCCCAGCGCGGCGGTGATCAGGCGCCCCCCGGGAATGATCTTCGAGATCGCGGCATGGCTGGCAAAGCTGCTCGCTCCCAGAATGACGCCAAGGACAGCCGCGATCACAACGCGGGGCCGGATTGAAGTTTCCATCATCACCACATCTCCTGATTGCCCCTTGCCGGGACAGGTATCCAGACCCTCCGGCCTGCACGACGCACGCCACGGGCAGGCGCGCGCGACCGGGCACCATATAGGTTTGTGATGATTGTGTGAAGATGCATTTCCCCGGAAATCCAGGGCATTGGCGCGCGTTGTAGGCGGCACGACCCACCGATCCCGCAGCGGCGCAGAAGATCCATGCTGGACCCGCGGATGAAGCAGTCCGGGCGGATGCGGTGCGGCCCTCTCCACCGCGCACCGGGAACCGGCGCCGCGCCCTCGTGCTCAGCCCTCGGCCAGCCCGGGCAGCTCCACCGACACCACGCCTTCGACGCGGCCCAGCTGCTCCGCCCTGGCCAGCATCTGCGCGCGCGGCAGCGGCGGGTCGCAATCGATGTCGACGATGTCGTTGTCCTGCTCGCGCGGACGCAGGGTGATGCGCCGGACCGGCAGGCCCGCGTCGCTGGCGGCATTCTCCACCCGTGCCAGCGGCGTACCCGCCGCGATGCGCAGGCGCAACCGGCCGCTGTGTGCGCGACGGTGCAGGTAACGCTGTTCCAGCGGCTTGAGCAATGCCAGGATCGCCCACATCAGCAGCGTCGCCATGATCGCCGCCGCATAAAGGCCGGCGCCCGCAGCCAGGCCAACCGACGCCACCGCCCACAATCCAGCGGCGGTGGTCAGCCCGCGGATCACCTGCTCGCGCTGCAGGAACAGGATGGTGCCGGCGCCGAGGAAGCCCACGCCGCTGACCACCTGCGCGGCGATGCGCGACGGATCGAGCTGGATGCCCGGCCGCCCCAGCACGTCGAAGAAGCCGAACGTGGACACGATCACCGCCAGCGCCGAGCCCACGCAGACGAGCATGTGCGTGCGCAGTCCGGCGGCCCATTCCAGGCGCCCGCGGTTGATGCCGATCACCGCGCCGAGCAGGGCCGCCAGCAGCAGCCGCAGGCCAAGTTCCCACCACTGGATCATCGCCGCCTCCCGGTTGTCCGCCGGCAGCCTGCCGACGCCGCAGTGTAGGCCGATGCGCAGGCCGCGCGGCCACGGGTGGCGTGTGCCGCGGGCCGGCACCGCCCATCACGGCGTTACACTTCAAGGTTCCCCGCACCGGAACCTGCGATGTACGGCAATGACACCGCCCTGCTGGTGATCGACCTGCAACCCGACTTCATGCCCGGCGGCGCGCTGCCGTGCCACCAGGGCGATGCCATCGTGCCGGGTATCGCCGCACTGCTGGCGCGGCGCCACTACGCCACCGTCGTGGCCACCCAGGACTGGCACCCGGCCGACCATGCGTCGTTCGCCAGCCAGCACGCCGGCCGCCGGCTGTTCGAGTCGATTCCGCTGCACGGCCATGCGCAGACGCTGTGGCCGGACCACTGCGTGCAGGGCACCGCGGGCGCGGCACTGCACCCGCAGGTGGACTGGAGCAGCGCCGACCTGATCCTGCGCAAGGGCAGCCATCGCCAGGTGGATTCGTACAGCGCGTTCCGCGAGAACCACGGCCCGCGCGGCGAGCGCCCGGCCACCGGCCTGGCCGGCTGGCTGCACGAGCGCGGCATCAGCGAGGTGCACGTCTGCGGGCTGGCGCGCGACTACTGCGTGCTGTGGAGCGCGCAGGACGCGGCGATCAGTGGCTTCCGCGTGCGGTTCCTGTGGGAGCTGACGCGGCCGGTATCGCCCGAGGGCGACGAAGCCACCCGCATCGCGCTGATCGAAGGCGGGATCGACATCGTGGCGTGATGCCGCCGCTCAGCGGAACACCACGGTGCGGTGGCCGTTGAGCAGGATGCGGTGCTCGACGTGGCGGCGCACGGCGCGGGCCAGCACCAGCGATTCGGTGTCGCTGCCCAGCCGCACCAGCTCGCGCGGCGTCATGGCATGGTCCACGCGGGCCACGTCCTGCTCGATGATCGGGCCTTCGTCCAGGTCGCTGGTGACGTAGTGCGCGGTGGCGCCGATGATCTTGACCCCGCGCGCGTGCGCCTGGTGGTACGGCTGGGCGCCCTTGAAGCTGGGCAGGAAGCTGTGGTGGATGTTGATCGCGCGGCCGGCCAGCGCTTGGCACAGCTGCGGCGACAGGATCTGCATGTAGCGGGCCAGCACCACCAGGTCGATGCGTTCGCGCTCGACCAGGTCGAGCAGTTGCCGTTCCTGCTGCACGCGGTTGCCCGCGTCCACCGGCAGATGGTGGAACGGCACGCCGTAGGAACCGGACAGGCTGGCGAAATCCGGGTGGTTGGAGGCCACCGCGGCGATGTCCACCCGCAGCTGGCCGCTGTGCGCGCGGAACAGCAGGTCGTTCAGGCAATGCCCCTGCCTGCTGACCAGCACCAGCAGCCGCGCGCGGCGGCGCGCGTCGTGCAGTTGCCAGTCCATGGCGTACTCCGCGCCCAGTTGTGCCAGGCGTTCGCGCAGCGCCGCCGCGTCGCCGGCCGCGGCCATGTCGAAGTGCACGCGCAGGAAGAAACGGCCGCTTTCCTCGTCGCCGAACTGCTGGGCGTCGAGGATGTTGCAGCCGGCCTCGAACAGCAGGCCGGAGACACGGTAGACGATGCCGGTACGGTCCGGGCAGGAAAGGGTGAGGATGTAATCGGGTCGCATCGACGGAGTCTAGCGACGCTCGAAATTTTCCGGGGAAACCAACTGGGCCTCCCGTCGCTGCGGGGCTTGCCCCGCAGAGCCCCTGCCCGGCGGGCCCGGCACCTACCCGAACAGCGCGCGCAGCCCGTGCGGCTGGCAACGCAGGTACTGCGGCGCGGCGTGTACCTGCGCGCCAAGCTCGGCTGCCGCGTGCCACGGCCAGCGCGGGTCGTAGAGGATGCCGCGGGCGATGCCGATGGCGTCGGCATGGCCTTCGGCCAGGATCGCTTCGGCCTGGCGTGGCTCGGTGATCAGCCCCACCGCCATCACCGGCGTGGCGACCTGCGCCTTGATCGCACTGGCCAGCGGCACCTGGTAGCCCGGCGCCACCGGAATCTGCTGGCGCGGGTCCAGGCCGCCGCTGGAGACGTGGATGAAATCGCTGCCGCGTGCTTCCAGTGCGCGGGCCACGGCGATGCTCTGCGCCAGGTCCCAGCCACCGTCCACCCAGTCGGTGGCGGAGATCCGCACGCCTACCGCGACACCCGCCGGCACTGCCGCGCGCACCGCGTCGAACACCCGCAGCAGCAGGCGCATGCGGTTGTCCAGCGAGCCGCCGTAGTCATCGTCGCGATGGTTGCCCAACGGCGACAGGAACTGGTGCAGCAGGTAACCGTGGGCGGCATGGATCTCGATCAGTTCCAGGCCCAGCCGCGCCGCGCGCCGCGCGGCCGCGGCGAAGGCCTCCACCAGCGCGTCGATGCCGGCCGCGTCCAGCGCCTGCGGCACCGGATCGCCGGCGTTGAACGGCAGCGCCGACGGCGCCAGCACCTGCCAGCCATGCGCCTGGCCGGGGGCGATGGCGCCACCGCCGTCCCAGGGCCGCGCGGTGGACGCCTTGCGCCCGGCATGCGCCAGCTGGATGCCGATGGGCATCTTCGACCAGCGCCGTACCGCGGCCAGCACCTCGCCCAGCGCCGCCTCGGTAGCATCGTCCCACAGCCCCAGGTCGGCCCAGCTGATGCGGCCGCGGGGTTCGACCGCCGTGGCCTCCAGGATCAGCAACCCGGCGCCGGACTGCGACAGCGTGCCCAGGTGCTGGGCATGCCAGCTGGTGGCACGGCCGTCATCGGCCGAGTACTGGCACATCGGGGCGATGACGATGCGGTTGGACAGCGACAGGGGGCCGAGCGACAGCGGCGAGAACAGAAGGCTCACGTGGGGGTGATCCGCTTGTGGGGGGCGCCCATTGCACTCCCGCCCGGCGGGTCGATTCAACCGGCGCGGTGGATCACTGCGTCTTGGCCGCCGCCCAGCTGCCGTCGAGCAGGAACGCCAACGCCTGCGCGCATGGCTGCTCCACTTTCAGCGACAGCAGCGCGTCGGCGCGGGTCCGGCCGAGGTTGACCGCGGCCACCGGCAGCCCGGCCCGGGCCGCGGCATCGACGAAGCGGAACCCGGAATAGACCATCAGCGACGAGCCGACCACCAGCACCGCGTCGGCGCGCTGCAGGTGCGCATGCACGTCGGCCACGCGTTCGCGCGGCACGTTCTCGCCAAAGAACACCACATCCGGCTTGAGCAGGCCGCCACAGGCCAGGCAGTCCGGCACCACGAAGCCGCTGAAATCGCCCTCCAGGTCGGCGTCGCCATCGGGCGCCTGTGCTGCTTGTGCAGTCGCCCACCCGGGGTTGGCCTCGAGCAGGCGCTGCTGCAGTGCCTCGCGCGGCGAGCGCGCGCCGCAGCCCATGCAGCGCACCTGATCCAGCCGCCCGTGCAGGTCGATCACACGCCGGCTGCCGGCGCGCTGGTGCAGGCCGTCCACGTTCTGGGTCAACAGCAGTTCCACCCGGCCGGCCGCCTCCAGCGCGGCCAGCGCCTGGTGGGTGGCATTGGGCAGGGCGTAACCGAAGCGCGGCCAGCCGGCCAGGCTGCGCGCCCAGTAGCGCCGGCGCACGGCCGCGTCGGCCATGAACGCGCGGTAGTCCACCGGCGGCGTGCGCTTCCACTGGCCGTCGGCATCGCGGTAATCGGGAATGCCCGAATCGGTGCTGCACCCGGCGCCGGTCAGCAGCAGCAGCCGCCGGTGGCGGGCGACGAATGCCGCCAGCCGCGCATCCGCCGCGCCCGGAACGTGGATGCCGGCGTCATCCGGCCGCACCGCCATGGTCCGGCCCTCCGCTCAGGCCTGCGCCGGCAGCGGCGGCACCGAGGTCGGGCGCCCGTCGGCATCCAGCGCCACCATCACGAAGTGGCCGCGCGTGCACAGCTTGCGCTCGCCGCTGTGCAGGTCCTCGGCGATCAGCTCGACCTGCACCGTCATCGAGCTGCGCCCGACCTCGACCACCCGGCCGACGGTTTCGACCATCTCGCCGATGCGGATCGGCAGCTTGAAGTCCACCTGGTCCGAATGCGCGGTAACCACGGTGCGCCGCGAGTAGCGCGCGGCGGCCAGGAAGGCCGCCTTGTCCATCCATGCCATCGCCTGGCCGCCGAACAGGGTGCCCAGGTGGTTGGTGTGGTTGGGAAAGACGATCTCCACCATGCGCACTTCGGTGGGCGGGACGATGCTGGGCGTGGCATTCATGGCGACGGTCGCGGCAGTGGGGGCAGGAGCGGATGATACGCAGCGCCGGGCACCGGCGGCGTGACGCCTGCGCCCCGCCGCCCCACCCCGGCGCCCCGCCTCAGAAATTCATGTCGAAGGCGACTTCGCCCTGTACGCCGACCTGGTAGGCCGAGACCCGGCGCTCGAAGAAGTTGGTCAGCTCCTGCACGTCCTGCAGCTCCATGAACGGCAGCGGGTTGCGCACGTTGTACCGCTTGGCCATGCCGAGCTTGACGAAATGGTTGTCGGCGCAGTGCTGCAGGTACTGGCGCATGTCGCGGGTGGAAATACCGGCCACGCCGCCGGACAGCACGTCCTCGGCGAACTGCACCTCGCATTCGATGGCCTCGGACAGCATCTCGTAGACCTGGCGCTCCATCGCCGCGTCGAACAGGTCCGGCTCCTCGGCGCGGATGGTGCGCACGCATTCGAAGGCGAACTCCATGTGGCAGCTCTCGTCGCGGAACACCCAGTTGGTGCCCGATGCCAGCCCCGGCAGCAGCCCGCGCGAGCGGAAGTAGTACACGTAGGCGAACGCGGCGAAGAAGAACAGGCCCTCGATGCAGGCGGCGAAGCAGATCTGGTTGAGCAGGAACTGGCGGCGCTGCTCGCGGGTCTCGATGCGCTTGAGCCCCTGGATCGAGTCGATCCACTTGAAGCAGAAGTCGGCCTTCTTCTTGATCGAGGCGATGTTCTCCACCGCGGCGAAGGCCCGGAAGCGCTCTTCCGGGTCGGGCAGGTAGTTGTCCAGCAGGGTCAGGTAGAACTGCACGTGCAGCGCTTCTTCATACAGCTGGCGCGACAGGTACATGCGCGCTTCCGGCGCGTTGAGGTGCTGGTACAGGTTCAGCACCAGGTTGTTGGAAACGATGGAATCGCCGGTGGCGAAGAACGCCACCAGGCGGTGGATCAGGTGGCGGTCGGCCGCGGTCATCTTGTGGTGCAGGTCGGTGATGTCGATCTGGAAGTTGATCTCGTCGACCGTCCAGCTGTTCTTGATCGCATCGCGGTACATGTCATAGAACTGCGGGTAGCGCATCGGGCGCAGGGTCAGTTCGAAGCCCGGGTCGAGAAGACGAGGAGTGAGTGAAGAGGAGTGAGGAGCGAGAGGGGTCACTGCAAGGGTATCGGCTGACGAAGACATACGAAAATTCCTTATTTTTTGGCTTTCCCGGGAAGGTGAGGCTGGGGCCGGATTCGCCCCCCGGGAACGCATGCATTACCAACGAACTGTTCTCTGGCGGAAAGCCATGAAGCTGGCGCTTTCCGTCTACAAGCTGGTGCCCGGACTTCCGCGCGAAGAGGTTTACGGGATGCGGAGCCAGCTCACCCGTGCCGCCATTTCCATTCCTGCCAACATTGCCGAAGGCTGGACCGGCGAGAGTTCCGCAGAGAAGGCGCACTTCCTTGCGATAGCACACGGCTCACTGTCCGAAGTGGAAACACTGCTGACATTGTGCGAAGACCTGTATTGGTTTCCCCACGACCAGACAACAGGCGCGCGCAGTCTGATCGAGGAAACCAGCCGCATGCTGACCAGCATGCGGCGCAGACGAAGAAGAGAAAGATGAAATGACGGTGGCTTTTTGCCGTTGCTCCTTCTCACTCCTCACTCCTCTTCATTCACTCCTGCCTCACTGGCAGGCCTCGCAGGCTTCCGGGTTCTCCAGCGAGCAGGCGACGGCTTCGGCCGGGGTGTAACTGCTGACCGTGGTCTTGGCGATCCGGGTGGCCGGGCGCGAGCGCAGGTAGTACGTAGTCTTGATGCCCTTCTTCCACGCGTACATGTACATGGACGACATCGCGCCGATGTTCGGGCTCTCCATGAACAGGTTGAGCGAGGCGGACTGGTCGATGAAGGCGCCGCGGTCTGCGGCCATGTCGATCAGCGCGCGCATCGGCAGTTCCCACGCGGTGCGGTACACGCCGCGCAGCGCCTCGGGGATCTGCGGCAGGTTCTGGATCGAGCCGTCGGCCAGCTTGATCGCGTCGCGCATCTCCGGCGTCCACAGCCCCAGCTGCTTGAGCTCGCCGACCAGGTAGCGGTTGACCTGCAGGAAGTCGCCGGACAGGGTCTCGCGCTTGAACAGGTTGGATACCTGCGGCTCCACGCACTCGTAGCAGCCGGCGATCGAGGCGATGGTCGCGGTCGGGGCGATGGCGATCATCAGCGAGTTGCGCAGGCCGTGCTTGGCAATGCGCTCGCGCAGCGCGTCCCAGCGCGCGGCGTCGGCCGGCACCACGCCCCAGGCATCGAACTGCAGCTCGCCGCTGGCGGCGCGGGTGTCGTTGAACGAGGGGTGGCGGCCGCGCTCCTGCGCCAGCTCGCACGAGGTTTCCAGCGCGTGGTAGTAGATCGCCTCGGCGATCTTCGCCGACAGCGCGCGCGCGGCGTCCGAGTCGAACGGCAGGCGCTTGCGGAAAAACACGTCCTGCAGGCCCATGCAGCCCAGGCCGACCGGGCGCCAGCGCAGGTTGCCGCGGCGCGCGGTCTCGATCGGGTAGAAGTTCAGGTCGATCACCCGGTCGAGCTGGCGCACGGCCAGGCGCACGGTCTCGGCGAGCTTGTCGAAATCGAAATCGCCATGCGCGTCCAGGTGGTTGCCGAGGTTGATCGAGCCCAGGTTGCACACCGCTGTCTCCTCGGCCGAGGTGACTTCGAGGATCTCGGTGCACAGGTTGGACAGGTGGATGACGTTGCCGGCGCGCAGGGTCTGGTTGCTGGCCTTGTTGCACTTGTCCTTGAAGGTCATCCAGCCGTTGCCGGTCTCGGCCAGGGTGCGCATCATCCGCGCGTACAGCTTGCGCGCCGGCACGGTCTTGACCGCCTTGCCCTGGGCCTCGGCCTGCAGGTAGGCGCGTTCGAACGCCTCGCCGTACAGGTCGGTGAATTCCGGCACCACGCGCGGATCGAACAGCGACCACGGCTGGTCGGCCTCCACCCGCTGCATGAACAGGTCCGGCACCCAGTTGGCGAGGTTGAGGTTGTGGGTGCGGCGGGCATCGTCGCCGGCGTTGTCGCGCAGCTCCAGGAAATCCTCGATGTCGGCATGCCAAGTTTCCAAGTAGACGCAGGCCGCGCCCTTGCGCTTGCCGCCCTGGTTGACCGCGGCGACCGAGGAGTCGAGCGTCTTCAGCCACGGCACGATGCCGTTGGAATGGCCGTTGGTGGACTTGATCAGCGAACCGCGCGAACGCACCCGGGTGTAGCTCACGCCGATGCCGCCGCTGAACTTGGACAGCTGCGCGATGTCGCCGTAGCGGGCATAGATGGACTCGAGCGAATCCTGCGGCGAATCCAGCAGGAAGCACGACGACAGCTGCTCGTGGCTGGTGCCGGCGTTGAACAGGGTCGGGCTGGACGGCAGGTAGTCCAGGTTGCCCAGCCGCTGGTACAGCGCCAGCGCCTCGGGCACGTCCTCGGACAGCGCGCTGGCGATGCGCAGGAAGAACTGCTGCGGCGTCTCGATCACCTTGCGGGTGTGCGGGTGGCGCAGCAGGTAGCGGTCGTACAGCGTGCGCAGGCCGAAGTAGTCGAAGTTGAGGTCGTAGCCCAGGTTGACCGCATCGTTGAGCTTGCGCGCGTTGACCTGCACGAAATTGAGCAGGCGCTCGTTGATCAGGCCCACCTCGTGGCCGCGGGCGACCGACTGCGAGAACGCGTGGATCTCCTGGCCGGATACTTCCTTGGCGATGAAATTGGCCAGCAGGCGCGCGGCCAGGCGGCCGTACTCGGGCTCCTCGCCGATCAGCAGCGCGGCGGTGCGGATCGACAGTTCGTCCAGTTCCTGGGTGGTGGCGCCGTTGTAGAGGCCGGAAATGGTGCGAGTGGCCACGCGCATCGGATCGACCGCATGCAGGCCGTCGCAGCAGCGCTGGATCGCGCGGACGATCTTGTTCAGGTCCACCGGCTCGGTGCCGCCATTGCGCTTGGTCACGCTCATGGCGGTGGCGGTCGGCGGGGGGGTCAGTTCGAAGCCGGCCTCGGCAGGGGCAACGGCGGTATCGGTGGCGGTCACGGCAATGCGTCCTCATGGCGTGGTGCACGCGGCGCCTGCCCTCGCAGGAACCAGGGGGGCCGGTGGCGGGCGACAAGCATGGAAGGACGGCGTCGCAGCATCCGCGACGGGCACGACCCGAGGTCGCCACCGGCGCTGCCGCGTCGCCAGCCGTCTTCCCCTCGAAGACTCCGCAGCCGGCACCGCGCGCTGTGCTTCGCGCGGCTGTCGGCAGGTCTTCGGACTCATGGGCGCGGAGGCGGGGGCCTCCTCCTACTTCCGCCGCTTCCCAAGGCATCGGGCCTCAGTGCTAGGTGGCGGGTTCGTTCCCAATTACCGCTGCGGGGCAGTGCCGGACTGGCCATTGAAGGCGTCACCGGCTTCCCTTTCAATCCGGCGGGGAGCAACCCGCCAGAACCGACGGGCCACAAGATAGTGGGGGTGACCGGCCAGGTCAACGCCAAATATTGTGGATAGCCGCGCTCCCCTTGTGGCACAAGCGATCGCTTCCGGAGCGGCAGGCCGGCACGGGACTGACGGCTCATCAGGACTGCGCAGTCAACCCTTTGGAGGCCAATTGGCGGGTAGGAAAACACCTCACGCATTCATCGTCCGATACCCCGGTTGCAGCGCCATGACTTCCGGCGGGCGCCCGGCCACGGCGCGGCCGGCGATCCTGTCGGCCCTTCGAATGGATTCCCCGCATGCGCCGCCTGCTCCTCGCCGCTGCCCTGCTCGCCCTGCCATGCCTGTCCGCGCAGGCCGGCCCGGTGAAGCCGCCGGCGCTGTCGTCCACCCAGTGCGGGGTCAGCACCGATTACGACGTGCTGGTCGACGGCGGCGGCATCTGGCTGCGGCAGCGCGACGCCAGCCCGCGCGAGATCGTGTTCCACGATGGCGAGCTGAGCATCGACGGGCGCATGCAGGTGGTCAGTGCCGCGGACGCGCAACGCCTGCGGGTGCTGGAGACCGGGGTGCGTCAGTTGATGCCGGCGGTCACCGGCATCGCCAATGAATCGGTGGGCATCAGCTTCGACGTGCTGGACATGGTGTACGGCTCCATGACCGGCAACTTCGATTCGCGCAAGGTGCGCGCGCTGCGCAGGGACGCCGAGCGCTTCGTCGCCTCCACCATCGGCCGCGGGCGCTGGGAGCAGGAGCTGTTCGGCGAAGGTTTCGAACAGCGCGTGCAGGCATCGGCCGAATCGCTCAAGGGCTCCCTCGCCCGCGGCCTGCTGTGGACCCTGCTCACCGGCGGCGAAGAGCGCATCGAGAAACGCACCGGGAAGATGGAAGCGGAGCTGGAGCCGAAGATCGAAGCGCGCGCCCGCGCCCTGGAGCAGCACGTGCAGTCCCTGTGTACCCAGGTCCTGGCGCTGGACCGGGTGCAGTCGGCGCTGGAGTTCCGCTACGACGGCCAGCCGCTGCGGATGATGAACGTCGGCGGCGGGGTACCGGCCACGGCGCCGATGGCGAAGGAACAGGCACCGGACAACCGCATCGAGCTGCCCTAAGCCCTTCTCCCCGCGGGAGCGGGGTCGGGGTGAGGGCGGTCAGGGCCGATGGTTCACCGTCGTCGACGCCGCCCCCTGATCCGCGCTTCGGGCGGCTTCTCCCGCGGGGAAAAGGATCCCCCCGGCCGACGACACGACGCCGGCGCTGCGCTCACCCCTGCGGCAGCTGCGCCAGTTCCTCGCGCACCAGCCGCAGCACCAGCGCGTCCAGCGTATCCACCGAATAGTCGGCCACATCGTGCACGGTTTCGCGACCCGGCCCGCTGCCCGGGTCGGACGCAACCTTGTAGGTGAGGAAGATGAAGCGCCCGCCGGTGTACTGGGCGATCTGCCGCTGCACGATCTCGCCGGTGGTGTCCTGCCCCGACGCGGCCACGCTGAACACCTTGATGCCCTTGCCCAGCGCCGCCAGCATGGTCTGGTCGTAGTGCGGCGGCGGATAGTCCATGTGCGGCGGTGCGTCGGCCAGCGACACCAGCAGCCGCGTGGTGGCCGGTCCGCGCCAGTCCAGCGCCTGCACCGCATGCGCGAAGGCTTCGTTCATCGCCTCGGGCATGTCGCCGCCACCGCCGGCACGCACCCCGTCGAGCACCTGCTGGAACGCGGCGACGTTGCCGGTGAGGTCCCAGCTGCGCACGAAGTATTCGTCGCCGCGGTCGCGGTAGGTGACCAGGCCGAGGCACACGTCCGGGCGCGACGGCAGTTGCTCGATGCCGCGCACGATGTCGCGCAGCGAAGCGCGCAGCTTGTCGATCTCGTCGCCCATCGAGCCGGTGGCATCGACCATGAACACCAGGTCCAGGCGCGCGCGCGGGATCGCCGCGGCGGTGGGCAGGCGCACTTCCAGCGCGTCCTTCTGCCCGCGCCGCAACTGCGCCCGGGCCTGCTGCCCGGCGCGGCGCACGTCGACCCGGTAGCTGGCCGAATCGCGGTCGTCGAAGGCATTCAGGTGCAGCCAGGCCTGGCCGCCGGCATCGGTGCGCGCCCACATGCGCGCGCCATTGGCCGCGGAGACGGCGACCTCGGCATCGGGCACCGGCCGGCCCTGCGCATCGACCACCCGCAGGCGCTGGCGCACCGACACGTCGCGCCCCAGCCGCGCCGCCTCGGGGTGGCGCTGCAGGAACTGCTGGAACCCGCCGAAGTCGGCGTTGTCATCGACCACGCCGGCGGTCACCGGCGTGGCCGGGCGCTGCATCGCCGGTGGCGACGACGCGGCGGGCGCGTCCGCCACCTCCGATACCCTGACCGCCGCGTCGACGGCGATCATGGGGGCCGGCGGCGGAGGCGGCGGCGCCATCTCGTGCAGTTCCCTGCGATGCGGAACCTTGCCGACCAGGGTGGGGATCTCGCGCACCCGCTCCGGTGGCTGCGGGTCCGGGTCCGGCACCTCGCGCATCCGCGGCATGTCGCTGCACACGCTGGCCGCCGGCGCGCGGAAATCCGCGGTGGTCTGGCGCCGGCGCGTGGGCACGGGCGCCTGCAGGTCGGGCTGCACCACGGCGGGGGCGGGCGCCGGTGGTGGCCACCGCGGCTCGCCGGCGAGCGCCGGCAGGCCGGCCAGCAGCGTCAGCGCGAACGCCATCGAACGTACCGGCGGACGCCGGAAGGCCATGCTTGCGTGCTTCATCTGCGTACTCCGTTGCTTGCGGGGTGGGCCGCCGCGGCGGCAGGCACGGAACAGAACGGATGGTGGCAAAGAACGGGGTTGGCGGCGCATGCCGCGGCCGGGGGTCGGCCCCGGCACGCGGCCAGCGGGCTACAGGCGGTGGGCGGTTCCCAGGTACTCGGCACTCTGCATCTCGATCAGGCGGCTGGCGGTGCGCTCGAAGGCACCGGCCAGGCGGGTGCCGGAATAGAGCAGCGGCGGCGGGTCCTGCGCGGTGCACACCAGGTTCACCTGGCGGTCGTAGAGCTCGTCGATCAGGTTGACGAAGCGCCGCGCGGCATCTTCGTTCAGGCGGTCGAAGTGCGGGATGCCGCCCAGCAGCACGGTGTTGAACTCGCGCGCGATCTCGATGTAGTCCGACGGCCCGCGCGGGCCTTCGCACAGCGCCGCGAAATCGAACCAGACGATGCTCTTGCCACGCCCGCGCACGGGGATCTTGCGGCCCTCGATCTGGATGTTGCCGGCGCGCGCGTCCTGGCCGCCGCTCAGCTCCTTCCAGCGCCGCTCCAGCCAGGCGTCGCTGTCGCCTTCCAGCGGCGCGCGGTACACCGGCGAGCGGGTCAGCGCGCGCATGCGGTAGTCCTCGGTGCCTTCGGCGTACAGCTCCACACAATACTTCTGCAGCAGGGCGATGGCCGGCAGGAAGCTGTCGCGCTGCAGGCCGTTGAGATACAGGTTCTCCACCGCGGTGTTGGAGGTGGTCACCAGGGTCACGCCTTCGGCGAACAGCCGTTCCAGCAGGCGCGCCAGCAGCATCGCGTCGCCGATGTCGGTGACGAAGAACTCGTCCAGCACCAGCACCCGCAGCCTGCTGCGCCATTCCTGGGCGATCTTGGCCAGCGGGTCGCTCTGGCCCTGGTGTTCGCGCAGGCGCTCGTGGATGCCGCGCATGAAGCGGTGGAAGTGGGTGCGGTACTTCTGCTCGATCGGCAGGCCGTCGTAGAACAGGTCGACCAGGAAGGTCTTGCCGCGGCCGACGCCGCCCCAGAAATACAGGCCCTTGACCGGCCCGGGCTTCTTCCAGAAGGCCGACAGCCGGTCGAGCCAGCCGTCCTGCGCCGAATCGACGATGGCCTCGTGGATGCGGTCCAGTTCGGCCAGTGCCGGGTGCTGGGCCGGATCGTCGCGCCAGTCGCCACGGGCCACGCCGGCGGCGTAGCGCTGCGAGGGGGTCGTCGCCTCCATGCTCAGCAACTGCCGTCGGGCAGCCAGCGCCGCACTTCGTGCTGGATCGCGCCGCGCAGGTCGATCAGCTTGCGATGGAAGAAATGGCTGGTGTCGGGCATGCGCACCAGCTGAGGCGGGTCGGCCAGCGTCTCCAGCCACGCATAGACCGCCTGCGCGTCGACCACCTCGTCGGCGTCGCCCTGCACCACCAGCCACTGCGCCGGCGGCTGCAGCGCGTCGAAATCCCAGGTGCGGCGGCCGACCGGCGGCGCGATCGAGATCAGCGCCTGCGGCGCCAGCGCGCCACTGGCGCGCAGCGAGACGTAGGCGCCGAAGCTGAAACCGGCCAGCCACAGCGCGCAGTCCGGGCGCTGTGCGCGCACCCAGGCCACCACCGCGCGCAGATCGTCCTGCTCGCCTTCGCCGTTGTCGTAGCTGCCGGCCGAAGCGCCGACACTGCGGAAATTGAAGCGCACCGTGGTGATGCCCAGCTCGCGCAGGGCGCGCGCGGCCATGGTCACCACCTTGTTGTGCATGCTGCCGCCTTCGGTGGACAGCGGGTGGCAGATGACGGCGACGACCGGCCGCGCGGCGACATCGCCCTCGGGCGGATCGACCGCGACCTCGAGCGGCCCGCACGGGCCCTCGAGCATCAGCACCGCCGGTTCGCGGGGAAAGGAAGGATTGCTCATGCCGCCATAATACCGGCCCCCTTCACCGGCTTCACCGCCATCCCCGGTAGCGACGGCAATGCACTTCCTGATCCTGAGCGTGATCTGCAGCGTGCTGGTCTCGGTCCTGCTGAAGCTGGCGCCGCGGCGCGGCATCGACATCGCCCAGGCCGTGACCTGGAACTACCTGGCGGCCAGCGTGCTGTCGCTGCTGCTGCTCAGGCCATCGCTGCAGTCGCTGCGCGACGGCCATGCGCCGTGGCCGGCGCTGCTGGGCCTGGCGCTGGCGCTGCCGGGCATCTTCCTGGTGCTGGCGCGCGCCGTGCGCGAAGCCGGCATCGTGCGCAGCGACGTGGCGCAGCGGCTGTCGCTGCTGCTGTCGCTGGGCGCGGCGTTCGTGCTGTTCGGCGAACACGCCAATGGCTGGAAACTGGCCGGGCTGGGGCTGGGCCTGTTGGCCATCGTCGGCGTGAGTGCGCGCAGCGGCGAGCACGGCGCCGGCACGGCGTCGAGCTGGCACTGGCTGCTGGCGGTATGGGCCGGCTTCGCGCTGATCGACATCCTGCTCAAGCAGGTGGCACTGGCCGGCACCCCGGCCACCGCGGCGCTGCTGGCCAGCTTCGCCATCGCCTTCGTGCTGATGCTGGGCTGGCAGCTGCTGCGCCACTACCGCGGCCGCCAGCGGCTGCAGGCGCGCAACCTCGGCTTCGGCCTGCTGCTGGGCGCGATCAACTTCGGCAACATCCTGTTCTACGTGCGCGCGCACCAGGCGTTGCCGCACAGCCCGGCCACCATCTTCGCCGGCATGAACATCGGCGTGGTGTGCCTGGGCGCGCTGATCGGCGTACTGGCCTTCGGCGAGAAGACCAGCACCTGGAACCGCCTGGGCCTGGGCCTGGCGGTGGTGGCGATCGCGCTGATCGCGCGCGGCGCGCAGGGCTGAGCCTGCAGAACGGCCTCCTTGTCCAGGGGATTACCCACCCCCCTTTTTATGTTACTTTGTAACAAATGGAGCCGATCCGATGAAGCATGCCGCCGCCCTGTTCGATGTCTCCGCCCTCGCCCTGTCCGGCCTGTGCCTGCTGCACTGCCTGGCGCTGCCGCTGCTGGCCGCGCTGCTGCCGCTGCTCGGCACCTGGAGCGAGGCCGAATCGGTGCATGGGCTGTTCGTGCTGATCGCCGCGCCGCTGACCAGCTACGCGCTGTGGCGCGCGCATCGCCACCGCCCGCTGCCGGCCGCGCTGTGGCTGCTGGCGGGCACCGGGCTGGCACTGCTGCTGGCCGGGGCGTGCGGCGGGCTGGGCGGGCGGGCCGAAACGCCGCTTACCGTCGCCGGCAGCCTGGCACTGGCCAGCGCCCACCTGTGGAACGCGGCGCGGCGGCACGCGCACTGAGGGGCACCGGCCCCAGGCACATGACACCGGCGCCCGCTTCGCCCGGGCTCAGGGATCGAAGCCCAGCAGCAGCGGGTCGTGGTCCGAGCTGCGCCACGGGCCGGGTACGTTGCGCCCCTGGTAGCCGGCGTCGTCGGCTTCATCGGCGTTGATGTGCCATTCGGCCGCGCCCTTCAACCGCGCCGCCATGCCCGGGTTGAGCAGCGCGTGGTCCAGGCGCCCGGTCAAGCCGTTGTAGACGTAGCTGTAGGGCTGGGGCACGCCGGCCACCTTGAACGCGTCGCGCCAGCCATCGGCCTGCAGCTGGCGGATCGGTGCTTCCATCGCATAGGCGTTGAAGTCACCCAGCAACACCGCATCGACGCTGCCACTGCCGGTCGGGTCGCGCTGCAGCCACTGGTGCAGCAGGCGCGCCGATTCCACCCGGGTGGCGGTCCAGCAGCCCTGGCCGTCGTTCTGGTCGGCGTCGGCGCCACTGGCCTCGCTGCAGCCCTTGGATTTGAAATGGTTGGCCACGACCACGAACGGCCGGCCCTTGCGGCCCATGCGGAACGCCTGCGCCAGCGGTACCCGGCTGCGCTCGCCGAACGGCTCGCGCTCCAGCACCGCCGGCTTGCCCACCGGCGCCACCCGCGCGGCGCGGTAGATGATGCCCACGCGGATCGGGTTGTCGCCCGGCCCCTTGCCGGCGTCGACGAACGCCCAGTGGCGGTCCTTGCCCTGCCCCTCGTTGAGTGCGCGCACCAGCCCGGCGATCGCCGAGTCCGGGCCGTAGCCGTCGTTCTCCAGTTCCATCAGCGCGGCCACGTCCGCGTCGAGGCCGCGGATGGTGGCGACCAGCTTGGCCTGCTGCGCCTGGAACTGCGCGAACGTCTTGGCGCCGCGCAGGGTCGGGAAGCCGCCGCCGTGGCCATCGCCGTTGAAGTAGTTCTCCAGGTTGAATGCGGCGATGCGCAGTGCGCCGGCCACCACCGGCGGCTGCGGCCGCTCGATCGCCGGCACCGGCAGCGCGGCGGTCAGCTGCAGGCGGTAGTCGCCGTCATGGCGCTGGTCGACCACGCCCTCGACGCCGCGGAACACCATGCCGGTGCGCAGCTGCGCGGCCTCGGGCAGGTAGAACACGCGGCCCGGATCGCGCTGGCTGCTGCCGTCGTCCAGGCGCAGCCGGCGGCGCGCGTTGTCGGCTACCAGCGCCGCGTTCTCCGCGGTGCCGGCGGCGGCCAACTCGGTCGGCTGCCACAGCCGCCCGTCGAAGGCCACGGCCAGCTCGCCGTGACGCGCCAGCTGGTCCTGCCCGGCCAGGGTCAGCGGTGCGGTGATGCGCACCTTCATCCCTTCCAGCGCTTCCCAGCTGGCGGGCACGGCGTCCAGCACGGTGACCGCGGGCGCGGGGCGGGCACGGGCCGCGGCCAGCGTCTCGGCCTGCAGCGCGGTCAGGGTCTGGCCGCCCTTGCCGGCCGCCAGCTCCTGCACCGTGCCGGTGACACGCAGCCACTGCCCCGCGGGCAGCACGCGCGCCGGGTCCAGCTGCACGAACAGCGCATCGGACGTGGCCGGATCGCCATCGCCGGCATCCTGCAGGAAGACGCCGCCGAGCCCGGCGCGCAGGTCGGCAGTGACGAACCCCTCGATGGTGACCTGGCGCCCTTCCAGCGGGCTGCGCGGGCCACTGCCCTGCACTTGGCCGATGGCGGTGACCGCCGGCCCCCGGGCGAGCGCCTGCGGCACAAGGGCCAGGGACAGCGAGAGGGCGAGCAGCGGGGGAAGATGGCGCATGGGGCGGACTCCAGAACGGCGGAAAGCAAAGCGCCGCCCGGGAGGGCGGCGCCGCGTGTCCATGATGGGCACGTTTTATTTCAGGTTTGCCAGCATCCAGTCGACGGTGGCGTGGATCTGCTCGTCGCTCAGGCCGGCGTTGCCACCCTTGGGCGGCATCACCCCGCCGTCGGGGCCGGTATAGCCCTCGATGGCGTGCTTGTAGAGCGTCTCCTTGCCTTGGGCGATGCGCTTGTCCCAGTGCGCATGGTCCAGGGTCGGCGCCATGCCCACGCCGGTCAGGTGGCAGGCGGTGCACAGCTTGTCGAAGATCACCTTGCCATCGAGCGTGCCGCCGTAGGCGCCGCCCGCGGCCGCGGCCTGCGCTGCCGCGGCTTCGGCCGCCGCGGCCTGCGCCGCGGCGCCGGTGCTGCCCGCGTAGACCGCGCCGGCCGGGGCGATGCGCTGCTCGACGCGCGCGACCGCCTGCGGGGATGCTTCGGTGGGAATCGCGCGCTGCAGGAACGACGCGAAGATGATCAACCCGACCGTGACGACAGCCAAGATGGCGATCACGATGGAGAAGCGCTTCAGGAACTGCAGGTCGTAATTCCGCACGTATCAACACCCCTGGCAAGTAGTCGGTGGACCACAGCTACCGGCGGAGTATAGACCAGCGCCCCCACCCACCGGCAACGGGCACCGGTGGCCACGGGCCGGCCGCGATCAGGCGCGCTGCGCGCCGATGCCGGCACCGGCCGCGCGCAGGCACAGGGCCCCGATCGCCTCGACCAGCGGCTCGCCACCGCGCAGTCCGTCGCGGCTGGGCGCGGTCGGGCCGACCAGTGCCTCGGTGAACGCACCGACGATGCAGGCCGCGCCCACGTCCAGGTCCTGCGGCGGGAACTCGCCGCTGCGCACGCCGTCGCCGAGGATGCGTTTGAACACGTCGCCGAACAGGCGGCGACAGCGGATGCGCTCGGCCTCGACCTCCGGGTCCACCGGTTCGGCGATGAAGGCATAGGCCAGCGCCGGCCCGGCCAGTGCACGGCGCACGAAGGAGGCCACCGCCTGCTGCAGGCGCAGCGCCGCCGGCTGCGGCTGGTCGGCGATGGCCGAGAGGATGTCCAGCTCATGCTCGACCGCGGCGGTGAGCACTTCCACGAACAGGTCGGCCTTGGACGGGAAATGGCGATAGATCAGGCCGGTGGATACCCCGGCCTCGGCCGCCACCGCGGTGACCGGCGCATTGCGGTAGCCGCCGGCGGCGACCAGCCGGCGGGCCGCGGCCAGGATCGCCTCGCGGTTGCCGGCGAGGCGCTTTTCCATCAGTTCCGAACGTTTGTAGGCCATGGGCTGATTCTAGGTTCAATTATTGAATTTGTATTCACTTTTTCATGGAGACCGGCTAGGCTGCGCGTAAACGCCCGTGCCGACGGTCCGCCCGTCCCCCTCCCGGAGCGCCCACCCGTCCTGCCGTACCGGAGCCGCCCCCATGCACGTCCCCACCCTTTCCTTCGATCTCGGCGAAGAGATCGACATGCTGCGCGCGAGCGTGGCCCAGTTCGCCGCCGCGCACATCGCGCCGCTGGCGGCCGCTGCCGACGCCGGCAACCAGTTTCCCGATGCGCTCTGGCGCCAGCTGGGCGAGCAGGGCCTGCTCGGCATGACCGTGGAGGAAGAATACGGCGGCAGCGGCATGGGATATCTCGCCCACGTGGTGGCGATGGAGGAGATCTCGCGCGCCTCCGGCGGCATCGGCCTGTCCTACGGCGCGCACTCCAACCTGTGCCTGAACCAGCTGCGCAAGAACGCCAGCGAGGCGCAGAAGCACAAGTACCTGCCCAAGCTGTGCAGCGGCGAGCACGTCGGCGCGCTGGCGATGAGCGAACCGGGCGCGGGGTCGGACGTGGTGTCGATGAAACTGCGCGCCGACCTGCGCGGCGACCACTACGTGCTCAACGGCAACAAGATGTGGATCACCAACGGCCCGGATGCCGACGTGCTGGTGGTCTACGCCAAGACCGACCCGGAGGCCGGGTCGCGCGGCATCACCGCCTTCATCGTCGAGAAGGGCATGAAGGGATTCTCCACCGCGCAGAAGCTGGACAAGCTGGGCATGCGCGCGTCCAACACCTGCGAGCTGGTGTTCCAGGACTGCGAAGTGCCGGTGGAGAACGTGCTCGGCGAGGTCGGCGGCGGGGTCAAGGTGCTGATGTCCGGCCTGGACTACGAACGCGTGGTGCTGTCCGGCGGCCCGCTCGGGCTGATGGCCGCGGCGCTGGACGTGGTGCTGCCGTACGTGCACGAGCGCCGGCAGTTCGGCGAGGCGATCGGTACTTTCCAGCTGATCCAGGCCAAGCTGGCGGACATGTACGTGGGCCTCAACGCGTGCCGCGCATACGTGTATGCGGTGGCCAGGGCCTGCGACCAGGGCCGCACCACCCGCCAGGACGCTGCCGGCGCGATCCTGTACTCGGCCGAGAAGGCCACCTGGGCCGCCGGCGAGGCGATCCAGATCCTCGGCGGCAACGGCTACATCAACGAGTACCCGGCCGGGCGCCTGTGGCGCGACGCCAAGCTGTACGAGATCGGTGCCGGCACTTCGGAAATCCGCCGCATGCTGATCGGGCGCGAGCTGTTCCAGCGCACCGCGTGATCCAGGCCCGGCGACCGCCGGACCTCTCCCCGGGGGCTGGCGGGTGAACGGCATCGACGGGGTTCGCGCATCATGATCCCGGCGCGCCCCGCACCCGCCCTTCGGACGCCCCCACCGACGGCACCCAGGCCACCGCAGGAACCACTGCCATGAGCGTACTGAAAACCCAGCTGCAGCCCGGCAGCGAGACATTCGAAGCCAACCGCGCGGCGATGCAGGCGCTGGTCGACGACCTGCGCGCCACCCTGCAACGCACCGCGCGTGGTGGCAGCGATGCGGCCCGGGCCAAGCACACCGCGCGCGGCAAGCTGCTGGTGCGCGAGCGCATCGACGCGCTGCTCGATCCCGGCAGCGCGTTCCTCGAGATCGCGCCGCTGGCCGCGCACGGCATGTACGACGACCCGGTGCCGGGCGCCGGCATGGTCGCCGGCATCGGCCGTATCGAGGGCGTGGAATGCCTGGTCGTCGCCAACGACGCCACGGTCAAGGGCGGCACCTACTACCCGGTGACGGTCAAGAAGCACCTGCGCGCGCAGGAGATCGCGCAGCAGAACCACCTGCCCTGCATCTACCTGGTCGATTCCGGGGGCGCGTTCCTGCCGCTGCAGGACGAGGTGTTCCCCGACCGCGACCACTTCGGGCGCATCTTCTACAACCAGGCCAACCTGTCGGCGCAGGGCATTCCGCAGATCGCCTGCGTGATGGGCAGCTGCACCGCGGGCGGTGCCTATGTGCCGGCGATGAGCGACGAGACGGTGATCGTCAAGGAACAGGGCACCATCTTCCTCGGCGGCCCGCCGCTGGTGAAGGCGGCGACCGGCGAAGTGGTCAGCGCCGAGGAACTGGGCGGGGCCGACGTGCACACGCGCATTTCCGGCGTCGCCGACCACATGGCCGACAACGACCTGCAGGCGCTGGCGCGGGTGCGTGCCATCATCGCCAGCCTCAACTGGCGCAGGCCCGAGCCGCGCGTCGCGCTGCAGCCCGCCGACGCGCCGCTGTTCGATGCGCGCGAACTGTATGGCGTGATCCCCAGCGACACCCGCAAGCCCTATGACGTGCGCGAGGTGATCATGCGCATCGTCGACGGCTCGCGCTTCGACGAGTTCAAGCCGCGCTACGGCAACACCCTGGTCACCGGCTTCGCCCACGTGCATGGGCACCCGGTCGGCGTGATCGCCAACAACGGCATCCTGTTCTCCGAATCGGCGCTCAAGGGCGCGCACTTCATCGAGCTGTGTTGCCAGCGCGGGATCCCGCTGCTGTTCCTGCAGAACATCACCGGCTTCATGGTCGGCCGCAAATACGAACACGGCGGCATCGCCAAGGACGGCGCCAAGCTGGTGATGGCGGTGGCCAACGCGCGCGTGCCCAAGTACACGGTGGTGATCGGCGGCTCGTTCGGCGCCGGCAACTACGGCATGTGCGGCCGCGCCTATTCGCCGCACTTCCTGTGGATGTGGCCGAACGCGCGCATCGGGGTGATGGGCGGCGAACAGGCCGCCAGCGTGCTGGCCACGGTCAAGCGCGACGGTATCGAGGGCAAGGGCGGGCAGTGGCCGGCCGACGAGGAGGAGGCGTTCAAGGCGCCGATCCGCGAGCAGTTCGAACGCCAGGGCCACCCGTACTATGCCAGCGCGCGGTTGTGGGACGACGGGGTGATCGACCCGGCCGACACCCGCCGCATCCTCGGCCTGGCGCTGGCCGCCAGCCTCAACGCGCCGGCGCAGGACACGCGCTTCGGCGTGTTCCGGATGTGAGGCCGTCGGCATGACACGCATCGAGCCGGACGCCTACGCTTGTGCTCTGGCTCTTGCGGCTGCCTTCGCTTTCCCGGGTTCCCTTCCGCAGCGACGCAGCCGACGGAGAGGACCCGGAGGGCGACGTGCATGGATGCACGTCGTTTTTCGACACGACACGGATGTCGTGTCGAAAAATCCCGGCGGCGAAGTGGACCCGGCGCGCGCAGCGCGTTGGGCGCGGAGGCAGGGCGTGCTTTCTTTTGGCTACCTTTTCTTTGCACGAGCAAAGAAAAGTAGCTCGCTCCCCGGCAGGGGAGTGAAAGCTCTTCAATACTTCAAGCTGCCACCGCGCAGCACGTCATGGAATACGCCATGTTCGACAAGATCCTGATCGCCAACCGCGGCGAAATCGCCTGCCGCGTCATCGCCACCTGCCGCCGCCTGGGCATCGCCACCGTGGCGGTGTATTCGGACGCGGACCGCGACGCGCGGCATGTGCGGCTGGCGGATGAAGCCGTGCGCATCGGCCCGGCGCCGGCGGCGGAAAGCTACCTGCGCGGCGACGCCATCCTCGACGCCGCGCGCCGCAGCGGCGCGCAGGCGATCCATCCCGGGTACGGCTTCCTGTCCGAGAACGCCGGTTTCGCCCGCGCCTGCGCCGAGGCCGGCATCGTCTTCATCGGCCCGCCAGCCAGCGCCATCGATGCGATGGGCGACAAGAGCGCGGCCAAGGCGCTGATGCAGCAGGCCGGCGTGCCGCTGACGCCCGGCTACCACGGCGACCGCCAGGAACCGGCGTTCCTGCGCGCGCAGGCCGACGCCATCGGCTACCCGGTGCTGATCAAGGCCAGCGCCGGTGGCGGCGGCAAGGGCATGCGCAAGGTCGAGGCCAGCGCGGATTTCGACGCCGCCCTGGCCAGCTGCCAGCGCGAGGCGCAGTCCGCGTTCGGCAACGCGCACGTGCTGGTGGAGAAGTACATCGAACGGCCGCGGCACATCGAGATCCAGGTGTTCGGCGACAGCCATGGCAACGTCGTACACCTGTTCGAGCGCGACTGCTCGGTGCAGCGCCGCCACCAGAAGGTGCTGGAAGAAGCCCCGGCACCGGGCATGACGCCCGAGCGCCGCGCGGCGATGGGCAAGGCCGCCACCGACGCCGCGCGCGCGGTCGGCTACGTCGGCGCGGGCACGGTGGAGTTCATCGCCGCACCCACCGGCGAGTTCTGGTTCATGGAAATGAACACCCGCCTGCAGGTCGAGCACCCTGTGACCGAGATGATCACCGGCACCGACCTGGTGGAGTGGCAACTGCGCGTGGCCGCCGGGCAGCCGCTGCCGAAGACCCAGGCGCAGCTGGCCATCCGCGGCCACGCCATCGAGGCGCGGCTGTACGCCGAGGATGCCGACCGTGGGTTCCTGCCCTCCACCGGCACCCTGCGCCACCTGCGCCTGCCGCCGCCCGATGCCCACGTGCGGGTGGACGCCGGGGTCGAACCGGGCGATGCCATTACCCCCTACTACGACCCGATGATCGCCAAGCTGATCGTCTGGGACGAGGACCGCGACCGGGCCTTGCTGCGCATGCGGCGCGCACTGGCGCGCTGCCAGGTGGCCGGCGTCACCACCAATGCCGCGTTCCTGCACCGGCTGGTGGCAACCGCCTCCTTCCGCCATGCCGATCTCGACACCGCGTTGATCGAGCGCGAACGCGACGCGCTGGACATCACCCAGCACGCCGCGAGCGACGCCGACTGGGCCGTGGCCGCGGTACTCGCCAGCGGGTCAGGCGCCGCAACGCCGGCCGATGCGTCTGCCTGGTCCATCGCCGACGGCTGGCGCCTGACCGGCCCGGCCGCGCGCGCGGTCACGCTGGAATACCTGCAGCAGCAACGCACGCTGCGGGTGCGCCGCGACGCGGACGGCTGGCAGGTCCACGGCGGCGACGGCGATCCGCTGCGGGTCGACGGCAAGGCGGACGGAGTGAGCTACGCCCTGCAGGCCGGCGGCCGCCTGTACCGCGGCGACGTCCTGCACGACGGCAATGCGCTCTACCTCTTCGGCGAAGGCGGCCAGCGCCGCTTCACCGTGCACGATCCGGTCGCCGAGGCCGACGCCGGCAACGACCACGGTGGCAGCCTGCTGGCGCCGATGCCCGGCAGGGTCATCGCGCTGCTGGTTGAGCCGGGCAGCAGGGTCACCCGTGGCACCGCGCTGCTGGTGATGGAAGCGATGAAGATGGAACACACCCTGCAGGCGCCGGCCGACGGCGTGGTCAACGGCTACCGCGTGCGCGGCGGCGACCAGGTGGGCGACGGCGCGGTGCTGGTGGATTTCGAGGCGGGCCCGGAAAGCTGATCCGCACATTGTCCCGGAGGCGATCAGGTTGCAACCATCATCAGAATCGGGATAACCGGGGCATGATCGGTGCGGCGGTGCGACTTGCCCTCACTGCCAGCAGGACCGCATCCATCCCATGTGATCGCTGGCCATCGCCCCACCATGCGACTCGCGGGGCGATGGGCGCGCCATGCACCATCCCCGGGCGCACGCCTGGCCGGATCCGGTTTGACCGCCTTCAGCCAGGCAACTCCCGGCGCAGGTCCGCTGGCGACCAACAGGCCTGACCGGCGGATCGAAGAGGAGTCGTCGTCAAGAATCCGCGTCGATGCGCGCCAGTGCCGCGGCGGCGGCCACGATTCATTCGGCTCGTTCCCAGACCCTGCCTCCGGGATCGAACTCGGCGACTTCCTGTAGCGCGGCGCGCCAGCCGAATCCACCCACTGCGACCGGTCCGTCACACAAGGGCGCCAGGCCGAAGGCACGCTCCAGCTCGCCTTCGTTGATCGCCGCGGTCACAAACGCTCCCAGGCCCAGGTCGGTGGCGCTCAGGCACAGCGTCTGCGAAAGGTGGCCAACGTCCATCAGTAACGCGCGGTAAGCCTTGGGGTGGTCGCGGTACTTCCAATAGCTGCGCGCCACGCGAGGCGCATAGATCACCAGCACCGGCGCCTGGGCAAACCACCACTGCCCCGCCAGTGCCCTGCGCGCCAGCTCATCCAGCGGCATGGCCGGGGCGGGCAACGGACGCAGGGCATGCACGTGTGGGCGGTAGTGGTACAGGCCTGGCGGCACGCCCTGCACCCGTTGCACCAGGAGGTAGGCCTCGGTGGCATGCAACCCTCCACCTGAGGGAGTATGTTTCTTCAGGAACTCGATGCCTTCGCCCGCGACCACGCTGCCCTGCGCGGCGAAGACGCGGTCCAGCATCCGCGCGAACATGGCCTGCTCCAGTTCCCGCCCGCTATCGAAGTTGCGGCACGTGGTGCGTCTTTCGAGCAGCCTGTCCAGGCTGTCGGCGGGGACACGCTGCAGCGGGATGTCCGGGCCGCAGCCCTCCCGTTCGACCACAGCCGGCGGCGGTGTGCCGCAGGTACGTAGCAGGCCGGCGACCGTATCCATGCCCAGCCGCTGCATCGAGGCCACGCTGTCCACGCCGCTCCAGCAACTGGCCTTGTGCACGACCGCGGCCAGTGGCCACCAGTTCAATGCGCGGTGGCGTTCATCGGCCGCGCACTGCGATGCAAAGCGGGGCTCATCGGAAATCAGCAGTCCTGTTTCCAGCAGGCGCGACAGGATGTCCTCTGGCATGGCATCGGCCACGCTCCACAGCTGCGGACTGAAACGCCCCAGCCATGCCATCTCTGCCTCCGACACCTCGATTTCCTGCTCGAGGTGCGGCGCCAGTGCGAGCCAGCGACGGGTACGCGCGACCCCCACACCGCCAGCGAGCAGCCCGGCCAGATCAAAACTCGCAGTCTCCCGCGATTCAAAAAAAACGCATGCACAGCGACGCACGTTCATGGGTATGATCCTCATGCCGCGCAGGGGGGCGCTGCATATCCATACAACTTCAAGAAGCCGGTCAAGCGCCCCTGGCGCCCCCCAACCGGACAGGGGGAACAATGAGCAACGGCTCCAACAATGACGACGCTGCGGCTGGCCATCCCGGCCTGGATGCGGTGATGGCGGACACGCTGCTGGAAAAGCTGTCCAGCGATGATGCATTCCGTGCGCTTTTCCACGAAAACCCCATCCAGGCACTGGCCGATCTTGGCGTGGATGCGGCGCAGGCGCTGGCGCCCATGACGCCTGCCGCGGGCGATCCGTTCTATTGCATGACCACCACCCGGCTGGCCAGCAAGGAAGAGATCGCCGCCGCCCGCAGCGAGCTGCAGGCCCACCTCACGCGGGCGGGTAATCACGCGGTGGTCTTCTGCTTCGAGGCCGAGAGGATCGCCTCGGCCCTGGACAGCAACTGAGGAGACAGCACCGAGGCAGGCCACTGCCGCAGGAACGCCTGCATTTCGGCAGTGGCCTGGCTGTGTTTCCCCTGTGCCGCCAGCGATTCGGCAAGCCACAGCCGCGCGAGGCGCGAGTCGGCTACGTTGAGGGGCTGCAGTGCCTGGGATGCATTGGCTTCGATGTAGGCAAGCCCACGTTGCTTCAGCAGCCAGCGTGCCTGTGTTTCAGCTTCGGCATGGCGGCCCGCGGCGGCCAGTACGCGATACAGGGCGACCCGCGACTGGTACAGGTCGTCGGCACGGGGCGACAACAGCCTGCTGGCCTCGTCGTGACGCCCGTTCGCAGCCAGCTGCCCGGCTTGCACGATCCGTTGCATTGCCGCGGTGGTTGTGCCCAGCCTCTCCTTGTCAGGCAATGCATCGACCTGTCTCAGCGCATTGGCCGCCAGGCTGGTGTCCCCCTCACGCTGCGCCAGCCAGGCGTTGGCCAGCAACATCGACGTGAGATCCGCGCGGTTGGAAGGATCCCAGGCGGGGTCGGCGATCGCGCTCACCAGCGCCTGGGCGGTCGCCAAACGGCGCGATCTCGGCAAGGACACACCGGCCGTCTGCGCCACCACGCTTGAGATGAAGCGGAACTGCAGGTTCATGAACGCATCCTGCTGGCCGCTCGTCTCAACGGCGTTTTCCACTGCTGCCCGGGCCTGCTCCCACCTTCCCTGGTCAAGCGCCAACGACACCCGGTCGATCATGGGCACCAGATCGGTAGCCGCATAGCCGCTGGGCCTGATGGCCTCCAGTGCGGCCATGGCTTCGACGGGTCGTTCAAGCACCGCCAGCACATTGGCGATACGCCGGCCCTGGCCCGCCTGAGTCTCGTTCCCGATTTCCCGCAAGCGCTTCAACGCAGGTTCCGCCGCTCCCTTGGCGAGCAGGACGCGCGCCAGGAAGTCGGCCGCCAGCGGTCGCAACGGATCCTGCGGTACATCGGCCGCCTGTGCATATGGCAAAGCCTCGTCCATGCGATTGACGGTGAAAAGGTGCCACGCGGAGTTCGCCTGGCCGGCGAAGTCGTCGGGATAGAGACCGGCCATCAGTTGCCATTTTTCCAACGCCTGCACCGGCGCCCGCAACTCGGCCTCCCAGGCATCCAGGTAGAGGCGCTCCCGATCGGGCAGGCGGTGCCGCAGGGCCAGTGCGCGGTCGAGGAAAGGCATCGCAGACGGCCGCTGCGAACGCGCCACCATGACCCGCGCCGCGCCAAGGTAGCCAAGCGCGAACTCGGGATCCAGCGTGGTGGCCTCGTTATACATCTGCATCGCCTGCTGCCACTTTCCCTCACGCGTGGCCTGCAATCCGAGCGCATATGCGCGCAAGGCATGAAGGTTTGACGTCGTCACCGATGGCAATGGCTGTGACGCAGCCTTGACCGATGCCCGGGTTTCACCCAGATGCCCGCGCAACCGCGAGGCGATGGCATCGACCGAGGCCAGCAGCGAATCCAGGCCGCGGCCATCGACGAAATCCGAACGGATCGTGGCCTGCGTATGCGGGTCGACGATCTCCATGCTCAGGCGCAGCTTGCCCCCAACCTCGGAGACCGCCGGCAGTATGACCAGACGTGCGCCGTCACGCAGCGCCACTTCGGAAGCCAGCGTACGGTCCAGTCGCGAAGCCACGGGATCGCGGCGCATGCGGGACAGGGTGTCGCGCGTCTTCATGTCGCTGAGCACGTTGACGTGCCGCGACTGCTCCAGGCTGACACGCAGGGCCTGCATCACCGAATCATCCAGCAGGGCATTGCCGGTCAGGTTGCGCAGATCGCCCATCACCACCCAGTCGCGTTCGGCGAAAGCGATGGCCGGCTCCGGGCGCATGAAGAACCAGGCGCCCACGCACAGCGCCGCCAGCAGCGCCGCCTCCGCCACCAGCGCCATCGGGCGCCGCCAGAACGGTAGGTCGCGCCACGCCTTGGGCGTGCTGCGCGGCGTGCGCAGCGGGGCGAACCCCGGTTCGCCGACCTCGAACACTTCCTGGGTGGTCGGCACGCCCTTGAAATGCCAGCGGCCATGCGACTTCCACAGCAGGTGCCCGCTGCGCGCGCCCAGTTCGCGCGCGGAGCGGTGCGCCAGCGATTCGGCCACCGCCGAGAGCAGGATCTGCCCGGGCCGCGCCAGCGCCATCAGGCGCGCCGCCAGGGGCTTGGCCAGCCCCTCGACCTCCAGCGGCTTGGCGCCGGCCTGCACCGCCTCGACACTGTTGTGCCAGGTCAGCACCTCGCCGACGTGCATGCCGGTGCGCGCCTGCAGGTCGATGCCGCGCAATTTGCCCAGCTGCTCCAGGCCCTGCCGGTAATCCAGGGCGAAGCCGAGGCCGTTGACCGGGCGCTCGAACAACAGCAGCAGGCCGTCGGAGCGGTCGATCATGCGCCCCTTCCACTGCTGCTGCAGGCGCAGCACCAGCCGGTCGTGCTCCTGGAACAGTTCCGCGGCCGCGGTGTCGCCGAGCCGCTCCACCAGTGCCACCGAATCGCACAGGTCGGTCAGCAGCAGCGTGTGCACGCGGGGGGCCGGCGCTTCCGCCGCGGGATCCATGTCGGGGGTGGCGGGCGCCTGCTGCATGTCAGCCGGCTCCCAGCCAGTCCACCGGCCATTGCAGCCGGTTGCCGCCACGCCGCTTGGCCTCGTACAGGGCGCTGTCGGCATGGGCGTACCAGTCGTTCCAGTCGCGCGCCGGGTCGAGCAGGCAGGCGCCGATGCTCACCGGGCAGACCCGCGGCACCGGCTGCGAACGCTCCAGCAGGCCATGCACGGCGTGCAGGATGAAGCCGGCCACGTGCTCGAGCGCCGCGGCATCGGCCTCATGCACCAGCAGGCAGAACTCGTCGCCGCCCAGGCGGCAGGCCAGGCCGCCGGGCTGCACCACCGAGCGCAGGATGTTGGCGACCGCCTGCAGCACGCGGTCGCCGACCAGGTGGCCGTGCTCGTCGTTGATGCACTTGAAGCGGTCGCAGTCGATCAGCAGCAGCCCCTGCGGCGGGGTCCGCGACGGCTGCCGGCATTCCTGCAGGTAAAGGGTCAGCCCGCGGCGGTTGTGCAGGCCGGTCAGCTCGTCGGTCCGCACCAGTTCCTCGGTGTGGTTGAGCTGGTGCGTGGTGGTGTAGAGGTTGTCCAGCGCCGCTTCCAGGTCGTGGTTGCGGCGGCGCAGCTGCCGGATCAGCATCTGTTCGTTGGAGACCACACGCATGATCGTGCGGCGCAGGAAGAACGCGACGCGGCCGGGGTCGTGGTCCACCAGTTTCTGGAAATCGGGGTGCCCGAGTTCGAGCAGGGACAGTTCCGTCGCGGCGCGGGCATCGGCACCGCGGCGATGGTCGCCGATCAGCAGGCCCAGCTCGCCGAAGAACTCGCCCGGACCCAGGTACTTGACCACCAGGTCCTCGCCGAAGTTGAGGTCGACGATGCCGCTGACGATGACGAACATGGCATCGCCGGAATCGCCACGGCGGAACAGCACCTCGCCGGCGGCGACCTCGCGCTGCCGGCCGAACCGCGAGAACAGCGCGAACTCGTCGGGCGACAGGACCGGATGCACGATTTCGGCCATCGCCATATGAGCGACGCCCAGCTCGCGATCATCGGCCATGATTGCAGCATTGTCGCTGGTCATTCCCTCAGCCCCACCGCCCCTCCGTCCCCAGGGGCTAGCGCGGAAGGATAGCACCGCCACCCGGCGCGGACGATGCCGGAAACCGGCTTGAGCCCCATTCAGCCGGCCAAGAACAAGGGCGGCCGTCGCGGCCGCCCCAACACCATACCCCGGCTGCTGAAAACGTATCGAAAACGCCGTTCAGGCGGCCTTGCCGGCCTGGAACTGGGCCTCCTCGGTGGACCCGGTGAGCGCGGTGACGCTGGAGGCGCCGCCCTGGATCACCGTGGTCACGTCATCGAAGTAGCCGGCGCCCACTTCCTGCTGATGCGACACGAAGGTGTAGCCCTGCCCGCGGGCGGCGAACTCCGGCTCCTGCACCTGCTCCACGTAGTGGCGCATGCCTTCGCCGCGGGCGTAGTCGTGGGCGAACTTGAAGGTGTTGAACCAGTTGATGTGGATGCCGGCTAGGGTGATGAACTGGTACTTGTAGCCCAGTGCCGACAGTTCGTCCTGGAAGCGGGCGATGGTGCGGTCGTCCAGGTTCTTCTTCCAGTTGAACGACGGCGAGCAGTTGTAGGACAGCAGCTTGCCGGGGCTGGCCGCATGCACCGCCTGGGCGAACTCGCGGGCGAAGCCCAGGTCCGGGGTGCCGGTCTCGCACCACACCAGGTCGGCATACGGCGCGTAGGCCACGCCGCGGCTGATCGACTGCTCCAGCCCGTTGCGCACCCGGTAGAAGCCCTCGGCGGTGCGCTCGCCGGTGACGAACGGCGCGTCGTTGGGGTCGAAGTCGCTGGTCAGCAGGTTGGCGGCCTCGGCGTCGGTCCGCGCCAGCACGATCGTCGGCACCCCCAGCACGTCGGCCGCCAGGCGCGCGGCGACCAACTTCTGGATCGCCTCCTGGGTGGGCACCAGCACCTTGCCGCCCATGTGGCCGCACTTCTTCACCGCCGCCAGCTGGTCCTCGAAGTGCACGCCCGCGGCACCGGCCACGATCATGTTCTTCATCAGTTCGTAGGCGTTGAGCACGCCCCCGAAACCGGCCTCGCCGTCGGCCACGATCGGCAGGAAGAAGTCGATGGCGTCCTCGGCCTTGAGCTTGCCGTCGACGATGTTCTTCCACTGGATCTCGTCGGCGCGCTGGAAGGTGTTGTTGATGCGGCGGACCATGGTCGGCACCGAGTCGTAGGCGTACAGCGACTGGTCCGGGTACATGGTCTCGGAGGTGTTGCCGTCGGCGGCCACCTGCCAGCCGGACAGGTACACCGCTTCCAGCCCGGCCTTGGCCTGCTGCATCGCCTGGCCGGCGCTGATCGCGCCGAACGCGTTGACGTAGCCCTTCCGGGCATCGCCGTTGAGCAGTTTCCACAACCGTTCGGCGCCGCGCCGGGCCAGGGTGTGCTCGGGCTGCACGGTGCCGCGCAGGCGCACCACGTCGGCGGCGCTGTACGGGCGGCGCACGCCGGCCCAGCGCGGGTTGCTGTCCCAGTCGTGCTGCAGGGCGTCGATCTGTTGCGTGTAGGTGCTCATGGTGGAACTCCTTGGGGGGCGGGCGTGCGGGAAGGGGGAATGGCAGCGCGGGACTCAGTCGATCTGCCGGTAAGCGGGCAGGGTCAGGAACTCGGCCAGCTCGTCGGCGCGGCTGAGCGTGTCGAGCAGGTCGATGGCCTGGGCGATGCGGCCGCCGCCGGGCAGCGTGGCGGTGTCGCCCAGGCGCGCGGGCAGCGCGCGCAGGGTGGCGTCGAGCAGCGCGCCGTCGATGGCGGTGCCGTCGTCCAGGTGCTGGTTGCCGGCGTGCAGCCACTGCCAGAGCTGGCTGCGGCTGATCTCGGCGGTGGCGGCGTCCTCCATCAGGTTGTGGATCGGCACGCAGCCGTTGCCGTCCAGCCACGCGGCCATGTAGCGCACGCACACTTCCACGCTGTTCTCGAACCCGGCGCGGGTGATGGTGCCGGCGCAGGGGGCCACCAGCTGGTCGCGGGTGACGTGCACGTCGCGGCGCAGCACCTGGTGCTGGTTGGGGCCGGGCATGTGCTCGTCGAAGATCGCGCGCGCCACCGGGATCAACGCCGGGTGCGCCACCCAGGTGCCGTCGTGGCCGGCGCTGACCTCGCGCAGCTTGTCCGCGCGCACCCGCGCCATGGCCTGCTCGTTGGCGGCCGGGTCGTGGTTGATCGGGATCTGCGCGGCCATGCCGCCCATCGCATGCGCGCCGCGGCGGTGGCAGGTCTGGATCAGCAGCTCCGAATACGCCTTCAGGAACGGCTGGGTCATGGTCACCTGGCCGCGCTCGGGCAGCACCTTGTCGGCATGCCGGCGGAAGGTCTTCAGGTAGGAGAAGATGTAGTCCCAGCGGCCGCAGTTCAGGCCGACGATGCGCCCGCGCAGCGCGTGCAGGATCTCGTCCATCTCGAACACCGCCGGCAGCGTCTCGATCAGCACCGTGACCTTGATCTGCCCGTGCGGCAGGCCGAGCATGCCCTCGATGTGCGCCAGCGCGGTTTCCCACAGCGCCGCCTCCTCCATTGACTGCAGCTTGGGCAGGTAGAAGTACGGGCCGCGGTCGCGGCGCATCAGCGCACGGGCGTTGTGGAAGGCGAACAGCGCCGCGTCGAACAGGCCGCCGGCGATCGGCTGGCCGTCGACCAGCACGTGCTTCTCGTCCAGGTGCCAGCCGCGCGGGCGCACGATCAGGACCGCCTGCTCGGCGAACGGCCGCAGCGTGTAGTGCTTGCCGGGCGTACCGTCGGCCGCCGCCGGCGCGGTGTACTCCAGGTCGCCGCGCACCGCGCCGATCAGCGCCTGCTGGCCGGCCAGCAGGTTGCGCCAGGTCGGCGAAGTCGAATCCTCGAAATCGGCCATGAACACCCGCGCGCCGGAATTCAGCGCGTTGATGACCATCTTCGGGTCGGTCGGGCCGGTGATCTCGACGCGGCGGTCCTGCAGCGCGGCCGGGATCGGCGCCACCGTCCAGTCGCCCTGGCGGAGGTGCGCGGTGTCGGCGCGGAAATCCGGCAGCCCGCCCTGGTCGAAGAACGCCTGGCGCTGGCGCCGCGCCGCCAGCCGCGCCTGGCGCTCGGGCTCCACCGCCCGGTGCAGCGACACCAGCAGCGCCAGCACCCCGGCCGGCAGCAGTTCCGCCTGGCCGGCGAGCCGGGCGGCCACGGTGATGCCCGGCGTCGGGCGGGCGGGCGTGGACGGGACAGAGGTGGCGACGGCGGACATGGCGGAACCCTGCGGGTGTCGGGGGAGTCCACCGTGCCGCCGGGGTCACTTATTTATCAAAACAGTTTTTGCAATACCCAACATAAGTTGTGCTAATAATCAGCCGAAATGACGCCGAAGACGCCCGCAAACCCGCGTTTTTCCTACAAGTCCGACCGGCTCAAACCGCTGCGCGCGTTCTGCCAGACGGTCCGCCTGGGCTCGGTGTCGCGTGCTTCGGAGGCGCTGTTCGTCAGCCAGCCGGCGGTGAGCCTGCAGCTGCAGGCGCTGGAGCGGGAGCTGGGGGTGGTGCTGTTCGAGCGCAGCGGCCGGCGCCTGGTGCCCAGCCGCGAGGGCCAGCTGCTGTACGAGATGGCGCAGCCGCTGGTGGAGAGCCTGGACGGGCTGGAAGCCAGCTTCCGCGACAAGGTCCGCGGCCTGGATGCCGGGGAACTGACCGTCGCCGCCAACACCTCGACGATCCTGTACCTGCTGCCGAAGATCGTCGAGGCGTTCCGCCAGCGCCACCCCGACGTGCGGCTGGTGCTGCAGGACGCGATCAGCGCCGACGGCACCGAACTGCTGCGCGGCGATGCCGCCGACCTCGCCGTGGGCTCGATGCTGGACGTGCCGGGCGACCTGAGCTACGCGCCGGTCTACGACTTCGAGCAGGTGCTGATCACCCCGCGCGGGCACCCGCTGGCCGGCAGGCGCGAGATCACCCTGGAGGACCTGTCGGCGTTCCCCCTGATCCTGCCGCCCAAGCGGCAGATCACCTGGCGGCTGGTGGACCTGGTGTTCCAGCGCCACCGCGTGCCATACACCGTGGCGCTGGAGGTCGGCGGCTGGGAGGTGATCAAGCAATACGTGGCCATGGGCATGGGCATTTCCATCGTCACCGCGCTGTGCCTCAACGACGCCGACCGCGAACGCCTGGCGATCCGCCCGATGACGCGTTATTTCCCCACGCGCAGCTACGGGGTGACGGTGCGCCGCGGCAAGGTGCTGTCGCCGCAGGCGCGCGCCTTCATCGCATTGATCCGGCCCGACCTGTTCGCCCCGCGCCAGTACGACGACACCGGCCATTCGGAGCGCTGAGCCGCGCCAGGCGCGGCTTAACGCAGCAGGCGCGGTTCCGCGCTAGCGTGGCCGCACCCGCCAGCGCGGCATACCGGAGCTCCGCCATGGATCGCACTCTGCTGTTCGCTGTCAGTCTCGCCCTCACCCTGTCCCTTTCCGCCTGCAACCGCACCCCGGCCGGCAACGACGCCCCGCCCGCACCGGCCGCCAGCGGCACGCCCGCCGCGCCGCCCGGGCTGATCCCGCGCGACGCCCTGTTCGGCAACCCCGAACGTGCCAACGTGCAGATCAGCCCCGACGGCCGCTACCTGGGCTGGGTCGCCGCGGTCGACGGCGTGCTCAACGTCTGGGTCGCCCCGGCCGACGACCTGGGCAAGGCGCGCGCGGTCACCACGGACAAGACCCGTGGCATCCGCCAGTACTTCTGGAGCCACCGTCCCGACACCCTGCTGTACCTGCGCGACACCGGCGGCGACGAGAACTTCCACCTGTTCGCGGTGGACCTGGCCAGCGGCCAGGCGCGCGACCTGAGCGATTTCCCGGCCACCCGCGCCGAGGTCGTCGGGGTCAGCCACCTGCACCCGGAATCGGTGCTGGTGGCGATGAACGACCGCGACCCGAAGTGGCACGACCTGTACCGCGTGGATCTGGCCAGCGGGCAGCGCACGCTGCTGGAGAAGAACACCCGGCAGATCGCCGGCTACATCGCCGACCCGGACTTCAAGGTGCGCATGGCCAGCCGCGCGCGCGAGGACGGCGGCAACGACCTGCTCGAACCCGATGGCAAGGGCGGCTGGAAGGTCAGCGGGCAGATCCCGTTCGCCGATTCCCTGACCAGCTTCCCCGGCGGCTACACCAGCGACGGCAAGACCCGCTACTTCTTCGACTCGCGCGACCGCGACACCGCCGCGCTGTATGCCATCGACACCGGCACGGGGGCGAAGACCCTGGTCTACGAGGACGCCCGCGCCGATATCGACAGCGCGCTGGACGACCCCATGACCCAGCGCGCGCAGGCGGTGGCGGTCAATTACCTGAAGAACGAATGGAAGGCGGTCGACCCGGCCATCGCACCGGACCTGGACAAGCTCAAGGCGATCGGCCCGGGCAGCTTCAGCGTCACCTCGCGCACGCTCGACGACAAGACCTGGATCGTGGCCTACTCCGCCGCCGAGTCGCCGGTCACCTACTACCGCTATGTGCGCGGCGGCACGCCGGAGAAGCTGTTCGTCGCGCGCCCGGCGCTGGAGGGCAAGGCGCTGGTGCCGCAATGGCCGCAGGAGATCCGTTCGCGCGACGGGCTGACCCTGGTCAGCTACCTCAGCCTGCCGCGCAGCGCCGACGCCAACGGCGACGGCAAGGCCGATGCCCCGGTACCGATGGTGCTGCTGGTGCACGGCGGGCCGTGGGCGCGCGACGACTACGGCTACAACGCCTACCACCAGTGGCTGGCCAACCGCGGCTATGCGGTGCTGTCGGTCAATTACCGCGGCTCCACCGGCTTCGGCAAGGCCTTCACCAACGCCGGCGACGGCGAATGGGCCGGCAGGATGCACGACGACCTGATCGACGCGGTGGACTGGGCGGTGAAGAACGGCGTGACCACCCGCGAGCAGGTGGCGATCATGGGCGGCAGCTATGGCGGCTACGCCACCCTGGTCGGGCTGACCTTCACCCCCGACACGTTCAAGTGCGGCGTGGACATCGTCGGCCCCTCGAACCTGGACACGCTGCTGTCCACCATCCCGCCCTACTGGGCCGCGTTCTTCGAGCAGTTCGCCAAGCGCGTGGGCGACCCGCGCACCGCGGCCGGCAAACAGCTGCTGGCCGAGCGCTCGCCGCTGACCCGCGTGTCCGCCATCCGCCGGCCGCTGCTGATCGGCCAGGGCGCCAACGACCCGCGCGTGCGCCAGGCCGAGAGCGACCAGATCGTCAAGGCCATGACCGACCGGAAGATCCCGGTCACCTACGTGCTGTTCCCGGACGAAGGCCATGGCTTTGCGCGCCCGGAGAACAGCAAAGCGTTCAACGCCGTGGCGGAGGGTTTCCTGGCGCAGTGCCTGGGCGGCCGCGCGCAGCCCATCGGCGCTGACTTCCAGGGCTCGAGCATCACCGTGCCGACCGGCGCGGACGGGGTTCCCGGCCTGGCCGAGGCGGTCGGCACCCACGTGCAGGACATCCGCCGCTGACGCGGGGCGCGTTGCGGGCGGCCCGGTCGCGGTGACCGGGCCGCCAACTCACTGGCCCCTCCCGGCGCATGGCGCGCTCAATGCGCGCAGTCGCAGTCCTTCCAGCCGGCCCGCTTGCTGGTCTGGCCGATGCCCGGATTGAAGACATTGCCAGGATCGAGCTGCCGGTAGAACGCGGCCAGCGCCGGCTTGGCCGGATACAGGTGGCCGACATTGTGTTCGGCCGGGTATTCGGCGCCGCGCGCGTCGAGCAGCGCCCACATCGCATGCTCGATCGCCAGCGGGTCTTCGCCCTTGCGCGCGATGTAGTCCTGGTGGAACACGTGGCACAGGAAATGGCCGTAATACAGCTTGTGCAGCAGGCGCGCGTCGAGCCCGGCCGGCAACCGCTCGAACCAGTCGCGGTCGTCGCGGCGCAGCGCCACGTCCAGGGCGACGATGTCCTGCACCCGGTCGCGGTGCACTTCGCGGTAGCGCACCGCCGCGCTGGCCACCGCGAAGCGGTGCAAAAACGCCTTGCGTCCCTCCTCCGCGGTGCAGTGGAAGAAGCCGCCTTCGTGGCCGTCGAAGAAGCCGCGCAGCCAGGCCCCGGTCTGCGCCGCGTCGCGCGCGGACACCTTCAGCAGCAGATGATGTTCGTAGCGCAGGCGGAACTCGCCCATGCGCCTGGGCAGGTGCGATGGCAGCAGGCCGGCCAGCGCCTGCAGCACCCGGTCGCTCACCCCGCGCAGGCCCAGCCGCTCGAACCAGCCATCGACCCGGCTTTTGCAGGCGAAGGCAGCCGGCACGCGCGCGGTGCCGAGCCGGTCGATCAGCAGGAACACGTCCTTGCCGTAGCGCTCGCCGATGTCGTAGGCATCGCGGTGGATGTACTCGCCGGCGATCGGCAGGCGTTCGAAACCGGTGAGCAGCTGGCGCCGCAGCGCGGTGAGGCTGTCGGTGCGGTTGCTGCCGATATAGAAGACCTCGGCCGGCTCTTTCTCGAAGGTATCCAGGCGCACCGCGAAAACGGCCAGCTTGCCGGCCGAGCCGGCTGCCTCGTGCAGCCGTGCCGGGTCGGCGTTGAAGCGCGCCGGCGTGCCGGCATCCACCTGACGCACCTGCGTGGCGTAATGCGGGTCGGAGGCGACGCGGCCGCCACCACTGCCGACGTCGGCCGGCGTGTAGTCGCCGGCCTGCAGGCGCGTCAGGATCTCCTCGGGGCTGTCGCCCAGCGCGATGCCAAGGTGGTTGACCAGGTGCAGCCGGCCATCGGCATCGACCTGCGCGAACAGCGCCAGCTCGGTATAGGCCGGCCCGCGCCGCACCAGCGCGCCGCCGGAGTTGTTGCAGATGCCGCCCAGCACCGAGGCGCCGATGCACGAGGAGCCGATCACCGAGTGCGGCTCGCGCCCGAGCGGTGCCAGCACCTGTTCCAGCCGGTCGAGGGTGGCGCCCGGCAGGCACAGCACCTGGCGGCCGCCATCCAGCAGCTGGATGCCGGCCAGGCGCAGCGTGCTGACCAGCACCACCGGGCGGCCATAGTCATCGCCATCGGGCGTGGAGCCGCCGGTGAGCCCGGTGTTGGCCGCCTGCAGGATGATCGCCGCGCCGCCCTGCACCGCCGCCTGCAGCACCTGCCACAGCTCCAGCAGCGTGCCCGGCCGCACCACCGCCAGCACCGGGCCCTCGCCGAAGCGGTAGCCCCGGCGGAAGCGGCGCGTGGCCCGGTCGCCGGTCAGCACGTGGCGCTGGCCGACGACCGCGCGCAGGCGCCCCAGCAGCGCCGCGCTCACGGCAGCCGCACCAGCGACTCGCGGCCGATGTCGGCAATGCGGCGCGCACCGGTCAGGGTCATCGCCACCCGCATCTCGCTGGCGACCAGGTCCAGCAGGTGGGCGACACCGGCCTCGCCGCGCGCCGCCAGCGCGTAGACGAAGGCGCGGCCCAGCAGCACGGCATCGGCGCCGAGGGCGAGCATGCGCACCACGTCCAGGCCGCTGCGGATGCCCGAATCGGCCAGGATCTTCAGCTCGCCCTGCACCGCATCGGCGATCGCCGGCAGCGCGCGTGCGGTGGACGGCACGCCGTCGAGCTGGCGCCCGCCGTGATTGGACACGACGATGCCATCGGCGCCGAACTTCACCGCGTCGCGCGCGTCGTCCGGGTCGAGGATGCCCTTGATCAGCATCGGCCCCTTCCAGAACGCACGGATCCACTCCAGGTCCTTCCATGAGATCGACGGGTCGAAGTTGCTGCCGAGCCAGCCGATGTAGTCCTCCAGCCCGGTCGGGTGGCCACGGTAGGCGGAGATGTTGCCCAGGTCATGCGGCCGCCCGCACAGGCCCACGTCGAAGGCCCAGCGCGGATGGGTCACGGCCTGCAGGTAGCGGCGCAGCGCCGCGTTGGGCCCGCTCATGCCCGAATGCGCATCGCGGTAGCGCGCGCCCGGCACCGGCATGTCCACGGTGAACACCAGGGTGGTGACGCCCGCCGCCTGCGCCCGCTCCAGCGCGTTGCGCATGAAGCCGCGGTCGCGCAGCACGTACAGCTGGAACCACATCGGCCGCCGGATCGCCGGCGCCACTTCCTCGATCGGGCAGACCGAAACGGTGGACAGGGTGAACGGAACGCCGCGGCTGTCGGCCGCGCGCGCGGCCTGCACCTCGCCGCGGCGCGCATACATGCCGGTCAGCCCGACCGGCGCCAGCGCCACCGGCATCGCCAGCTTTTCGCCGAACAACTCGGTCTCCAGGCCCAGGTCGGCCATGTCGCGCAGCACGCGCTGGCGCAGGGCCACGTCGGCCAGGTCGGACATGTTGCGGCGCAGCGTGTGCTCGGCGTAGGCGCCGCCATCGATGTAGTGGAACAGGAACGGCGGCAGGCGGCGGCGTGCGGCCGCGCGGTAGTCGGTGGAAGCGGAGATGATCATGGGTCGGCCGTGGCGGAAGGCAGGCGCGAGGCCCGCGCGCGCCGGGCCTCGTTCTCGTCGAGCGTGCGCAGCGTGGTGTGCACGAACTCCAGGTGGGACAGCGCGGCGGCGCGCGCGCGTTGCGGGTCGCCGGCCAGCACCGCATCCATCATCTCGCGGTGCTGCGCGGACAGCGGCGAGAAGGTGCGCGGCGAGGTGTACAGCCGCTCGCGGCTCTGCGAGATGTTGGTCTGCAGCAGGTCGAACAGGCCGCGCATCACCTGCAGCAGCACCAGGTTGTGCGACGCCTCGGCGATGGACAGGTGGAAGTCGGCGTCGGCGCGGGCTTCGCCGGCGGGGTCGTCCCTGCCGTGCGCATCCAGCATCGCGGCGTAGGCGCCGGCGATGCGCGCGCGGTCCTCGGCGGTGGCGCGCAGCGCGGCATGCCAGGCCGCGGCGCCCTCCAGCGCATGGCGGATCTCCAGCACGTCGAAGCGGTACTCCGGGTCGCCCTGGAACAGCGGCAGGTATGGCGCCAGCGGTTGTTCGATGGCCTGCCGCGCGCGTGCCGCCGGTTCGGCCACGAAGGTGCCGCCGCCCACGCGCGCGACCAGCAGGCCCTGGCTGCCCAGGCGGGCGATGGCCTCGCGCAGCGCGGTGCGCGATACGCCCAGCTGCGCCGCCAGCAGGCGCTCGGCCGGCAGCCGGTCGCCGGGCCGCAGCCGCCGCTCGCGCACCAGCGCTTGCAGTTGTTCGGCGACCCTGTCCGACACCCGCTGTGGCGGGCGGCGCGGCACGTTCACCGGCGCCGCTCCCCGGGCCGCGCGCAGGCGGCCGGGCGCGGCACCCCGGCACGGCGCGCCCGCCCATGGCGCTGTGGCGAATGCTTCATGTCCACTCCGGTCGCACGCAGCCGGCGCTGCCTTGCCGGCCCGCCGCGGTCGCGATTGGTATTACCAAATGATCCATAACTGCCGGTTCCGGCCCGCACGGCAGGGACAGGCCCCGCGAAGAACGCATTAGATCATGGCAGCGCGCATGTATTGGACAGACCAATTCTGACGCAGAAACGCGTCGGCACCTGATACAGCGGCCGCCAGGCCGGGCCGCTGCCCCGCCGCCAGTACACCGCCCGCGCCCTGCCATACACCGCGTCGGCATCCACCAGGCCGAAGAAGCGGCCATCGAGGCTGTTGCCGCGGTGATCGCCGAGCACCAGCAGCTTGCCGGCGGGGATGAGGATGCCGTCGATGTCGGGGCCTCCGCCGGCCGCCAGGTCCAGCGTCACCTGCCGCTCGCCGAAGCGCTCCTGGCGCGGCACGCGGCTCAGCCGCTGGCCGTTGATGCGCAGGTAGCCGTCGTGCAGTTCCACCCGGTCGCCCGCCACCGCCACCACGCGCTTGATCAGCCGCGTGCCATCGACCGGCGAGTCGAACACGGCGACGTCGCCGCGCCGCGGGTGGCCGGTATCGAGCAGGCGCAGTCCGGTGAACGGCAGGCGCAGCCCGTACGCGCGCATGTCCACCATGACCCGGTCACCGGGCTGCAGCGTGGGCTGCATCGAGCCGCTGGGCACCTGGTAGTGATTGGCCAGCGTGTCGCGCGCGGCGCACAGCAACAGCAGCATCAGCGCCAGCGGCGGCGCCTCCCTGCGCAGCCACTGCCACGGCCTCCGTGGCACGCGGCCGGGACGGGCGGACGAATCGACATGCATGGCGCGCTCCCTCCGGATACTGCCGCATGCGACCCCGGCGGCGACCGGCAAGTTCCCGAAGCTACGCATTGTTTACGCCGCCAGCGGCCTGGCTGCATGGCGGTTTTACGCGCCGGCGGCGCATCGTGGCGTCACCGCGCTTCCCGCGCCTGACATCCAGCCATCATGCCTCGTCCCTGCCTGCACCCCACCCCCGCGCCGGCCCACAGGCCGCAGTCGGTCTTCCTGCTGCGCGGGCCCGACCTGCCCGGCAACGCGCCCCACATGCCCGCCCCGCTGCCCGCCGCGGTGCTGCAGTCGGTGGTCAGCCGTGCGCTCGAGGCCGACACCACGCTGGCCCTGCGCGACTGCCGCTCCGAACAGGAACTCATCGAGGCCCTGTGCGTGGCCGACCACGACCCGGCCGACGTCGTGCTGCTGGCGCCCGGCGCCTGCGTCTCCAGCGAGCGGCTGCGGCGGCTGTTGCCGCGCCTGCGCAACGCCTATGTCGAAGTACATGACACCGCCGCCGATGCCAACCCAGCGCAGCTGCCGGAAAACGCGGGCCACCGCCTTGCGGTCGCCCACGGGTGCGGCGCGCAGAGCTACGTGCTGGCGCTGGAGGTGGCATTGGAGCACCTGGCCTGCAACGACGCCGGTGAGCGGGTGCATGTCGGCACCTGACGGCGGCACCCGCCACTACGCGGCCGGCTACGAGATCATCGCCGACGGTCACCCCCGCTGGTGGGGCCAGATCGGCGTCAGCGTCGGCGCCGGCGATCTGCCGGGCGACGATCCGCAGGCGCTGCTGCAGCACATCTGCGGGTTGGCGGCGCGCCGGCACGACGCGCTGCCGGCGCAGGTACGCCTGTTGCTGCTGGTGCGCCTGTGAGCGCGCCGCCGGCGGCACAGGCACGAACGGCGGGGTTGCCCCTGCCGTTCGTGCAGCCGGCGGACGCCGGATCGAGCGCTTACTTCAGCCCGCGGTGCTTCAGCAGCGGCTCCACGCTCGGATCCTTGCCGCGGAACTCGCGGTAGGCGGTGGCCAGGTCGCGGGTATTGCCGATGGACAGGATCCGGTCGCGGAACACCTGGCCGTTCTCGCGGGTCAGGCCGCCGTGCTCCTTGAACCACTCGAAAGCGTCATGGTCGATCATCTCCGCCCAGAAGTAGGCGTAGTAGCCGGCCGAATAGCCGCCGCCCCAGATGTGGTCGAAGTAGCTGCTGCGGTAACGCGGCGGTACCTGCGGCAGGTCGACGCGGTACTGCTTCAGCGCCGCGGCCTCGAACGCATCCACGTCCTGCCGCGGGGCATCGGCGCCCTGCGTGTGCCAGGCCAGGTCGAGCAGCGCCGCGGCCAGGTACTCGGTGGTGGCGTAGCCCTGGTTGAAGGTCCTGGCCTTGGCGATCCGGTCCACCAGCGCCTGCGGCATGGGTTCCCCGCTCTGGTAGTGCTTGGCGTAGTTGGCGAACACCTTCGGGTCCGACGCCCAGTGCTCGTTGAACTGCGACGGGAACTCGACGAAATCGCGCGGCACCGCGGTACCGGCCACGCTCGGGTACTTCGTATTGGAGAACATGCCGTGCAGGGCATGGCCGAACTCATGGAACATCGTGGTGACGTCGTCCCAGCTCAGCAGCGCCGGTTGCCCGGCGGCGGGCTTGGTGAAGTTGCACACGTTGTAGACCACCGGGCGGGTACCGGCCAGGCCGTCCTGCTCGACGAACACGTCCATCCACGCGCCACCGGACTTGCTGTCGCGCTTGTAGAAGTCGGCGTAGAACAGCGCCAGCGGCTGGCCGTTGGCATCGGTGACCTCGAACACGCGCACGTCCGGGTGGTAGACCGGGATGTCCTTGCGTTCCTTGAAGGTCAGCCCATAGAGCTGGTTGGCGGCGAAGAACACGCCGTTCTGCAGCACGTTGTCCAGTTCGAAGTACGGCTTGATCTGCGCCTCGTCCAGGTCGTAGCGGGCCTTGCGTACCTGCTCGGCGTAGAAATCCCAGTCCGAGGCCGCGGCCTTGAAGCCGCCGTTCTGGGCGTCGATGACCTTCTGGATCTCGGCCAGCTCACCGCGCGCCTTGGCGGTGGCCGCCGGCACGGTGTCGGTCAACAGTTTCAGCGCGTTGGCCGGGGTCTGCGCCATCTGGTCGCCGAGGTTGTAGGCGGCATAGTTGGGGAAGCCCAGCAGTTTCGCCTTGGCCGCGCGCAGCTGCGCCAGGCGCTGGATGATCGCGCGGGTGTCGTTGCCGTCGCCCTGCTCGGTGCGGGTCTCCGACGCCTGCAGCACCCGGGCCCGCAGGTCACGGTCGCGCAGCGAGGCCAGCACCGGCTGCTGGGTGGTGTTCTGCAGCGCCAGCACCCACTTGCCGTCGAGCTTGCGGCCCTTGGCCGCCTCCCCGGCGGCGGCGATGTCGCCGTCGGACAGGCCGGCCAGTTTCGCCTTGTCCTCGACCACCACCGCGCCGGCGGCGGTGGCCGCGACCAGCTTGTTGTGGAAGTCGTTGGCGAGCGTGGCTTCCTCGGCGTTGTACTGCTTGAGCGTTTCCTTGTCGGCGTCGTTGAGCTGGGCGCCGGCCTTGACGAAGCCCTTGTAGGTTTCCTCGACCACGCGCAGCTGCTCCGGATCCAGCCCGGCGCCGGCGCGCGCGTCATAGACCGCCTTCACCCGCGCGAACAGCCTGGGGTCCAGGTGGATGGCGTCGCTGTGCGCGGCCAGCTTCGGGATCACCTGTTCCTGGATCTTCTGCCGTTCCGGATTGGTGTCGGCCTGCACCACGCCGAAGAACACGCGGCTGGTGCGGTCGAGGATGGCGCCGGACTGCTCCAGCGGCAGCAGGGTGTTGTCGAACGTGGCCGGCTCGGCGTTGGCGGTGATCCGGGCGATCTCGGCCAGCTGCTGGCGCATGCCTTCCTCGAACGCCGGCAGGTAGTCGCTGTCCTTGATGCGGTCGAACGCCGGCGCCTGGAACGGCAGCGTGCTGGCGCTCATGAACGGGTTGGTCGACGCGGCGGCGGGATGCGCGGTGGTAGCGGTTTCGGCGGTCACGGGGGCAGTGGACTCCTTGCCGGAACAGGCCGCCAGCGCGAGGCTGATGGCGGCGGCCAGAGTGAGGGTACGCGACATGTGATGTGCTCCTGCGGAACGGGGATGCGTGCGATCACGCACCCTACTCCGTCGGCCGCGCGCTGGCATGTGCCGGTGGTGGCGCCTGGGTGTGCGGCCGCTGCCGGCTGCTCAGCCCGCCCGCCCGCCGCGCAGCGCGGCGAAGGCGGCCAGTGCATCGGCGCGGCCCGCGGCCAGGTCCACCTGCGGCCGCGCCGGGTAGCCCGGCGCCAGCCGGCGGGCCAGCTCCGGGTGCTCCCAGGGCGCGAACCGCGCCGGCAGCGGCAGCCGCGCCAGTTCCGGCACCCAGCGCGCGACATAGGCGCCCTCCGGGTCGAACCGGCGCGCCTGGCTGACCGGGTTGAACACGCGGAAATACGGTGCGGCGTCGGCGCCGGTGCCGGCGGTCCACTGCCAGCCCTGGGTGTTGTTGGCCAGGTTGGCATCCAGCAGCGTGTCCCAGAACCAGCGCGCGCCGTGCAGCCAGTGCTGGCGCAGGTGCTTGGTCAGCCAGCTGGCCACCACCATGCGCACGCGGTTGTGCATCCAGCCGGTATGCCACAGCTCGCGCATCCCGGCATCGACGATCGGCACCCCGGTGCGCCCGCGCCGCCACGCCTCCAGCCGCGGCTCGTCGGCCGCCGCCCACGGGAAATCGTCGAAGCGCGGGTCGAGGTTGTGCTCCGGCACCCGCGGGTAGTGGTGCAGCACGTGGTGGGCGAACTCGCGCCAGCCCAGCTCGGCGAGGAAGCGGTCGCGGTCCGGTTCGGCGATGGCATCGCCGGCATCCAGCACCGCCGCGGCGATCCGGCGTACCGACAGCTCGCCATGGTGCAGGTGCGGCGAGAGCCGCGAGGTACCGGCCTCGGCGGCGAAATCACGGCGCTGCGCGTAGCCGTGCACGGCACCGTCGAGGAACGCCTGCATGGCCGCGCGGGCACCGGCCTCGCCGGGGCTGAAGTGCTCCCAGAAGCCCGTATCCCAGGCCGGCACCGGCGCCGGCAGCAGGTCGTCCAGGCGCTCACCGGGGGGCAGGCCGGGGACGTCCGCCGACGGCAGCCGTGCCGGCGCATCCCAGGTCGACAGCGGCCGCCACTGTGCGCGCGCCGATTTCCAGAACGGGGTGAACACCCGGTACGGGTCGCCCTGGCGGGTGGCCAGTTCCCACGGTTCGAACAGCAGCGCGCCGTTGAAGCTCTCCGCGTGCAGGCCGGCCTGGCGCAGGCTGCGCTTGATGTGCGCGTCGCGCTGCTCGATGGCAGGCTCGTAGCGGCGCGTCCACAGCACCGCCTCGGCACCGGTGCGCGCGGCCAGCGCCTGCAGGGTGGCGAGCGTCGGCCCGCGCGCCAGCAGCAGCCGCGAACCGCGCCGCTGCAGTTCTTCGGCGAGCGCCGCCAGGGCGCGCCGGCGCCACGCGCGCGACGCCGCGCCGGGCGCCCAGTCGCCTTCCTCTTGCGGGGCGTGGATGTAGACCGGCAGCGGCCGCAGACCGCGGTCCAGCGCCGCACGCAGCGCCGGGTGGTCATCCAGGCGCAGGTCGTCGCGCAACCAGATCAGTGCGATGCCCATGGCCTACACCGTGCCGCGGTTGCGGCCGATCCACGGCCGGTACCAGTGGCGCACCGCCACCATGTCCGCGTTGTCGTCGCCGCTGGTATGGAACGGCGGGCCGAAGCCGATGACCTTGTCCGGGTAGTGGAAATACGCCGGCACGATCGGCACCTGCGCCATGCGCGCGATGCGGATGAAGCCGCTCTTCCATTCCTTCACCGGCTTGCGCGTGCCTTCCGGCGCCAGCGCGAACCAGATGCGTTCGCTGCCCTGGATCATCGCCACCGCCTGCCCCACCGTGCCCTGCGGCGAACTGCGGTCCAGCGGCACCACGCCCAGCCGCCGCAGCACCGTGCCCAGCGGCCACCAGAACAGTTTGTCCTTGCCGAGGATGCGCGCCTCGATGCCCAGCGCCATCTTCGCCGCCAGGCCCCACAGGCCGTCCCAGTTGGACGAATGCGGCGCAGCGATGACCACGGCCTTGCGCAGGTCGGGGATCGGCCCGACCACGCGCCAGCCGCCCAGGCGCAGGACCGTGCGCCCGAGCCAGCGCACGAAGCCGCTGCCGCCCACGTGCGGCACGTTCGCGGGAACGGGCGGAACCACCGGCCCCCGGGCCGGCGAGGAAGGGTTGTCCAAGCGTTACTCCCAGTTGCGTTGCGAGCGGCCGCGCTTGACCTGCGCGCGCTCCTTCTTCTGTTCCAGCCGGCGCATCCTGGAGCCGTGGGTGGGCTTGGTCGCGACCCGCGCCTTGGGGACCACCATCCCGGCGCGGATGAACTCCGCCAGGCGCTCGCGCGCATCGGCGCGGTTGCGCTCCTGGGTACGGAAGCGCTGCGCGTCGATCACCAGCACGCCGCCCTCGGTGAGCCGCCGGTCACGCCGCGCCAGCAGGCGCGCGCGCAGCGGCTCCGGCAGCGACGGCGAGCCGGCCACGTCGAAACGCAGCTCGACCGCGCTGGACACCTTGTTCACGTTCTGCCCGCCGGCGCCACTGGCGCGCACGAAGCGCTCGACGATCTCCGCTTCCGGAATCGCCAGCCGCGCCGAGACCTGGAGGGCTTCACTGACCATCGGCGCATTGTAAGCGCGTCGCCGGCCGCCGCGAGGGGGCACGGCGGCCGCGCGGGCTACAGGTCGGGCCAGTCGCGGGCGGCCCAGCGCCGGTACGCGCGGTAATGGTGGATGGCAAAGCCGGCGAACGACGGTTCGGCGCCCAGCGCCTGCTCGACCTTGCGCACCTCGCGCTCGAACACCCTCGGGCCTTCCTCGTGGAAGGTGACCTTGTTGATGTCGTTGGAGGACACCTCCAGCCCGATCACCACCTGCTTGCCGACGCGGTTGGCGTAGGCGATCTCCTCGGCCGCGTGCGAGAGGATGCTGTCGCGACCCTCGGCCTTGTCGCGGTAGTCCATCAGCGCGACATAGTCGTAAATGTCGATGGCATGCTCGCTGACCGGGCGCAGCGTGCCCTTCCATTCCAGGGTGATGCCGTCCAGCCAGAACGGGATGGCCGGGCCCACCTGCAACTGAGCGCCGGACGCGCGTTTGATCCGCATCAGCGCGTCGCTCATGTCCAGGAAGCCGACCAGCAGGCGCTCGCGGGTTTGGTCGTTCCACTCGTCGAGGATGTGCGGCTCGATGTCGAGGTTGACGCCGTCGAAGCGCGCCGCCGCCGGCGCCGCGGCGTTGTACTCGACCACCCGCCGGAACATGGCCTCGGCCTCGGCGCGGTAGGCCGGCAGCACGTAGTTCTCGGTGTTGAGGTAGGCCGAGCCCAGCAGCGCGTACACCTTCATGCGCTGCCCGTGCAGGCGCTCGATGAAGGCACGGTACAGCTGCGGCTGGTCGACGATGAGGTTACGGCCGCGGTAGGCGTCGGCGTACAGGTACACCGTGTCGATATGCTGCGACTTGAGGTAGGCCACCGCCTCCTCGGCCACGGCCGGATCCTCGACCATCGCGTAGGACTCCGCCTCCCAGGTCCAGATCGCGCGGCTGGCGCCGGCGGATGCCGCCAGCGGCAGGACGCACAGAACCAACAGCAGGCCCAGACTGATGCGCAGGTGTGTCACGGCGAGGTTCCCGTTGCGTTGACCGCGTCCACCGGCAGGCGATAGCGCCCCTGCCCGATGGCCTTGCCGGTGTCCGGATCGGACGGAAACACGGAGACATAGCAGCGCGCGCTGCAGGCGTCGGGCCGCGGCAGCTGCAGCTGCACCTGCTGCCGTCCGCCCGCGGGCAGGGCCAGCGCCTGGCCGTACACTTCGTGCAGTTCGCTGCCGTCGGCGGCGGTCAGCACCGCCAGCGGCACGAACGTGCGGCTGGGTGTGCCGTCGCCATTGCCGAACACCATCGACAGGCGCAGGCCGTTGCCGGCCGGCACCACCTGCGCCGATTCCATGGACAGCCCGGCCATGGCCGGGCCCGCCGGTGCCTGCACCTGTATCTGCGGCGCGGCCTGGTAGGCCACCAGCACCGGTCTGGCCGCGTCCGGGTCCAGCGCCTGCTGCTGCATGAAGATCGCATTGGCCTGCGTGTAGCGCTGCAGGCGCGCATTGGCCCACGCCAGCAGCGACGCATCATCGACCTCGGCCAGGTGCATGCCCTCCTGCAGCTGGTAGAGCTTGCCGTCGTACAGCCACCAGCGGTCGGCCAGGTACTCCACCGCGCTGGTCTTGGTCTGCTTCAGCGGCAACGCGTGGATGTTGCGGAACGTGTCGGCCATGTCCAGGCCGGTGCCGAGCCACGGCGTCCGCGCCGGCCGCTTCAGCCCATAGGTGTTCGACAACAGGGCCAGCAGCGACGGCGTCACGTCCAGCTGCGACGAAACCGCGCGGATGCGCGCGGCGCGCTTGAGCAGCGGCGAGAAGATGATCAGCGGCACGTGGTAGCGGTCGACGTGCTCGCCCATCGGGATTTCCGGCAGGCGATGGTCGCCGGTGATCAGGAACACGGTGTTGGCATACCACGGCGCCTTGGCCACTTCGTCGAAGTAGCGGCGCAGCTGGTCGTCGGTGTAGAGGATGCTGCTGTAGATGTCCGCCTGCGCCTGGTAGGACGGCAGCTGCGCCGCCGGAATCCGCAGCTGGGCCAGGCGCTGGGCGAACTGCGCGCGGTAGGCGTCCTGGCCGGGGAAGCGGTAGCTGGTGTGCATGGTGATGGTCTGCATCGCCAGCAGGAACGGCGGCTGCAGGCGGCCACTGTCGGCCAGCACCCGCGACACCAGCTCCTTGTCCGGGTAGCCCCAGGTACTGAACGGGTTGCGCGCGTAGCCCGGACCGAAGGAGTTCATGTCCACCAGCGTCTGCACCTGCTGCAGGCGCATGTAACCGCTCTCGTTGTCGAAGCCGGTGTCGGTGCCGTTGTAGAAGGCCGTGTGGTAGCCCTGCTGGCCAAGCACGCTGAACAGGCCCGGATGCGGCGGCATGCGGTCGCCCAGCGCGGTGAACCCCTGGTCGGCGAACGGCGCCGAGCCCAGCAGGCTGGGCAGCACGCCGAAGGTACGGCCCTGGTTGGCCAGGAAATTGTCGAAGTACAGGCTGCGCGTCGCCAGCTCGTCGAGGAACGGGGTGAAGCTGCCCAGCGTGGCCTCCGGGCCGGAGAACGAGCGCCCCAGCCCCTCCACCACGATGACCACCACGTTCGGCGGGTGGCCGTCGGCGGTGGGCGAGAACCAGGGACCGAGCGTGTCCGGCGTGCGTTCGTCGTGCAGGAACGGGTAGTGCGGATCCAGCGCCGGCTCGCCGGGGTCGGCGGCCGCGGCCGCGCCGCCGGCCGCGGCAGGCGCGGCTGCGTCCTGCCAGCGCCATACGTCGGCGCCGAACCAGGCCAGCTTGTTGCTGGCCAGTCCGCGCGCCGGTTCGTCCTTCAGTGCGGCGGCGCCGGCCGGCAGCGGTACCAGCCAGGCCAGCAACCCGGCCACCAGCAGCAGCGTGGTCCACAGCACCGAGCCACGCGCATCGCGCCGCACCCACCACCACAGCCCGGCCCACAGCGCCAGCAGCGGCAGGCCGATGGCCAGCACGGTGCCGGCGTCCAGCGGCGCCCCGTCGCCGAGCGCGGTGCGTATTTCGGCCAGGCTGTAGCCGAACAGGTCCGCGCCCAGCGGCACGCGCGCCACCTGGTAGTACTGGTCGAGCATGCCCTGCACGATGATCAGCAGCGACCAGGGCACGGCCACCGCCACCGCGCGCAGCAGCGGCCGCCGCAGCGCCAGCAGCGGCAGCGACAGCAGCAGCAGTACCGGCACCGTGCGCAACAGCACCAGCAGCGCCTGCGCCAGCGCGACCCCGGCGACCGTCCACTTTTCCCCGCTGCTCCACGCCATGCCGGCGCTGCCGCCGATCACGCTGGCCGCGACCAGTACGCACTGCGCCAGCAGCAGCGCCCGGAAACCGGAGGAGAACCGCGGGTACGCACTGCCCTGGCGTCCGGTGTTCATCGATGCACTCCCGTCACCAGCGCGAATAGACCGACAGCGACAGCCGCTTCTCGGCAAAGCCACCGTCGTCGTCGGCATAGCCGGCGCCGAGCTTGAGGCCCCAGTGCGGCGCGAAATAGTGCATCCACGCAACACCGACCGCGGCATTGCTGTTGCGCACCACGGTGCCGAAACGGTCCATGTCGGTGCTGCGGCCGGTGCCGGCGTTCACCTCCCAGTAGTCGTCCGCATCGCCGCGGTAGTAGTTGCGCAGCAGCAGCCGGTGGCTCCAGCTGCCCGAGCCCACGCCCGGCACGTGCTGCAGCTTGTAGCGGCCATACCAGTTGCCGACGTAGCGGCCCACGCCGATGCCGTAGAACTCGGTGTTGCCGGAGAAACGCAGGTGGTCGACGCTGGCCGACAGCTCCCAGCCACTGCCCACGCCCTGGAACACCTCGGCGCGCCAGGCCTGCTTCGGCAGCACGCCGGCCGACGGCCCCTGCTGGTAGCGCAGGTTGGCATAGGCGCGGGTCCACAACGGCACGTAGCCATCCAGCGCCCAGGCGGTGTCGTTGCGGCCGAAATGGTCGGCGCGCAGCAGTTCCAGGCCCAGCGAACCACGCTCGAAGTAGCGGCGCAGCGTCAGGTTGGCGTCGTTCCAGCTCTGCCGCCCGCCACTGAAGCCGGTGTGGTCCCAACCGGCATTGGCACCCCACCTGTAGCCGCCGGCGATCATCGCGTCGGGGTTGGCCGTGCGCGGCAGCAGGCTCTGCCGCAGCGAATCGACCTCGGCCGGGTCCGCACCCATCGCCAGCGCGGCATCGAAGTCGGCGCGCGCGGCCGCGGGCTGGCCGGCGTCGCGCAGCGCACGGCCACGCGCGATCCGCGCCTGCGGGTCCTGCGGCGCCAGTTCCACCCAGCGCGCGTAGGCGTCCACGGCCTGCTGCGGGCGGTCGCTCCAGCGGTACAGGTCGCCCAGTGCCGACCACGCGTCGGCGTAGCCGGGGCTGGTGCGTACCACGGTGCCCAGGTCCGCCTCGGCGGCCGCGTACTGGCCGTCCCAGGCATAGGTGCGGCCGCGCGCCAGCAGCAGGTCGCCGTTGCCGGGGTGTTCGGCCAGCAGCGCGGTGTAGCGCTCGATCGCCTCGGCGCGCTGCCCGCCGGTGGCCAGGCCGCGGATCTGCGCCATCTGCGCGGTGAGGCTGTCCGGCGCGCCGTCCTGCGCCAGCGCCGGGCCGGCCATGACGGCCAACGCCAATGCCAGGCCCTTTGCCAGCGACCGGTGGGTGGATTGGAAACGCGATGACTCGGCCACGGGAATATTCCTGTTGGTCACGGGGTGGGTCCGCCACGGTCCGGGCGGAGGGGGGCTGCCGGCACCGCGGCCGGCGGCAGGTCGTCTTCCGGCAGCTGCTGCCAGGAGCCGTCGCGCTGGATGCGGCCCCAGCCATGGCGCTTGCGCGGCCGCAGCAGCCAGTTGACGGTGCCGGCCAGGCGCCACAGCGAGTTGATCTGGCGGTAGCCGAAGTTCTCCAGCACCGCCACCACGAACAGCCGCAGTTGCTGGCGCGGGCGCGCATACAGGCCGAAGGACAGCTCCTCCAGCAGCATGGCGTTGACCGACAGCAGCACGCCCATGCCCACCGCCGCGACCAGGAACACCAGGAACACATCCAGCGGCACCAGGCCGAGGATGGCCAGCGAGATCATCGCCACGTAGCCGATGACCTCGATCGCCGGCCCGAAGAACTCGAACAGCAGCATGAACGGGAAGGCGATCCAGCCGACGACGCCGCCGCGGCGGTTGAACATCAGCGACAGGTTCGACCACAGGCTTTCGGCCAGGCCGTACTGCCAGCGCATGCGCTGGCTGCGCAGCGACTTCAGGTCGGCCGGCACCTCGGTCCAGCACACCGGGTCGGGCACGAACACGATGCGGTAGTCGCGGCCTTCCCTGCGCAGGCTGCGGTGCATGCGCACCACCAGGTCCATGTCCTCGCCCACGGTGTCGGCGCGGTAGCCGCCGACCGCGACCACGCGCTCCTTGTAGAACACCCCGAACGCGCCGGAGATGATCAGCAGCGCGTTCATCGGCGACCAGCCCACGCGCCCGAACAGGAACGCGCGCAGATACTCGACCAGCTGGAAGCTGGGCAGCCAGCGGTCGGGCAGGCCGATCCGCGACAGCTGCCCGTCGCTGACGGTGCAGCCGTTGAGCACGCGCACCACGCCACCGCTGGCCACCACCCGGCGGTCCTCGAGGAACGGCCGCACCACCCGCGACAGGCTCTCCGGCTGCAGGATGCTGTCGGCATCCATCACGCAGAACAGCGGATAGCGCGCGCAGTTGATGCCGGCGTTGATCGCATCGGCCTTGCCGCCGTTGGCCTTGTCCACCATGCGCACGCGCGGATGGGTCGGCGACGCGTAGACGCCCTTCACCGCCTCGGTCTTCAGCCGCGCGCGGTAGGCCTCGGGCACCATCACCAGGCCGAACGCCTGGATCAGCGCCTCGCGGGTACCGTCGGTGGAGCCGTCGTTGATCACCACGATCTCGTAGTCCGGGTAGCAGGTCTTGAGCAGCGAGCGCACCGAGGACACCACCGATTTTTCCTCGTTGTGCGCCGGCAGCAGCACGCTCACCGGCGGCTGGTACTCGCGCAGCGCCTCCGGCAGGTAGTTGGCGCGGTGCTCGCGCATGTAGCGCACGATCTGGTACGCCGAGATGTAGTTCAGCACCAGGTACGCCAGGTTGATGGCCACGAAGTAGGCCATGAAGAACCATTGCAGCGAGACCATCAGGTGCACCCACGGCACCTGGTAGAAATGATCGAGGACCATCTGCCAGTAGGTGTTCATGCCTTGATCCCCAGGCGGTGCTCGGACAGCACGTGGTCGATGATGTCGCGGCCATAGGCGTCGGCCAGCCGCTCCTTGATCTGCAGCAGCGCCTGCTGGCCCGCGCCGGGCAGCGCCAGCAACGCCTGCGCGGTGCGGTAGCGCACCCACCAGACACTGTCCGCCAGCAGCGGTTCCAGCAGGCCGCGGTCGCCCGGCTCGCCCATGCGTCCGAGCGCCGCGGCCGCGTGCATGCGTACGTGCCAGCGCGGCGAATCGAGGAAGCGCTTGGCCCGCTCGCGGTCCTGCGGGTCATTGAGCAGCTGCAGGCACACCGAGATGACGTGGTCGTCCACCTGCGCGTCGAGCAGCTGCCGCACCACCCCGGCCGCCTGCGCGGGGGCGATGCGCGCCAGCAGGCGCACCAGGGTCGCGGCCGTGTCGGTGTTGGCGCGCAGCAGCACGCTGGACAGCTCGCGCGCCGCGCTGCCGTCGTGGTTGTCGGTGAGGATCCGCGCCACGCTGCCCGGGAACCAGTCCTCGCGCGAGGCGATCATCGGCACGAACAGCGCCATCGCCCGCGGCGGGTCGATCTGCGCCAGCGCGCGCGCGGCGCACAGCGACACGATCGGGCTGGGGTTCTCGAGGAAGCCGGACAGCTCGTCGAACAGCCGCGGGTCGCGCAGGTGGCCGAGGGCGATGATCGCCATCGCGCGGTCGTGGTAGCGTCCATCGAGTTGCCGGCGCGCGGCCTCGACCAGTCCGACCCGCTCGCCCAGCGCCGCCAGCCGGCGCGAATCGGCCTCGGGCAGCGATTCATGGATCGTGTTCCACGCCTCGATGAACCCGTGCGCCTGGCGCGCGTCAAGCCGACGCAACGGCGGGGAGGCGCCGGCCAGCTCCTGTTTCAGTACCTGCATCCAGTGCTCGCGCTCGCGGAAATCGCGCCTTTCCCGCCGCAATGCGCGCATCCTGAGCAGCACGACCCCGGCCAGCAGCAGACAGGACATCGTGATGGTCAGCACCGCAACCCAGAATGCAATCACCACTACCGGCGAACCGTGCAAAAGACTGTCCATGTTCTTCTCCCTGTCACAGAAGCGGCATCCATGTCCGCGTTGGAATATCTCTAGGCTAATACCGGCAAAAAGACGCAAAGTTTTTGTGACTTGAGTCACAATAATCACACATGCTCACCAACGTGCAACTGCATCGGGAGTGGGAAGATGAAGAAATCGTTAAGAAACAAGCTGCTGATCCTCGGCGCATGCCTGGCGCTGCTCGGCGGTGCCGCCGGCGTCTGGGTCCTGCTGCACCCGGCCAGCTTCGTGGTGCAGCCGTGGCGCGCCCAGCAATCGGTGACCGGTGCGCGCTTCGTGTTCGGTCCCTACCCGGTGGATGCGGACATGCACCGGCTCAAGGCCGAGGGCATCACCACCATCATCAGCCTGCTCAACCCGCAACTGCCCTACGAGGCGGCGTTGCTCGACGATGAGAAGGAACGTGCCGCGCGCCTGGGCATGCGGGTGCTCAATTTCCCGATGGGCAGCATCCTCGGGCAGCGCTTCGGCGCCGACTACGAACGCAATTCGCGCGCCGCGGCCGATGCCGCCATCGCCAGCCCGGGCACGGTCTACATCCACTGCTATCTGGGACTGCACCGCGCCGCCAGCGTGCGCGATTACCTGGAGCAGCACGCCGGCCAGGCCGCCACCAGCGAGTTCGACGGCTCGCTCGAACACGGGCGCAGCGAACGACAGCTGGCCAACGAACGCGCCCAGGGCCTGTACGAGCAGGACGACTATGCGGGCGCCCTGCGCGAGCTGGCCACCGTGCAGCCGATGGACTATGCCGCGTACGTGCTCACCGGCTGGGTCCAGCTGCGCCGCGGCGAGAACGTGCTGGCGCGCGATGCGTTCCGGCGGGCCACGCTGATGCCCGATCCCAAGGCCGACGCCTGGGGTGGCCTGGGCTTCGCGCTGCTGCGCCTGGACGACCTGCAGGGCGCGTCCACCGCGTTCGAGCAGGCGCTCAGGCTCTCGCCCGACGACAACGACGCGATGCAGGGCATGGCCCAGGTGCTCTACCGGCAGGACCGGACGGAGCAGGCGCGCGCCCTGCTCGAGCGGCTGCACGCCCAGGCCCCGGACAACGCCGAGGTCAATGCGCTGCTGGAGCGGCTGAAGCAGCCGGCGGACGCTTCCCGCTAGGCCGGGCGGGGAGCCGACAACGGGCGGCGGCATCGGCTAGGCTGCACCTTTCCCGGAAGGAGCAGCCCATGTCGACCGCTTACTGGTGTGTGTTGATCGCCGCGATCCTGCCTTACGTCTGGGTGGCGGTGGCCAAGATGCGGCCCGGCTACAACAACCGCAATCCACGCGCCTGGGTCGCCAGAAGCGACAACTACCTCGTGCAGCGCGCCAACGGCGCGCACCTGAACGCGTTCGAGAACTTCGCCCCGTTCGCCGCCGGCGTGATCCTGGCGCAGCTGGCCGGCGTGGACCCGGCGACGGTCAATCCGCTGGCCATCGCCTTCGTGGTGTTCCGCGTCCTGCATGGCGTGCTCTATGTCGGCGACAAGCCGTTGCCGCGCAGCCTGGCGTGGCTGGGCGGCTTCGCCTGCAGCGTGGCGCTGATCGTGCTGGCCGCGCTGGCCGCCGGCCGCTGATCCAGCGGCGCTTGCCGGCCACCGGCAGAGGCATCCAGCGCCGCCGCGGAAGGCCGCTTTGCCGGCTCGCGGTTGGGCGCATACGCGGCGGCTGCCGGATCAGTCGCGCCGCGGGTCCAGCGCGTCCTGGTCCCAGCCCAGCAGCGCGAACGCCTTGCGGAACTCCGCGTCCAGCGGCGCGCTCACCTCGATACGGCGCCCGTCCTGCGGGTGCGGGAACGACAGCCGCTGCGCGTGCAGCAGCATGCGGTGCACGCCGTGCATGCGGAACGTGCGGTTGTGGCGGCCGTCGCCGTGGCTGGTGTCGCCGATCAGGTGGTGGAACACGTGTTTCAAGTGGCGGCGGATCTGGCGGAAGCGCCCGGTCTGCGGCTGGCAGCGCAGCAGCGCGTAGCGCGAGGTCGGGAAGCCGTTGGAGGGCACCGGCAACTCGCCGGTCAGCAGCTTCTGGAAGTGGGTGACGGCCGGCTTCTTCAGCGGCTTGCCGGGGCCGCCGTCGAGGTCGTGGTCGACGCTGAAGACGTCCTCCGCCGGCCAGCCGCGGCACACGGCCAGGTAGTGCTTGCCGACGTCGCCGCCCATCAGCGTCTTGCCCAGCGCACTGGCGGTGTCGCGGTCGAAGGCCAGCAGCAGGCAGCCGCTGGTGGCACGGTCCAGGCGGTGGATCAGGAAGATCGGCCGGCCCAGCTGTTCGCGCAGGCGGTCGGCGAGGAAGTCGTCCTCGCCGCGCGCCAGCTTGCTGTCGTGGACCATCAGCCCGGCCGGCTTGTCGACCACCGCCAGCCAGTCGTCGGCGTACAGCACCGGCAACGTCCGGTCAGGCAGCGATGGCGTGGTGTCGTGATCCATGGTTCGGCATACCTGCTCGGGCACGCCCTGCGCGCCCGGTTCGTGGAAGCCCCGTTGCAGCGGAGCGGGGAAGACGCCGGGCGTCAGGACTTCATCGGCGCGACGGTGATGCCCATGCGCAGCATCAGCTGCGCGACCTGCAGGGTGTCCAGCCGCGCACCTTCCAGGTCGACCACGCGCAGGTCCAGGTCGCCCAGTTCCGAGGCGGTCAGGTCGCAGTGGGTGAAGTCGGCCGAGCGCCAGTCCAGCGCCGAGAAATCCCCGCCGGACAGGTCCGAGCCGCTGAAGCTCGCACCGGCGACGTTGGCGCCGGTCCAGCGGTTGTCCGGCAGCGCGCACTTCTCCAGCGTCACCCCGGAGAAATCGGCATAGGCAAGATTGGACTGGCGGATCACCGCGCTGCAGAACCAGCTGCGCGCGGTGATCTGGTTCATGAAGCTGGCCCTGGAGAAATCCGCGCCCTGCGCCCGGCATTCCACGATCTCCAGCCCGAGCGCCTTGGCGAAGGCGAAACCGCACAGGCTCAGGTCGCACTGGCGGAAACGGGCCTCCTTGAGCTGGGCGCCGTTGAAGCGGCAACCGGCCTGGGTGTCCGCATCGTAGAAAACGCAGTTCACGAACGTCGTGCCAGTCAGGTCGGCACCGGAGAAATCGCAGTTGCGGAAATGCGTGCTGGCAACCGTGGCACCGGTGAAGCGGTCCCGGTCGATGCGCGCGTTGCTGACGACCGTGGCTGCCGTGGCGGCGCCGGCGCTCATCGCCGCAGCCATGCCGAGGCCAGCGCCAGCGCACCCACGCCGCCGCTGATCCACGACCACAGCGGCACCGTGGCCCACTGCGGGCCGCCGGCATGCAGGCCGTGCAGCAGCGCCGCCACCACCAGCAGGCCGGCACCGGCCACCGCGGTGACCACGCGCCGCTGCATGCGCTGCAGGGTGTGGTCGAGGTTGACGATGTCGCGCGAGCGCATCGACAAGGCATGCTGGCCCTCGACCTGCTGGCGCAGCCAGGCATGCACCAGCACCGGCATGTCCGGGGTGCGGGTCATGATCTCCGGCAACCGGCGGCGCAGTTCCCGCAGCGCGCGGCGCGGGCTGTAGCGCTCGCGCAGGATGCGCTCGAGCACCGGCCGGGCCACCGCCCAGATGTCGATCTGCGGGTCGAGCTGGCGGCCCACGCCCTCGATGTTGAGCAGGGTCTTCTGCAGCAGGATCAGCTGCGGCTGCAGGGTCAGCTGGTAGCGCTGCGCGGTGCGGAACAGCTTGAGCAGCACTTCGGCCAGCGAGATCTGCGACAGCGGGCGGGTGAAGTACGGCTCGCACACCGCGCGCACCGCCGCCTCCAGGTCGTCGATGCGCACCGTGGCCGGCATCCAGCGTGCCTGCACGTGCAGTTCGGCGATGCGCCGGTAGTCGCGGTTGAAGATGGCCATGAAGTTCTCGGCCAGGTAGTACTGGTCCTCTTCCGAGAGCTGGCCCATGATGCCGAAATCCAGCGCGATGAAGCGCGGGTTGTCGCGCCGCGCCGGATCGGTGTCGACCCAGATGTTGCCGGCGTGCGCGTCGGCATGGAAGAAGTTGTCGCGGAACACCTGCGTGTAGAACACGCGCACGCCCTTGGCGGCCAGTGCGCTGCGGTCGATGCCGGCCACGTCCAGCGCGGCGATGTCGTCCGAGGGAATGCCCCAGACCCGCTCCAGGGTCAGCGCGCGCTCGGCGGTGTGGCTCCAGATCACCTCGGGCACGTACAGGTCGTCCGAGTCCTGCCAGAAGCGGCGCAGCACGCTGGCGTTGGCGCCCTCGCGCTGCAGGTCCAGCTCCGCGGCCAGGGTGGTCTCGATTTCCGCCACCACCTCGCGCGGGCGGATCTTGTCCGCACGCGGGTGGGTGCGCTCGACCAGCGCGGCCAGCGAACGCAGCAGCGCGATGTCGGCGTCGATCTGCCGTTCGATGTCCGGGCGCAGCACCTTGACCACCACCTGGCGGCCGCCGGCCAGGGTGGCCGCGTGCACCTGCGCGATCGAGGCCGACGCCAGCGGCACGGTGTCGAAGCTGGCGAACGCCTCGGCGACCGGCCGGCCCAGCGCCTGCTCGACGATCTGCCGCGCGCGCTCGCCGTCGAACGGCTGCACCCGGTCCTGCAGCAGGGTGAGTTCGACCGCCACGTCCGGCGGCACCAGGTCGCGGCGGGTGGACAGGATCTGCCCGAACTTGACGAAGATCGGCCCCAGCTCCTGCAGCGCCAGGCGCAGGCGCGCGCCGCGCGGCAGCGAGGCGATGTCGCCGCGCGCGCGCGGCACGAATGGCCTGGCGATGCGCAGCCAGCGTTCGGCCGGGGTACCGTCGAACAGGTCGTCGAGCCGGTAGCGCAGCATCACCCGGCCGATGCGGCTGGCGCGGAACATCGCGCGGGTCGCCTTCATGCCCGGCCCCCGCTGCGCAGCCTGGCCACGCGCGCGGCCAGGCGTTCGACGTCGTCGCGGATCGCATCGACGTCATCGTGGAAGGCATCCAGTTCGGCCCGCGGCAACACGTCGCGCGATTCCTCGGTCACGTATTCGGCCGCGGTCCGGGCCAGGTCGGTGGCGCTGCGACGGGCCTGCACCAGCGCCGCGCGCAGGGTCTGCGCCACCTGCACCCCCAGCACCTCGCCGAACACCGCCACGAACGGCTGCTGCCAGTCCGGATCGAAACGCGTGGCCAGCTGCTGCAGGCGCCGCGCCAGTTCGGCGTCGCCGGATACCTTCACCCGCCCGGCCGGTGCCGCGCCGGCGCTGCGCCGCGCGTTGGCCAGCAGCGGCAGCTGCGCCAACACCCCGCCCAGGGTGCTGCGCACGGCCAGGTCCGGCTCCTGCGCGGCGTCCACCGGGCCGACCGTCAGGCGCTGCCCGGCCACCCCGATCTGCAGCGCCAGCGCGGGCGACTCCAGGGTCAGGGCGATGCGCCGGCCGTCCAAAGGCGCCAGCGCGGCGCGGGTATCGGGGTCCAGCGCCAGCGCACGGTTGAGCGCCGTTTCCAGCGCGCGGCCGGCCAGCGGCTTGATGAACTTGAAGGGGGATGCAGGCATGCGCGGCATTCTACCGAAGCGGGAACGCGGGAATGGCGAACGCGGACTGCCCGGGCGCGGCGGGCGGGGGGTGCCGCGCACCGGGGCGGGCAGGTGAACGCACCGGGCACCGGCGAGCCCGTCCGCGCCTTTGCCTGTTCCCCATTCCCGGCCATTCCCCCATGCTATGCACACCCGCATCAGTGCAATCGGCAGGAGCAACAGGCAATGGGCAAGACCCGGGTCGGCATCATCTTCGGCGGTCGTTCGGCCGAACACGAGGTCTCGCTGCAGTCGGCGAAGAACATCCTCGACGCGCTGGACAAGGAGCGCTTCGACGTCAGCCTGATCGGCATCGACAAGCAGGGCCACTGGCACCTGAGCGACCCGCAGCAGTTCCTGCTCAACCCCGGCGACCCGGCGAAGATCGCGCTGAACCGCTCCGGCAACGCGCTGGCGGTGCTGCCCGGCCGCGAGCAGGCGCAGCTGGTGCCCAGCGACCCGGCCACGGCGCTGGCGCAGATCGACGTGGTGTTCCCGATCGTGCACGGCACGCTGGGCGAGGATGGCTCGCTGCAGGGCCTGCTGCGCATGGCCAACCTGCCCTTCGTCGGCTCCGGCGTGCTCGGCTCGGCGGTGGCGATGGACAAGGACGTGGCCAAGCGCCTGCTGCGCGATGCCGGCCTGCCGGTGGCGCCGTTCGTGTGCTTCAGCCGCGCCACCGCGGCCAGCGCCGACTACGACACGCTGGTCGCGCGGCTGGGCACGCCGCTGTTCGTCAAACCGGCCAACCAGGGTTCGTCGGTGGGCGTGAGCAAGGTGCGCGATGCCGGCGAGTTCGCCCGCGCGATGGCGCTGGCGCTGTCCTTCGACCACAAGGTACTGGTGGAATCGGCCATCGTCGGCCGCGAGATCGAGTGCGCGGTGCTCGGCAACGACCACCCCGAGGCCAGCGTCTGCGGCGAGGTGGTGGTGCACGACGACTTCTACGCCTACGACACCAAGTACATCAGCGCCAACGGCGCCGAGACGGTGATCCCGGCCGACATCCCGGCCGAGGCGCAGGAGCGCATCCGCGCCATCGCCATCCGTGCCTACCAGGCGCTGGACTGCGCCGGCATGGCCCGGGTGGACGTGTTCCTGACCCCGGCCGGCGAGGTGGTCATCAACGAGATCAACACCCTGCCCGGCTTCACCCGCATCAGCATGTATCCCAAGCTGTGGGGCGCAAGCGGGCTGGACTACACCGCGCTGATCACCCGCCTGGTGGAGCTGGCGCTGGAGCGCCACGCCGACGACAAGGCGCTGCGCAGCTCGATCACCGGCGCCTGATGATGGCCGCCCGCGCCGCCGGCCATCGCGCGCCGCGGGCCTGACCGGGAGCCGTTGCGCGCATGGCCGCCCAGCCCCCACGCCCATTGCCGCGCATCCCGGCCATGGTCTGGGCGCTGGGCCTGGTCAGCCTGCTGACCGACATCTCCTCGGAGATGATCCACAGCCTGCTGCCGATGTTCATGGTCGGCACGCTCGGCCTCACGGCGCTGGCGGTCGGCCTGATTGAAGGGCTGGCCGAGGCCACCGCGCTGATCGTCAAGGTGTTCTCCGGCGTGCTCAGCGACTGGCTGGGCAGGCGCAAGGCGCTGGCGCTGCTGGGCTATGCGCTGGGCGCTTTCAGCAAACCGCTGTTCGCCCTCGCCCCCGGCGCCGGGCTCATCGTGGCCGCGCGCCTCACCGACCGGGTCGGCAAGGGCATTCGCGGCGCACCGCGCGACGCGCTGATCGCCGACATCACCCCGGCCGCGATCCGCGGCGCCGCGTTCGGGCTGCGGCAGTCGCTCGACACCGTCGGTGCGTTCGTCGGGCCGTTGCTGGCGGTGGGACTGATGCTGCTGTGGGCCAACGATTTCCGCGCGGTGTTCTGGGTGGCGGTGATTCCCGGGCTGCTCGCGGTGGCGGTGCTGGCGCTGGGCGTGCGCGAACCGCCGCGCCAGGACGGCGTGCGGCGCGGCAATCCGATCCGCCGCGACAATCTGCGCCGGTTGCACGGGACGTACTGGTGGGTGGTGGCACTGGGCGCGGTCTTCACCCTGGCCCGTTTCAGCGAAGCGTTCCTGGTGCTGCGCGCCCAACAGGTGGGCATCGCGGTGGCGCTGGTGCCGCTGGTGATGGTGGCGATGAACCTGGTCTATGCCGCCAGCGCCTACCCGTTCGGCAGGCTTTCCGACCGGCTGAGCCATGTCCACCTGCTGGGCGGGGGCCTGGCCGTGCTCATCGTGTCCGACGTGCTGCTGGCGACGGCGCGGCACTGGGGCATGGTGATCGCCGGCGTCGCGCTGTGGGGCATCCACATGGGCATGACCCAGGGGCTGTTGTCGGTGATGGTCGCCAACACCGCGCCGGCCGACCTGCGCGGGACCGCCTACGGCATGTTCAACCTGGTCAGCGGCGTCGCCCTGCTCGCGGCCAGCCTCATCGCCGGCGCGCTGTGGGATGCCTGGGGGCCGTCGGCGACCTTCTGGGCCGGGGGCGTGTTCGCGGCCCTGTGCCTGGCCGGGCTGCCCGTCCTCCAGCGCAGGCTGCCGCAGGAAACTGGCCCCACGCCCTGAGCGGGGGCCATCCCTGCGCCTGCGGGGTCATCCCTTCTTGCGGAACAGCGAGATCACCGCCAGGACCAGGAACACCACGAACAGGATCCAGGCGATGTTGCTGGCGGCGCCGGCAATGCCGGAAAAACCCAGCAGCGCGGCGATGATGGCGATGACGAAGAACACGACGGCGTAGTGGAGCATCAGCATCTCCCTTTGTGTGAGAACCCGGGCTCCATCCTCGGCAAAGCGCGGTGGCGGCACGGTGACGGGGACGTGATCGCCAGATGATGGGCGCCAGCGTGCCTCAGCCGGCCGCCCGTACGCTGTCGCGCAGCCGGCGCAGGCCCTCCTCGATCGATACCCGCGGCACGTAACCGAAATCGCGGCGCGCCGGTTCCATCGAATACCAGTGCGGCGTGCACAGCTGCTCGGCGAGGAAGCGCGTCATCGGCGGCTCTCCGCGCAGGCGCAGCAGCGGCCACAGCGTTTCGCACACTGCGCCGATGCGGTAGGCCGCCTTGAACGAAATCGACTTCTCCACCGGCGGCGCGCCCATCGCCGCGAGTAGCTTGTTGAGCAGCTCGCGCATCGGCAACGGCTCGCCGTTGGAGATGAAGTAGGCCTTGCCGGCGCAGGCCGCGCCCGCCACCAGGTGGTCGAAGGCGTCGAAGTGCGCCTGCGCGGCGTTGTCGATGTAGGTGGTATCGACCTTGTTCAGGCCGTCGCCGACGAAGCGCAGGCGTCCGGCGCGGGCGCGCTCGGCCAGGCGCGGCACCAGCTGGTTGTCGCCCGGGCCCCAGATCAACCGCGGGCGCAGCGCCACGGTCGCCAGCTCCGGGCCGTTGGCGGCCAGCACTTCCTGTTCGGCGATGGCCTTGGTGGCCGCATACGGTGCCTGGAAATCCTCGCCGTAGGGCACCTGGTCCGCGCCCAGCCCCTCCACCGGATGGGTGGCGCGGTGGGTCACGCTCGGCGTGGAGGTGTACACCAGCCGGCCGATGCCGTGCGCGCGGCAGGCATCGAGCACGTTGCGGGTACCCACCACGTTGGCCTGGAAGTAACTGTCGTAGCTGCCCCACGCACCGGCCTTGGCGGCGTTGTGGAACACCGCATCCACGCCCGCGGCGGCATGGCGCACGGCGCTGGCATCGGCCAGGTCGCCGCGGATCTGGCCCACCCCCAGCGTGGCCAGCGCCGGGTAATGGCCGCGGTTGAAGCTGAGCACTTCGTGTCCGCGCTCGACCAGCCCGCGGCACAGCGCCTGCCCGAGGAAACCGCCGCCACCGGTGACCAGGATCTTCATGCGTGTTCCTTCAGTTGCGTGGCGGCCCAGGCGGCGAGTTTCTCGCGGCCGATCTTGGCGTTGTGGCGGATATCGACCGGGAACCCGGCATGGCGCAGGAAATGGCCGATGCCAGCCAGGTGCGGGTGGCGTGCGGCCAGTGTGCGCAGCTGTGGCTCGACCGTGGCCGCATCGGCGCCGGGCAGCAGTTCGTAACACAGCACCGGCAACTGTCTGCCGAACTCGCCGACGCCGACCAGCGCGGTGCGGCGCACGCCGGGTACGGTGTTGAACACCGGCTCGGCCTGTTCGGTGTACAGCGGCCCGGTGGCGGTTTCCACGCGCTGGGTCTTGCGCCCGCAGAACCACAGCCGGCCTTGGTCGTCGAACCAGCCGACATCGCCCATGCGGTGCACGATGCGTTCGCCGCCATCGCCCAGCGCCTCGCGGATCTTGGCCGCGGCGGTGGCCTGCGGGCGGTTGTAATAGCTGTCGGTGGTGGTGGGGCCGGCGACGGTGATCTCGCCCACCTGCCCGGCCGGCAGTTCGCGTACGCCGCTCCAGTCGGGGATCGGCGCGTCGTCGATGGCGATGATGCGCACCACGTTCGGCGCCACCACGCGGCCGACGCAGGTGCCGGCGCCGGCTTCGGTCGCCTCGCGGGTGTCCTCCAGCTCGCGGCCTTCGATGACCGCCACCGGCAGGCATTCGGTGGCGCCGTAGGGCGTCCAGAACTGCGCGTGCGCCGGCAGCAGTCCGCGCATCTTCGCCACGATCTGCGGCGGTACCGGCGCGCCGGCCGAGGTCACCCGGGTCACCGTCGGCAGCGGCTGGCCGTGCTCGGCCAGCACCCGCATCAGCGCCGGCGAGCCGAACAGCTGGGTCACGCCGAAGCGGGCGATGGCGTCGTGCAGCCGGCGCGGGTCGGCGCTGCCCGGCCGGGTCGGGTCCATGTCCGGAATCACGCTGGTCAGCCCCAGCGCCGGGTCGAACAACGCGAACGGCGGGAAGGTCGGCAGGTCCACGCCGCCGGCCTCGATGCCGAACGCATTGCGCAGCAGCTCGACCTGGCCGAGGAAGTGACGGTGGCGGTAGACCACGCCTTTGGGCACGCCGGTGGAGCCGCTGGTGAACAGGATCGCGGCGACGTCGTCGGGCGCGGTGTCGGCCAACTGGCTGCCGGCACCGGCGCCGGCCGCCTCGATCTTCGCCAGGGTGGTGCCACCCCAGCCCCAGCGGGGGCCGACAGTGACCAGCCGGGTGGCCGATTTCGCCCAGCCCAGCAGCAGCCGCGCCACGTGCGCCAGGCCGATGCCGACGAAGGCCTGCGGCTGCGCCTCGTCCAGGCACTGGCGCAGCGCGCGGCGGTCGATGCCGGGGTCGACCAGCACCGGCACCGCGCCGATCTTGAACAGGGCGAACATCAGCAGGAAGAACGCCGGTCCCGGGCGCACCATCACCACCGTGCGCACGCCACGGCCGATGCCATGGGCGGCCAGGCCGGCGGCGATGGCGTCGCTGCGGGCATCCAGGGTGCGGTAGTCCAGGGCCACGTCGTAGGCGGCCATGCCGCCGGCGCCGGGCCGGCCGGGGCAGCGGATGGCGATCTGGTCGGGCCGTTCGCGCGCCAGTTGCGGCAGGCGCGCGGCGATGTTGCACGGTTCGTTCATCTTCCTATTGTCGCCGCTGAAGAAAATTCTTGCGCGTGGCCCGGCCGCGTGGAAAATTTTCCACCTCCTCCCGCCCGCACCGCCGCCCGAAGGCCGGCCGCCATGCTCCATCCCTGCCTCACCTGCGGCGCCTGCTGCACCCAGTACCGCGTCGCCTTCCACTGGATGGAATCGGACGAGGTCACCGAAGGCGGCGTGCCGCACCAGCTGACCGAACGCCTGGATGCGCACCGGCTGTGCATGCGCGGCACCTATTCGGACCCGATCCGCTGCGTGGCGCTGGATTCGGAGATCGGCGTGTATTCGCGCTGCAGCATCCACCCCAACCGCCCCAGCGTGTGCCGCGAGGTCGATGCCTCGTGGGAATACGGCAAGGCCAGTTCGCAGTGCGACCGCGCGCGCATCGCCCATGGCATGGCGCCGCTGACCCTGGCCGACTGGCGCTGGCGCGACGACGCCGACAACGACGACCATCCGGACGACAGCGGCAACAGCCCGTCCTCGCCGCGCGCGGCTTGAGCGCGGATTCGCGCTACGCCACCCCACGGTTTGCATTGCAGACCGCGGGCCCCGGCTCACCCTTTTCCAGATCCCCCGCGCCTGTCGGCGCGCGCCCTTGACCCAAGGGGGCGCTTCGTTGGTCGCAGATGGCGCCAGGCCGTCGCGTTGCAGGAGCAGGGCAGGGGCACGCCGAGGCTCAGTCGAGCGGGTTGCGCTCCAGGAAGGCCCGCACCGCCGGCACGATGACGACGTGCTTGTCTTCGAGCACGTAGTGGTTGGCGTCCTCGAAGGCCATCACTTCGGCCTGCGGCAACGCCTTGCGGAAGCCGGCAAGGAAGTGGTGGTCGAAGCAGATGTCGCGCAGGCCCCAGGCGATGAACGCCGGGCGGTCGGCGAAGGACGGCAGCGCCGCGGCGGCGCGCTCCAGCAGCGGCCAGGCCTTGTCGGCGGGGGACAGCGGGATGTCCTGCATGAAACGGATGGTGGCGATGCGGTTGGCCCAGCTGTCATAGGGCGCCACGTAGGCGCGGCGTACGTCGGCCGGCATGCGCCGCGACACGCCCAGCCACGAGGCGCCGGCCGAGAACGCATTGAAGGTGCGGATGAACCACTCGCCCGGTTTCCAGTGCCGGCCCATGGCGATCTGCCACGGCATCGGCTTTTCCGCCGGCAGCGGGAAGGCGGCGGTATTGGTGATGACCAGCCGCCTGACCTGGGCGTGGTGCGACAGCGCCCAACCGAAGCCGATCATGCCGCCCCAGTCATGCACCGCCAGCGTCACCGGTCCGCGGATGCCGAGGTGGTCGAGCAGCGCGGTGAGGTCGTCCACCCGCGACTGCAGGGTGTAGTCGTAGCGGCTGTCGTCCGGTTTGTCGGACAGGCCCATGCCGATGTGGTCGGGGACGATGCAGCGGTAGGTGTCGCTCAGGCCGTTGACCAGGTGCCGCCACAGGTAGCTCCACGACGGATTGCCGTGCAGCATCACGACCACCTCGCCGTCGCGCGGGCCTGCGTCGATGTAGTTCATCGACAGGCCGGGGCGGACGTCGAAACGGTGGGTGGTGGCGGGGTAACCGGGAAAGTTCAAGCGCGGACCTGTCTGGATCGGATACGTCCGCCGCGGACGCTGCCGGCGGCGGACGATGGACGGATGGCCCGTTGCGGGCGCGGCAGATTGTCGTGCCAAACCGCCGGATTGACCAGTTCGGACGCACCGCTCAGCCGCAGCTCGTCTTGAACGACGCCGACGAGGCGGACCCGATCGACAGCAGGATCACCCGGCAGTTCTGCCCGGCCGCGCTCTGGTAGGCGATGGAATCCCCGCTTTTCAGCCACTTGGTCTGGTCGTCCTGCCCACCCGCGCTGATGCTGACCTGGGCGCTGGAGGAGCGGATCATCTGCACGCCCAGCACCGACGACGCGTCCAGCGCCATCCCCGTGTTCTCGGACAGGATGATGTCGTAACCGCCCTGGACCCCCGACTGCCGGCCGGCCACCTGCGACAGCCGCTCGTTCTCCTGCCTGGCCAGCGACAGCTGGGCGAACAGGCCCGCGTTCATGGCCTTCATCTCCCCGACCGCCCCCTTCACCTCGGCCAGCGCCGCGCGTCCGCCGCCGTCCACCGAACTACCGAGCGCGCCCAGGCTGTCCTGCAGTTTTTTGAACGCGGCGTCCTGGTCTTCCTTCATGCGCACCAGATAGGCGTCCGGATCGCGGAACTTGTCGCGCACATGGCCATAGGCCTCGCTGCCCGCCACGCCCACCGCGAGCAGGGCCAGCGCCACCAGCGTGCGCTTGACCGGTTCGCCCTTGCTCGCGCTGTCGCGCTGCCCCCAGTACCAGCCCAGCGCGCGCCGGACCATCCCCTGCCGTGCCGGCGGATCGCTCTTCTCCACCGCAGCCCCCTTGTCGTTGTCCCTGTTTTCCATGACGCCCCCTGATGGCTCGATAGCGCGAAGCCGGCAAGCGCGCTTCGCGCTCCGAGCATAATCCAGGCACAGGCGTACCACCCGCGCACGCCTCCAGCGATGGGAGAGGAAGAAGGGCATGCACGACTTCGATGCGCTGATGGCACGCATCCGCGCCTGCCGGCTCTGCCAGGCGCAGTTGCCGCTGGGCTGCCGGCCGGTGCTGCAGGCCTCGCCGGGCGCGCGCCTGCTGATCGTCAGCCAGGCGCCGGGGCGCAAGGTGCACGAGACCGGCATTCCCTTCAACGATCCCAGCGGCGAGCGCCTGCGCGGCTGGCTGGGGATCGACCGGCCGACGTTCTACGACGCCGCCAGGGTCGCCATCGTGCCGATGGGCTTCTGCTTCCCCGGCACCGGCAGCAACGGCGACCTGCCGCCGCGCCCCGAATGCGCCCCCACGTGGCATCCGCAGTTGCTGCCACGGCTGGAGCAACTGCGCCTCACGCTGGCGATCGGCCAGTACGCACAGGCCGGCCTGCTCGGCGACCGACGTGGCTGCACGCTCACCGGGACCGTGCAGGCCTGGCGCCAGCACCTGCAGCGCGGCGTGCTGCCGCTGCCCCACCCCAGCCCGCGCAACCGGCTGTGGCTGGTGCGCAACCCGTGGTTCGAAAGCGACCTGCTGCCGGTACTGCGCGCGCGGGTGGCCGACGCGCTGGCCGGCTGAGCCGGCCGAGCCGGCCGAGCACCGCGATTCCCATGCCGGCCAGCGCCGGATACCGCTAAAGCGGAACGTCGCGCCTGCCGGTCCGATCCGCTGCGATCCGCGCGGATGCGGGATCCAGGCCCGCAGCGACTACCATGCACGCCCACCCCACCGAGCGGCCGCCATGTCCACGCCTCCCAGTTTCCTCGACGACCACCAGATCGAACGGCTGTCCAGCCTGCTCGAACAGCGCGCGGTGCCCTTCAAGGGCCTCAACCTCGAAGCGCTGGACGGCTTCCTGTCGGCCCTGGTGGTTGCGCCGGTGGCTGCACCGCCGGGTCAATGGCAGCCGCAGGTCTGGGGCGGCCAGGCACCGCGCTGGAACGACGAGGACGAAGCCCTGCAGGTGCAGAACCTGCTGATGGGCCACTGGAACATGTGCGCCGCGCGCGCGCGGTTCGAGGGCGACGACCTGCCCGACCACCTCGCGCCGCTGATGTGGTTGCCGGAGGATCCGGAGCAGGCCGAGGAAGCCCTGGACGAATCCGAGCTGGATGTCGGCCGGGACTGGGCGATGGGCTTTTTCACCGCGGTCATGCTGCATGAAGCGCAATGGGACGCGTGGCTGGACGAACACGCATGGATCGAGGAGATCTTCGACCTGCTCGACCATTTGGCCAGCGGCGAACGGATCGATCCGGAGAACCCCGACGCCCCGCCGGCCAGGGTTAGCTATCGCGAACGCCTGGATATCTGCATGGAACTGCCGGCGATGCTGGCCGACCTCAACCACCACCGCGTGGATACCCTGACCCCGCGCGTGCCGATCCGCCGCGACGCCGGACCCGGCCGCAACGACGACTGCCCCTGCGGCAGCGGAAAGAAATACAAGAAGTGCTGCGGGTTGAACTGAGCGCGCCCGGCAAGCCTGCCCAGCCGGTCGCTGCCGGGCGACGTAGCCACGGCCAGCCCGGACGCGCGACACCGGGCCGGGGATGCACTGCCGGCCTCTCCGGCCCGGCACAGGTCCGGGGATCGCGCCACGCGCTCCCGCTCCGGTAGTGCGGGCCGGGCCCCGCCTCCGCCAGGCGCCTGGTTGGCGCCGACCTGCGCGGCGGGTGCTGTCACGCAAAACGCCCGCAAGTGCGGCTTGCGGGCGTTTCACGGGCTCACACCGGTACGGCCGGGCGGGCCATTGCGGCAACGCAGCCGCTGGCTTACCAGACCACCTCGGCCATGGTGCAGTTCAGGCCCGAGCCGATGCCCATCAGCGCCACGCGGTCGCCCTTCTTGAGCTTGCCCAGCTGGCGCAGCTTGCTCAGCACGATCGGCACCGACGCCGGGCCGACGTTGCCGTGCTCGCCGAAGATGGTCATCACCTTCTTCGGGTCGATGCCGAACGCCTTGATGAAGGCGTTGGTATGCGGCTGGCTGACCTGGTGGATGACGAACTGGTCGATCTCGTCCACCGCCCAGCCCAGCGCCTGGCGGGTGGCCTCGAAGGTCTTGGTGGCCAGCTTGATGCCTTCGATCAGCAGCAGCCGGGTATCGGTGACCATGCGGTCCAGGTTGCCCACGCACAGCTTGTTCCACTGGTTGGCCGCGCGGGTCACGCCGCCCTTGTAGCGCGGCGCGTCGGGCACCAGCTCGGCGCGGGCCAGCACCATGGCGGCGGCACCGGAGCCGGTGGTCAGCGCGGCGAACTCGTCGCGCAGCTGCTGCGCGGTGACGTCGGGCGCGCTCATCCGCTCCAGGGTCTTTTCATAGACCAGGTTGGAGCTTTCGCCGTCGACGATCAGCGCATAGTCGATGTCGCCGCGCTCGATCATGCGCGCGGCCACGTCCATGCCGTTGATGAAGGCCAGGCAGGCGTTGGCGATGTCGAAGGTGACGCAGTCCTCGCCGATGCCCAGGTTGCCCGAGACGATCGACGCGGTGGACGGCTCCAGGTAGTCGCGGCTGACCGAGGTGTTGACCAGCAGGCCGATGCGGTCCGGCGACACGCCGGCGTCTTCCAGCGCCTTGCGCCCGGCCAGGGTGGCCGCATCGGACGCCTGCGTACCCGGGTCCCACAGGCGGCGCGCATGGATGCCGGCGACATCGCCCAGCATGTCCGCACGGATGCCCAGACGGTCCAGCGTCGGCTGCAGACGCTCGTTGATTTCCTTGGAGGTCAGGGTATGCGGCGCGTCGACATGCGCCAGTCCCGCGATGGAGACATTCTGGAAGGGCATCGGAAGGCGCCAGGACTCAGGCGAAGGGGGCGCCATTCTAGCGGCTGCCCGGGTTTGACGCATCTTTAACGGTTTGCGGCCGCTGCGTATGGGGAGCGGACCGCCACCCGATCGGCCGGATGCCCGGCAGCGGGCGTGCTTCCGGACGCCGCGTGCGCCGGTGGCGGCTCAGCCCAATGCGGGCGGGCGACGCTGGCGCGGGCCCGCGCGCGTCGCGTCAGCGGCACTGCCAGGCGGCGTAGCGCTGGCTGCCGTCGGCCGGCGCGGCCAGGGCCTGGATCGCGTTGGCACCGGCACTGGGCGCCTCGTTGCGCGCCAGGGTTTCCAGCTCTTCCTGCACGCGCAGCGGGTTGCGGTTGTAGAAGCCGACCTTGCTCTTGACCGAGACCACGATTTCGCCCTTGGCCACGCAGCCCGGCGCCACCGGACCGGCCGGCAGCACGCGCACCGCCTTGCCACCGCTTTCGATCGGCACCCAGGTGCAGGCGGCGGTGCTGGCAATCAGGGCGGTAAGGAGCAGAGCGCGCATGGACAGGTCCTTGTTGGAATCGGAACGGATTGTGCCGGGTATGGATGAATCGGTGATGATCCGCGGCCCGCTCCCGGGGGAGCGGGCCGCGATGGTGCTGCATCACTTGGCGGCCGGCACCGGGTTGCCGTCGCTGTCGATCACGGTCACCTCGCCCAGGCCCAACGCACGCACCGGTGCCTCGGTCTGCTTGAGGTCGCCCACCACCACCCAGGTCAGCCGCGCCGGGTCCAGCGTCCGCGCCGCTTCGGCCACCTGCGCCGGGGTCATCGCCTCGATCTCGGCCTTGCGCTTGAACACGTAGTCGTCCGGGCGCTGGTAGCGCACGATGCCGCCGATGGTGTTCATCACCGCCGAGGCGGTCTCGTAGGCGCCCGGCAGGCTCAGCGTCTGGATGTTGCGGATGCGGGCGACTTCGTCCGTCGTCGGCGGCCGCTGGCCGCTGGCGAACTGGCTGATCTCGGCCTGCATTTCCTTCATCGCGTCGCCGGTCTTGTCGATCTGCACCGGCGCCACCGCCATCCACGGCCGCTGCCCCAGCGCGCCGCTGGCGCTGGAACGGGCACCGTAGGACCAGTGCTTGTCCTCGCGAAGGTTCATGTTCAGGCGCGAGGTGAAGTCGCCGCCCAGCACGCCGTTGGCGATGTCGAAGCGGGTCGCGCCGGCGTCCATGGTGGAGGGCACCACCTGGCCGGCGAACAGGTTGGCCTGCACCGCGCCGGGCTGGTCGATCAGGTACACGCGGGCCTTGTCCGGGCGCGCGACCGCAGCCGGTGCGGCCACCTTGGGCGCCGGGCCCTCGCCCTTCCAGTCGCCGAGCTGGCGGTCCAGCAGCGGCACGATCTCCTTCAGCGTGGTGTCGCCGACCACGACCAGGGTGGCGTTCTCCGGGCGCACCCAGTCCTTGTGGAAGGACAGCAGGTCTTCGCGGCCCAGCGCCTGGATCGCCGCTTCGTCGCCGCTGCCGGTGAACGGGATGGCGTACGGGTGGCCCTTGCCGTACAGCAACGGCGGCAACACCCGCATCGCCACCGCGTTCGGGTTGACCTTCTCCTGCTTGATGCCGGCGATCCAGGTGGCCTTGATGCGGTCGATCTCGCTCTGGTCGAAGCGCGGCGCGCGCAGCGCGTCGGCATACAGCGCCAGCGACGGCGCCAGGTTCTCCTTCAGCGCCGACAGGTAGACATTGGCGCCGTCGAGCGAGGCGCCGGCGCCGATGCGCGCACCCAGCGCGTCGGCGGCATCGGCGAAGGCCAGCGAGCCGAGCTTGCCGGCGCCTTCGTCGAGCATGCCCATGGTGAAGTTGGCGGTGCCCGGCTTGCGGCCCTGGTCGGCGGTGAATCCGCCCGGGAACTCGTAGCTGAACTGCACCACCGGGATGTCATGGCGTTCGGCCAGCACCACCCGCGTGCCGTTCTTCAGCGTGGCGCGCTGCAGCTGCGGGAACTTCAGCTCCGGGAAGGTCGCGGTCTGCGGCACGCCGGCGCTGCGGTCCACCTGCGAGGGCAGCACGCGGTACTTGGGGTCGACCGCCGGCACGTTGAACGGCGCGGGCTTGCCCGAGGGCAGCTCGGCCAGCGCCACGCGCTCGCCCGGCTCGACCACCAGGGTGTGGTCTCCCACCCCCAGCCACTTGGCGCCGACCGCCTTGAGGTCGGCGACGCTGGCGTTCTGGATGTTGGACAGCGAGGCGCGGAAGCAACCCGGGTCGCCCTCGTACACGGCGCACTCGGCCAGCGCATCGGCCTTGCCGCCGAAGCCGCCGATGCGCTCGATGCCGCGGATGAAGCCGGCACGGAACGCGGTCTTGGCGCGCGCCAGCTCCTCGGCGCTGGGGCCGTCGGCCACCAGCCGCTTCAGTTCCTCGTCGATGACCGCTTCGACCTTGGCCGGGTCCACGCCCTGCTTGACCGTGGCCATGATGATGAAGTTCGAGCCCAGCTGCGACGGGCCGACCATGGTGCCGATGTTGTCCACCAGCTTGTCCTGGTGCAGCAGCCGCTGGTCCAGGCGCGAGGACTTGGCGCCACCGAGCACCTGCGCGAACAGCTGCAGCTGGTCGATGTCGGTGGTGCCGACCTGGGCCACGTTCCAGGCGCGGTAGATGCGTGCCTGCGGCACCTTGTCGGTCATCACCTCGCGGGTGGAGGCGGCGCGCTTGGCCACGTCCACCTTCGGCTGGGCCATGGTCGGGCCGGCCGGGATGTCGCCGAAGTAACGGGCGACCTTTTCCTTGGCGGTGGCCACGTCGATGTCGCCGGCCAGCACCAGCACCGCGTTGTTCGGGCCGTACCAGGTGCGGAACCAGGTCTTGACGTTTTCCAGCGAGGCGGCGTTGAGGTCGTTCATCGAACCGATCACGCCGTGGTGGTACGGATGGCCGGCCGGGTACAGCGCTCGGGTCAGCTTGTCCCACACCTGGCCATAGGGCTGGTTCTCGCCCTGGCGCTTCTCGTTCTGCACCACGCCGCGCTGCTCGTCGAGCGCGGCCTGGTCGATCGCGCCGAGCAGGTGGCCCATGCGGTCGGACTCCATCCACAGCGCCATGTCCAGGGCGGTGGTGGGCACGTTCTGGAAGTAATTGGTGCGGTCGGTGTTGGTGGTGCCGTTCTGGTCGGTGGCGCCGACCTGCTTGAAGGGCTCGAAGAACTCGCCGTGGTGGTTCTCGCTGCCCTGGAACATCAGGTGCTCGAACAGGTGGGCGAAACCGGTGCGGCCGGACGGCTCGTCCTTGGCGCCGACGTGGTACCAGATGTTGACCGCCACGATCGGCGCCTTGCGGTCGGTGTGCACCACCACGCGCAGGCCGTTGGGCAGGGTGAACTCCTCGAACGGGATGTCCACGGCCGTGGCCGGGGCGGGTGCCTTGGCGGCGGCCGGCAGGGGCAGGCCGGCGAATCCGCCCAGGGCAAGGCCGAGCGCGGTGGCGAGAAGCGCGGTCCGGGGTGTTGCTGCGTTCATCCCACTTTCCTTGAGCAATGAATATGAACGCCGATCCTAACCGCCCGGGCCGGCCGGCCGCATACGCCATGGGTCATGGGGGGGGATCGGCACGGGGGCGGTCCTGTCGCGCCGCGTCTCCCCTCCGCGCGGCCTGCGTGGGTCATGACCGCTGCGGCATTCACGGCCGCGCGGATGTCCGCGGACGCCGGTCACCGACGCCGCCGTCCGGACAGCGGACACCGTGCATCGAGATAAAACACATAATAATCAACAGGATAAATGTGGCACGCATCCTGCTTCATGGTTACCTGCAGCGCAGCCGGATCAAACAAAACATGACTGTACGCTGAACAAATCAACGGAAAGCAAAAAATCACTTGCGTCCCGAGATTTGGTGTACTACCTTACTACCACACCACCGCTCACACACACCAAACAGGCCCGCCATGAACACCAAATCCATCGCCATCGCCTTCGCGCTTGCCGCCGGCTTCGCCACCTCCGCGCATGCATCCAACATCGTCACCCTGGAAACCGTGCAGGTGCGTCCGTCCGCCGACCAGCTGGCCCAGGCCGAGCACGAACGTTCCAGCGCCATCCCGACCCTGTCCTCGGTGCAGGTGCGCCCGACCGCCGGCCAGATCGTCGAACTGGCCGCCGAGCAGGCCGCCGCCCAGCTGGCCGCACACACCCCGGTGGCGATCGGCGCCAGCATCGGCCAGTGGATGGTCTCGCTGCCGGCCATCACCGTCCGCCCGGACGCCCAGCAGGTCAAGGCGCTGGCTACCGAGCTGGCCAGCGATACCCTGGGCCAGGTCGCCAACGGGATGGTCGCCAAGTGAGTCGTCATCGCGATCCGGACCTGTCCGTGCCACGGCGGTACCAGGCACGCAGCACCGCTTCGCCCGCGGCAGGCTGCAGCGGCGCGGACAGGTCCTAGCCGGATTGCCACGGCGTAAACTGCGCCGATGACCGTCGCCCCCGTTTTCCATGTACTGCTGTACCAGCCCGAGATCCCGCCCAATACCGGCAACGTGATCCGGCTCTGCGCCAACACCGGCGCGCGGCTCCACCTGATCGAACCGCTCGGCTTCGACCTCAGCGACAGGCAGCTCAAGCGGGCCGGCCTGGATTACCACGAATACGCGCGCCTGCAGGTCCATCCGGACCTGGATACCGCGCTGGCGCGGATCGCGCCCAGCCGCCTGTTCGCCATGAGTACCCGCGCCAGCGTGCGCTACGACACGGTGCGCTTTGCCGACGGCGACGCCTTCCTGTTCGGCCCGGAAACGCGCGGCCTGCCACAGGCACTGCTCGACGCCCTGCCCGCCGGCCATCGCCTGCGCCTGCCGATGCAGCCGGACAACCGCAGCCTCAACCTGTCCAACTCGGTCGCCGTGGTGGTGTTCGAGGCCTGGCGCCAGCACGGCTTCGCCGGCGGCCAGTAACCGCAGCGCCCGGCAACGGCGAAAGGCGGCGCCGCTCCGGTATGCTCGCCGGCCCCGCATACCCATGCGCCAATCAATGGAAGGATCAATGCAGCGCATCGCAATTGCCATCGGGCTGATCGGCCTGGTGGCCCTGGGCCCGCTCCGCGCCTCGGCGAACCCGGTCATCGACACCACCCGGCCCACGGCCGCGCAGATCGAGCGCATCCAGGCCGAGCTGGCCGGGCACAAGATCTACAGCGAACTGAAACCGGCCGACCATGCGCAGGTGGTCAATGCGCTGTCGCGCATCCAGGAAAAGCTGGGCAGCGACGGCGTCCTGTCCGGCCTGCATCCGGCCGCGCAGGCGGACGTGGTCAACGACCAGGAACTGGTCAACACCCTGCTTGCCAAGGCCAGGGCGGACAGCCGCCTGGTGTGCCGCCGGGAAGTGCCAACCGGCAGCAATCGCCCGCAGACCATCTGCATGACGGTCGCCGAACGCGCCGCCGCGCGCGAGCGCAGCATGGACGTCATGCGCAAGACCGGCATCAGCCGGCCGGAAATAATTCCCTGACCCCCGGTGGCGGCGGACTCACCCGCCGCCCACCACGCCCGCCGCCTGCAACGCCCGCAGGCGGCCGGCATCGAGCGACAGCACCTCTTCGAGCACCTGCGCGGTGTGCTGCCCCAGCACCGGGGCGGCCTGCCGGTACTGCAGTGGCGTAGCCGAGAACCGCACCGGGTTGCGCACCCCCGGCACGCTGCCGCCCGCCGCATGCGGCAGGTCGATGCGCAGTCCGCGCGCGCGGACCTGCGGATCGTCGAAGACCTGGTCGACGCGGTTGACCGGGCTGGCCGGCACCTGCGCCCGTTCCAGCTCCTGCAGCCATTCGCCGGCGCTGCGCGTGCGCAGCCGCTGCTGCAGCAGCGGCACCAGTGCGGCGCGATGCGCCACCCGCCCGCTGTTGGTCGCATAGCGGGCATCGGCGGCCAGCTCCGGGGTGCCGATCACCTCGCACAGGCGCGCGAACTGCGCGTCGTTGCCCACCGCCAGCATGAAATGGCCATCGGCCGCCGGCATCACCTGGTACGGCACGATGTTCGGGTGCGCGGTGCCCTGGCGGCCCGGCACCTGGCCACCGACCAGCCAGTTGGACGCCTGGTTGGCCAGCCACGCCACCTGCGTGTCCAGCAGCGCCAGGTCGATCTGCTGGCCCTGGCCGGTGCGTTCGGCATGGCGCAGCGCCGCCAGGATCGCGGTGGCCGCGTACATGCCGGTCATCAGGTCGGTCGCGGCCACGCCCACCTTCTGCGGGCCACCGCCGGGCGCGTCGTCGGGTTCACCGGTCACGCTCATCAATCCGCCGATGGCCTGGATGGCGGCGTCGTAGCCGGCGCGTCGCGCGTAAGGCCCGTCCTGGCCGTAACCGGTGATCGAGCAGTACACCAGCGCCGGGTTGAGCGCGCGCAGGCTGGCGTAGTCCAGCCCGTACTTCGCCAGCCCGCCGACCTTGTAGTTTTCCACCAGTACCTGGCAGCGCGCGGCCAGCGCGCGGATCAGCGCCTGCCCCTGCGGCTGGGTGAAGTCGATGGCGACCGAACGCTTGCCGCGGTTGGCGCACAGGTAGTACGCCGACTCGGTGGTGTCATTGCCCGCGGCGTCCCTGAGGAACGGCGGCCCCCAGCCACGGGTGTCGTCGCCCACGCCCGGGCGCTCGACCTTGATGACATCGGCGCCGAAATCGGCCAGCACCTGGGTGGCCCACGGCCCGGCCAGGATGCGCGACAGGTCGAGCACGCGCACGCCGTCGAGCAGGTTCATCGCGGTGTTCCCCATTGCGCCCCGGAAGCGCGGCTTCCGGGGCGTCCAGCGTTCGTCGCGATACCGCTCAGAACGCGTTGATGCCGGTCAGTTCGCGGCCGACCACCAGCTGGTGCACGGTTTCGGTGCCTTCATAGGTGATCACCGACTCCAGGTTCAGCGCATGGCGGATGGCCGCGTGCTCGGTGGTGATGCCGGCGCCGCCCAGCAGGTCGCGGCACTCGCGGGCGATGTCGATGGCCAGGCGGCAGTTGTTCCACTTGGCCAGCGACACCTGCTGCGGCTGCATTTCCCCGGCATCCTTCAGGCGGCCCAGCTGCAGCACCAGCAGCTGGCCGGCGGTGATGCGCCGGGCCATGTCGGCCATCTTGATCTGCGCGCTCTGGGTGGCCGCCACCGGACGCCCGAACAGGATGCGCTCCTTGGTGTAGGCCAGCACTTCGTCCAGGCAGGCGATGGCCGCGCCGAGCGGGCCCCAGGTGATGCCGTAGCGGGCCTGGGTCAGGCAGCCCAGCGGGCCCTTGAGCCCCTTTACGTTGGGCAGCCGGTTGGCGTCGGGTACGCGCACGTTGTCGAAGAACAGCGCGCCGGTCACCGAGGCGCGCAGGCTCATCTTGTGCTTGATCTCCTGCGCGGTGAAGCCCGGGGTGCCCTTCTCGATGACGAAGCCCTGCACGCCCTCGTCGGTGTTGGCCCAGACGATGGCGATGTCGGCCACCGAGCCGTTGGTGATCCACATCTTGGAGCCGTTGATGATCCAGTCACCGCCGTCCTTGACCGCGCGGGTCTTCATGCTGGCCGGGTCCGAGCCGCCATGCGCCTCGGTCAGGCCGAAGCAGCCGATGACCTTGCCGCGCGCCATGTCCGGCAGCCAGCGCATGCGCTGCTCTTCCGAGCCGTAGGCGTAGATCGGGTACATGCACAGCGAGCTCTGCACCGAGACGAAGCTGCGCAGGCCGGAATCGCCGCGCTCCAGCTCCTGGCAGATCAGGCCGTAGCTGACGCCATTGAGTCCGGCGCCGCCGTACTGCTCCGGCAGCGTGCTGCCCAGCAGGCCCATGTCGGCGATCTCGGGGATCAGCTCGTCGGGGAAGCGGCCCTGGTCGAAACAGTCGCCGATGATCGGCAGCACGCGTTCGTCGGTGAAGCGGGCAACGGAGTCCTGCACGGCGCGCTCTTCCTCGCTCAGCAGCGAACGCACATCGAACAGGTCGAAGGGGTTGAGGGTCTTCAAAGTCATTGCTGTCTCGGAAAGTGCCATCACGGCCGGGAAGGTGGATGAATAAGGTAGTCCATCCGCACGGGGAAAGTCGCTGCGAGCGCACGTGGACCCGGGGCTGGCCGCCACCGGCGGCCCGGCAACGGCCTCCATACCCCCCCGCCGGGCGCGGGCCGGCCCAACCAACGGAACAGGCACGGCACGCGGCCGACGCGGTATGGTGTCGCCCTTTCCGCCCTCCGAAGCCCGCCGATGCCCGCCAACCCGTCCGTCGCCGCCCCGGCTCCGCCGTCGCAGAAACTGGAACGCGCGCTCAAACCGCGCCAGCTGATCATGATGGGCCTGGGCAGCGCGATCGGCGCCGGCCTGTTCCTGGGCTCGGGGGTGGGCATCCATGCCGCCGGCCCGGCGGTGCTGCTGTCCTACCTGGTCGCCGGCACGCTGGTGATCATCATGATGCACGCCATGGGCGAAATGGCCGCGGCGCGCCCGGCCAGCGGTGCGTTCTCGGTCTACGCGGCCGATGCGCTGGGCGCCACCGCCGGCGCCACCATCGGCTGGCTGTGGTGGGTGCAGCTGGTGATCGTGATCGCGGCCGAGTCGGTCGGCGCCGCCGGCCTGCTGGCCACGCTGTGGCCGCAGCTGTCGGTGCCGCTGACCTCGCTGGCATTCATGGTGGCCTTCACCGTCATCAACCTGATGGGCGTGCGCAACTACGGCGAGTTCGAATTCTGGTTCGCCATCCTCAAGGTCGCCGCGATCGTCGCCTTCATCGTGATCGGCATCGCGCTGCTGTGCGGGCTGCTGCCCGGCGTGCCCTCGCCCGGCCTGTCCAACCTGTTCGGGCACGGCGGCTTCGCGCCCAATGGCCTGGCCGGCATCGGCGCGGCACTGCTGGTGGTGGTGTTCGCCTTCGGCGGCACCGAGATCGTGGCCGTCGCCGCGGCCGAGACCCAGGACCCGGAACGCAGCCTGGCGCGCGCGATCCGCACCGTGGCCTGGCGCATCCTGGTGTTCTACATCGGCTCGATCGGGGTGATCATCGCGGTGGTGCCGTGGACCAGCGAATCGCTGAAGTCGCCGTTCGCGGCGGTGCTGCAGGTCGCCAACATCCCCGGCGCGGCCACCGCCATCACCCTGATCGCGGTGATCGCGCTGCTGTCGGCGCTCAACGCCAATCTCTACGGCGCCTCGCGCATGATCCATTCGCTGGCGGCGCGCGGCGAGGCGCCACGCGGGCTGGCCCGGGTCAGCCGCCGCCAGGTCCCGGTGCTGGCGGTGCTGGCCAGCGTGCTGTTCGGCTTCGCCGCCACCGTGCTGGAGCTGCTGTATCCGGACCGGGTGCTGCCGGTGCTGCTGAACGTGGTCGGTTCGACCTGCCTGCTGGTGTGGACCATCACCCTAGTCTCGCAGCTGGTGCTGCGGCGCCGCGCCGAGCGCCTGGGCACGCCGCTGCCGTTCCGCATGGCCGGCTTCCCCTACCTGACGGTACTGGCGCTGGCGATCCTGGTGCTGATCTTCGCGCTGCTGCTGTCGGCGCCCGAGACCCGCCTGCAGTTCCTGTCGATGGCCGCCTTGACCGCCGCCATCGCCGTGTTCAACGCGCTGGCGCGGCGCTTCCGCGGCGGCTGACGACGCCACCGGGCCCGCGCGAACCGGGCCCGTCCAGGCCAGGCTTGTATTGGCGCGCGGGGGGCGGCAGGCTCCGCCCATCCGAGACCCGCGCCATGCCCACGCCCGATCCCCGTGTCGACGCCTACATCGCCCGCGCCGCCGCCTTCGCGCAGCCGATCCTGCGTGAGATCCGCCAGCGCGTGCACGCGGCCTGCCCCGGGGTGGAAGAAGCCATCAGATGGGGCATGCCGGCCTTCCTGCACCGTGGCCGGCTGCTGTGCGGAATGGCCGCGTTCAAGGCGCACGCCGCGCTGAACCTGTGGGCGCGGGACGCCGGGGACAGCGGTGCCGGCGGGGGCATGGGCCAGTACGGGCGGCTGCGCTCGGTCGCCGACCTGCCCGCCAGGCGGGGGTTCGCCGCCCAGCTGCACCAGGCCATGCAGCGCATCGAGGGCGGCGCGCCCGTCCTCAAGCGCGCGCCGCGGCCGCCGCTACCCATGCTGCCGGCGTTCGCCCAGGCGCTGGCCGCGGCGCCACAGGCCAGGGCCACGTTCGACGGCTTCGCGCCCGGCGCCCGCCGCGATTACCTGGAATGGATCGGCCAGGCCAGGCGCGAAACCACCCGCCAGCAGCGCATCGCCCAGGCCATCGAATGGCTGGCCCAGGGCAAGCGCCGCCACTGGAAACACGAAAGGCATTGACGCCGGCCCCGCCAACGATTCCACTTGCCCCCGAAAGTACGACACGACTCCCCACGCAACGCCATGACCGACCTTGAAGACCTCATCCAGCGCGCCATAGACCCGTCATCCGTCAAGCTGGAAGGCACCCTCACCAATCCCCCTTCCTTCGGCGTCTACCTGGTCCAGGACACCGACAACGACAGCCAGCACTACCGGTTCGGCAGCCACCCGGTGCGCATGCAGGAGCTGGAGGACAGGTTCGGCGGCTGCGAGCTGGAATACCTGTTCCTGTCGCGCGAGGACGCCGCGGCAGTGACCTCGGCGCTGAACAAGCGCGAGGAATGAAGCACGCCCTTCGCGGCGCCGCGCCGGTGCCGCCGAAGCGGCGCCGGCACGCGGCCAGCGGCGTCAGCCGATCACCCGCCTGAACGGCGGCAGCGCGTCGATGATGCGCTTGCCGTAGCGGCGCGTGAGCAGCCGCGAATCGAGAATGACCACGCGCCCGGTATCGGTGGAGGTGCGGATCAGGCGCCCGGCGAACTGGGTCAGCGTGCGCAGCGCATGCGGGATCGCGATCAGGTTGAAGGAATTCAACCCGCGGCTCTCGAACCACTCGCTCAACGTCGAGGTCTGCGGATCGGTCGGCACCGCGAACGGCACCTGGGTGATGACCACCGTGGTACAGGCCTCGCCCGGCAGGTCCAGGCCCTCGCCGAACGAATTGAGCCCGAACAGCACCGAGCCCTCGCCGGCGGCGGTGCGGCGCAGGTGCTCGTCGATCATCTTCTGCTTGGCGCCTTCGCCCTGCACCAGCACCTTCCGGCGCAGCGTGGCCGGCATCAGCTCGGCCACCTTCTCCATCTTCCAGCGCGAGGTGAACAGCACGATGCTGCCCTTGTCCCAGTCCAGCTCGGCGGCCAGGTACTTCGCCACCTCCTTCGGGTGGCGCTCGCGGTCGTCCGGCGTCACCGGGAACGGCGGCACCACCAGCTGCGCCTGGTTGGGCAGGTCGAACGGCGAGGCCAGCGACACCATTTCCGCCTCGGCCGGAATGCCGTTGTCGATGGCCAACGCCTGGAAATCGCCGCCGCCGGTGAGCGTGGCCGAGGTCATCACCACCGAATCCACTTCGTCCCACAACAGCTTGCGCAGCACCATCGCCGCCGACACCGGCGAGCAGTGCAGCACATGCTCGCCGTCGCGGGTCAGGGTGATCCAGCGCGCCATCGGCGGCTGGCCTTCCTTGTCCTCGCGGCGCCAGCCGGCCCACAGGTCGTACTGCTGCTGGATCATCTCCAGCGCCATGCCCAGGCTGCGCTGCAGGCGCTCGTGGGCGGCGTCCTCGGGCTTGCCCTTGGCCACCTGCGCGGCCGCGGCCGTGGCCCAGTTGAGCAGGGTGCGGGTCTCGTCGGCCAGTTCCTCGACCGGCTGCCGCCAGGCCTCCGGCAGGCGGCCGTTGGCGGCGCGCCACAGCGGCTCGCGTTCGTCCGGCGCCGGCGTCCACACCTGCGCGATGCCGTCGGCGAACGCCTTGAGCAGCTTGGCCACGCGCGCCGCGGCGTCGATCGCCTCGTTCGGCAGCAGGTTGCCGATCCTGTCCTTGTCCACCGCGCGGTAGGCGCCGGCGATGATGATCTGCAGGCGCCCGGTGCGCCGCGCCATGTCATCCAGCGGCAGGCTGGCCGCGCCCTGGTCGATGGCGACGTTGCCGATGTGGTGGCCTTCGTCCAGCACCAGCAGCATGTCGGCGGGCGCGGCGATCAGCGGCTGGCCGTTGTCGGATTCGCCGATGGACAGCGCCGACAGCAGCAGCGCGTGGTTGGTCACCACGATCTGCGCCTCGCGCACCTCGTTGCGCGCGCGCAGCACCGGGCACTGGGTCGAATAGGCACAGCGGCGCCCGGCGCAGCCCGAGGCCGGGGTGGTGATGCGCAGGCGCAGGCCGGGCGTGACCGCTTCGGGCGCATTGTCCAGGTCGCCGTTCCAGCGGCCTTCGCTGAAGGCCCGCACCAGCCGGCCGGCCACGTCCATCTCGATCGGCGCCAGCGGCCGCTCGTAGAGCAGCACTTCGTCGCCGAACATGCCCTCCTGCGCGCCTTCGCCCTGCGCTTCGGCGGCATTGCGCGTGCACAGGTAGCGGGTGCGGCCCTTGGCCAGCGCCACCGTGGCCTGCAGGCCGGTGGCCTTGAGGAAACTGGGAATGTCGCGCTCGACCAGCTGCGACTGCAGCGCCACCGTGCCGGTGCTGATCACCAGCTTCTTCTTCGAGGCCAGCGCGATGGGCACGCCGGCGGTCAGGTAGCCCAGGCTCTTGCCGACCCCGGTCGGCGCCTCGACCACGCCCACGCCACCGCTGGCCAGCGCGCGCGAGACCACGCCGATCATCTGGCTCTGCGAGCGCCGCGTGCTGAATCCGGGCGTGTTGGCCTGCAGCTTCGCGTAGGCGTCGCGGATGGCCGTCTTCACTTCCTCGGTCAACGCACGCGGCGCTTCCACTTTCTCCGTCACGCCGACCTGCCGCCTGCTACCTTCATGCCCGGCATTTTCCCATACCGGCGCGGCACATGCCCCGTAGATGCCGGGCTTGCCCGGCATGGGGCTTCACCGGCCCGGCTTAATGCGGGGCAAGCCCCGCATCTACGGGGCGCATGGATTCCGGCAGGAAACACGCCGACCCCGGCAAGCATTCCGTAGGTGCCGGGCTTGCGCGGCACGGAGCTTCACCGGCCCGGCTTCATGCGGGGCAAGCCCCGCGTCTACGGCGGGCATGGATTCCGGCATGAAACACGCCGACCCCGGCATGCATTCCGTAGGTGCCGGGCTTGCCCGGCACAGAGGCTCTCCCGGCACGGGCTTCACCGGCGCGGCTTCATGCCGGGGCCCCGCATCCATGACAGGCATGCGCCTGCGCGTGGCACTCCGACAAAGACCGCGGAGCTCACTGATACACGCCGTCGCCACTGGTCGATACGGTGCCGCCATGCCCAGCCCAAAGCTCCGAAAAGGCCGCCACTCCGTGCAGGGCGCCGTCTATGCCGTCACCGTGGTCACGCACCACCGGCAGGCCCTGTTCCGGGATGCCGCGTTGGCCGAGATCGTCCGCGGGCAAGTACGCCGCAGCGATCTGGAGGGCGGCAGCCAGACCCACGCCTGGGTAGCGATGCCCGACCACCTGCATTGGTTGTTCACCCTCGACCATGGTGAGCTTTCCGCTTGCCTGCGCCGCTTCAAGTCACGGTCCGCAAGGGCCATGAATCGCGCGCGCGGGCAGAGCGGCGCGATCTGGCAGCCAGGCTTCTACGACCATTGCCTGCGCCACGACGAAGACCTGCTGATACAGGCACGCTACATCCTCGCCAACCCGGTGCGAGCGGGGCTGGTCACCGATGTCCGCGAATATCCACACTGGGGGTGCCATTGGGTTCCGCCTCCCATTGGACTTGATGGTCTATAGACGTTTCATGCGGGGCAAGCCCCGCATCTACGGGCGCATGAATTCCGGCACGAAACACGCCGACCCCGACACGCACCCGTAGGTGCCGGGCTTGCCCGGTACGGGGGCTTCACCGGCGCAGCTTCATGCGGGGCAAGCTCCGCATCTACGGGGGCATGGATTCCGTCAGGAAACACGCCGCCCCCGGCCATGGATTTCGGTATGAAACACCCCGACGTCGGCACGCACCCCGTAGGTGCCGGGCTTGCCCGGCACAGGGGCTCGCCCGGCACAGGTTCGCGGCCACGCGTGGCAGCTCAGGCTTTCGCCGGCCCGCGCAGGGCCCTGGCCAGCGCCCAGGCCAACAGCACGAAGCCGCCGGCTTCCAGCAGCGACACCGCGAAGTGGCCGACGCCCAGCGCGGTATTGAGCGCGGCGATGCCATCGAAGTTGCCCGCGGCGATCAGCAGCAGCGGCAACACCGCCAGCACCGCGCCGGACAGCGTGCTCGCCATCAGGATCGCCAGCGCCCACAGCGCGGCGCTGCGCGCCACCGCCTTCGGCGCCCCCAGCAGCAGGACCAGCGCCACGCCCAGCGCGACCATCACCGGCAGGCGGTAGCCCACCGATACCAGCAGCGAGCCCAGCAATTGCGTCTGGTCCACGCCGCTCAGTCCGCGGTGACCAGGGTGGCGGCGCGTGCGCGCAGCCCGGCGTAGACCGCGTCGGTCTCCGGGCGCACCCCGTGCCACTGCTGGTAGCTTTCCGCCGCCTGCTCCACCAGCATGCCCAGGCCGTCGAACTCATTGCGGCACCCGGCCGCGCGCGCCCAGGCCAGGAAAGGAATCGCCGCCTCGCCGTAGTTCAGGTCGACCGCGGTGGTCAGGCTGTTGACCAGCGACAGCGGCAGGGTGAAGGCCGCGCCCTCGCCCCGGCCGGCCGAGGTGGCGTTGATGATCAGCTCGAAGTCGCCCTGCTCGCGCAGTGCGTCCCAATAGGCCGAGATGACGCGGCCCGGTTCGCTCATCGCGTCCACCAGCGCATCGGCGCGCTCCGGGGTGCGGTTGGCCACCACCAGTTCGAGGATGCCGGCGTCGAGCAGCGCCGGGGCCACGCCGCGCGCGGCGCCACCGGCGCCGAGCAGCAGCACGCGGCGACCGCGCAGGTCCAGCCCGTTGCGGCCGGTGAGGTCGCGCACCAGGCCGATGCCGTCGGTGTTGTCGCCATGCCAGCGCTCGCCCTTGCGCAGCAGGGTGTTGACCGCGCCGGCACGCTGCGCGCGCGAAGTGGTGGTGGCGCACAGCGCGAACGCCGCTTCCTTGTGCGGCAGGGTCACGTTGGCGCCCACCCCGCCGTCGGCGGCGAACGCGTCCAGCGCCGCGGTGAAATCCTGCGCGGTGGCATCGATGGCGCGGTAATCGATCTCGATCCCCTGCGCCCTGGCGAAGGCGGCGTGGATGTGCGGCGACTGCGAATGGGCGATGGGGTGGCCAAAGACGGCGTAGCGGGCGACGCTCATGGTGATCCTCTGCATGACCTAGACTGGCGCGATCCCTGGCTTGCGGAACCTCCATGCGGACCCGATCGCTGCTGCTCGCGCTGTCCATGAGTCTACTCTTTGCACCGCGGGTGACGGCACTGGCGGAGTTCGGCATCGAAGGCATCGGCGTGGTGTCCACCCGTGCCGACGAGCTGCGCGCCACGCGCTCGGCCGATGGCCGGCGCCTGGTCTGGGCCAGCAACCGCGACGGTGGCGCAGGCGGCTGGGACCTGTGGCAGGCCACCTGGCAGGACGCGCGCTGGAGCGACCCGCGCCCGCTGCCACTGGACACCGCGGCCGATGAGGTCGATCCGTTCCTGGATGCCGCCGGCCGCTGGCTGTACTTCGCCTCCAACCGCAAGGGCGGCCATGGCGGCTTCGACCTGTACCGCGCGGCGCTGCGCGACGACGGCGGCTTCGGCCCGGCGCAGAACCTGGGCGCGGCCATCAATGGCGCCGACCACGAACGCTCGCCGGCCGTGCACGACCACGACGGCAGCCTGCTGCTGGCCAGCGACCGCGCGGGCGGCGCCGGCGGCTGGGACCTGTGGCGCGCGCACCGTGCCGGCGACGGGTTCGCCGCGCCGCAGCCGATGACCGGCCTCAACGGTGCCGACGACGAACTGGACGGCGCTTGGCTGGCCGGTGGGCGCGCGGTGGTGTTCGCACGCGGCAAGGGCGAAAGGCGCGCGCAGCTGCAGCTGTCGCACTGCCACCAGGGACAGTGGAGCGCGGCGCAACCGCTGGCGCTGTCGTTCAACAGCGCCGAGGGCGATACCCGGGCGGCGCTGGTCGACGCCAGTACCCCGGGCGAACTGCTGGTCAGCGGCCATGCGCGCGCGCCGCGTGCCGGCGGCTTCGACCTGTACCGGATGCGGGCGCCGGCCAGCGACGGCAGCGGCGACTGCCGCTAGCGGGAGCCAACGCGCCGGCACCGCGCATGCGTCGTGCGGCGCGCGGCGGTGAGGACGGTCAAGGTTCATGCGGGGCAAGCCCCGCATCTACGCAGTGCATGGATTGGGGTAGCAGGCCCGTAGGTGCCGGGCTCGCCCGGCACGGGCTTCCCCGGGACGGCCACATGCGCGGCGAGCCCCGCATCCACGGAGTGCGTGGATTGGGGCAGCAGGCCCGTAGCTGCCGCGCTCGCCCGGCACGGGCTTCACCGGCACGGCCACATGCGCGGCGGGCCCCGCATCCACGGAATGCGTGGATCGTGGCAGCAGGCCCGTAGGTGCCGGGCTCGCCCGGCACAGGCTTCACCGGCACGGCCACATGCGCGGCAAGCCCATCCACGGAGGGCCACATGCGGGGCAAGCCCCGCATCTACGGAGCACGGGCTTCCCCGGGAAGGCCACATGCGGGGCGGGCCCCGCCTCTACGGTTGGGGGTCGTTACCGGGAGCCGGGTTGCCGGCAAGCACTTCGGCGCGCCGCCGCTCGTACTCCACTTCACCGATGCGCCCGGCCTGCCGCAGGCCGGCCAGTTCGCGCAGCCGTGCCTCGACCTCCGGTGGCAGCGGTGATTGCCGCTGCAGCCGTTGCGCGGCCGACGGCAGCTCCGGCGGTCGCCGCGCGGCGCGGACCACGGCGGCGATCACCAGCCCGATCACCACCGCGAACGCGGTCACCCCGACCACCCACACCACCCATTGCCAGGGCTGCATGCCGGGCGCGTCCATCAGCCTTCCCGCAGCCAGCGCGCGATCTGCGGCGCGTAGTAGGTCAGCACGCCGTCGGCACCGGCGCGCTTGAAGCCGATCATGGTCTCCATCACGCAGCGGCGTTCGTCCAGCCAGCCGTTGGCGGCGGCCGCCTTGAGCATCGCGTACTCGCCACTGACGTGGTAGGCGAAGGTCGGCACGCCGAACTCCTGCTTCACCCGGTACACCACGTCCAGGTACGGCATGCCCGGCTTGACCATCACCATGTCCGCGCCTTCGTCCAGGTCCAGCGCGATCTCGCGCAGCGCCTCGTCGCTGTTGGCCGGGTCCATCTGGTAGGTGTGCTTGTCGGCCTTGCCCAGGTTGCCGGCGCTGCCCAGCGCATCGCGGAACGGGCCGTAGAAGGCCGAGGCGTACTTGGCCGAATAGGCCATGATGCGGGTGTTGATGTGGCCGGCGTCGTCCAGCGCCTGGCGGATCGCGCCGATGCGCCCGTCCATCATGTCCGAGGGCGAGACGATGTCCACGCCGGCCTCGGCATGCGACAGCGACTGCTTCACCAGGGCATCGACGGTGACGTCGTTGAGCACGTAGCCACGCGCGTCGATGATGCCGTCCTGGCCGTGCACGGTGAACGGGTCCAGGGCCACGTCGGTCATCACCCCCAGCTCGGGGAAGCGCTGCTTGAGCGCGCGCACCGCGCGCTGCGCCAACCCGTCGGGGTTCCAGGCCTCGGCGGCGTCGAGCGACTTGCACGACGGGTCGACCACCGGGAACAGGTCGATCACCGGCACCCCCAGTTCCAGCGCCTGCTCGGCCTCGCGCAGCAGTTCGTCGATGGACAGGCGTTCCACGCCCGGCATCGATGCCACCGGCGCGCGGCCGGCCAGCTCGTGCACGAACACCGGCCAGATCAGGTCGTCGGCGGTGAACGTGTTCTCGCGCATCAGCCGGCGCGAGAAGGCATCGTGGCGCATGCGGCGCGGGCGGTAACGGGGGTGGAACATGGTGGGACTCCGGATGGGGGGGATGGCTATTGCAGCAGGTAGCCCTGCGGTTGCAGCGGTTCGGGCAACGGGTGCTCGCCCAGTGCGTCGAGTACGTCGATCTCGAGGGTGCGCACCATGGCGTCCAGCGGCAGGTCGTTGGGTTCCAGGCCGAACGGCTCTTCCAGCTCCTCGCCGAGCTGGTCCAGGCCGAAGAACGCGTAGGCCAGCAGCATCGACACCACCGGCGTGGCCCAGCCGAGCGCGCCGGCCAGGCCGAACGGCAGCAGCACGCAGAACAGCCACGCGCAGCGGTGCAGCAGCAGGGTGTAGGCGAACGGCAGTGGCGTGCCGGCGATGCGCTCGCACGCCGCCTGCACCGAGGACAGCGCATGCAGGCGCTGTTCGAAGCAGGCGTACAGGTAAGGGTCGAGGCGGCCGGCGCGCAGCGGCACCGCCAGTTCGGCGGCGACCAGCGCCAGCAGGCCGTCGGGGATGTTCTGCCGCTGCAGCAGCGCCTGCTGCCCGGGCGCCAGCCACGGCGCGGCCGCGGCGGCGGCGTCGCGGCCGCGCAGGCGCGCGGCCAGGGCATGGGCGAAACCGACCAGCAGCCGCGACACCCGCCGGCACAGCGGCGCGTCGTCGGCCAGCAGCGCGTTGGCCTGGCGCACGAAGCTGCGGGTCTCGACCAGCAGCTGCCCCCACTGCTTGCGACCTTCCCACCAGCGCTCGTGGCAGGCGTTGTTGCGGAAGCTCAGGAAGATCGACAGCACCAGCCCCAGCAGGGTGAACGGCGCCACCGCCAGGCCATTGGCGGCGAATGGATGATGCAGCTTGGCCAGCAGTGCCACGGCCACCGCCAGCACCCCGATCGCCAGCACCCGCGGGGCGATGGCCGGCACGATCGAACCGCGCAGGATGTACAGCAGCTGCCAGCCGCGGGGGCGGGGTCGGATGATCATCGGTGGGGGGGTCGCGCCGGCTGCGGGCCCTGGGCGCCGGACCGTCAGCCGGCAGGGTCCGCCATTCTACGCCCCGCGGTCAGACCAGGCCGCCACCCAGGCCCAGGCGGATCACCCCGACCACGATCACCGCCACGTTGAGCAGCAGCCCGGCCTTGGCGCGGCCGCGGTTGCCCTCACGGGTGAACAGCAGGCCGATGCCGGCGATGACCGCGCCGACCGCGGCGAACGGGATCAGGAACCAGTTGCCCCAGCCCAGCAGCGGGATGAAGGCCAACACCATCCACAGCAGCGCCACGATGCCCCAGACCAGGCTGATCAGTCCCATGTCGTTCCCTCCGCTGGTTGATGCGCGCAAGATAGCCCGGAAATCCCCGCGATCAAACGTTCCACGCGGTTCGCGGCCGATTCACGCGTGCGCGCCGATGATCCCGCCATCACCCACCCGGGAGTGAACCCATGAAACTACCGCTCGCCATCGCATTGGGCGTCGCCCTGGCCACCGGCGGCTGCGCCAGCACCTCACGGGTCATGCTCGGCCAGGCGCGCGCGCCGGTGGACCCGGCCAGCGTGCAGATCTATTCCACGCCACCGGCCGGCGCGGTGGAGATCGCCCAGCTGGAGGCCTCCAGCGCGGTCGGCTTCGGCACCCAGGGCCAGACCGATGCGGCCATTGCCCGGCTCAAGCGCGAGGCCGCGGCGCTGGGCGCCAACGGCGTGATCCTGATGGGGGTGGGCGCCGGCGGCTCGCCGGTGGGCATGTCGGTCGGCGGCGGCAGCTACGGCCGACATGGTGGCGGGGGCCTGAGCGTGGGCATCCCCACCCAGCAGAAGCGCGCCGCCGGCGTGGCGATCTGGGTGCCGCCGGGCGCCAGGTAGGCGCTGCGGCGCCGGTCAGGTGTCGCGGCTGGCGCCGCCGCCACTTGGGCAGCGGCGCCGATGACGCTTACCTGCGGCGCTGCGCCGGGATGAACACCTCGTCCACAGCGGTGGCCAGCTGGTCCGGCGGCAGCAGCCCCTGGTCGAGCAGGAAGTTGTTGAACGCCAAGCGGTCGAAGCGGTCGCCCAGCGCCAGCTCGGTGCGCATGCGCAGTTCCATGATCCGGGTATAGCCGTAGAAGTAGCTGCAGGCCTGGCCCGGCGCCCGCACGGTGTAGCGGTCCAGTTCCTGGGTGGCCATGGCCTCGGACAGGCCGACGCCTTCCACCAGCACCTTGCGCGCCTGCTCGCGGTCGGTCAGGCCGAGGTTGAGCATCGGGTCGAGCATGGCGCGGGCGGCGCGCAGCAGCCGGAACTGCAGCGCGATCATCTGCCCGTCCAGCGGCTCGAACGGCACCAGCTCGGCCTCGGCGTACAGCGCCCAGCCCTCGACGTTGACCGAGTTGAACGCGAACAGCGTGCGCGCCAGCGAGATGCCGCGCTCGACCATCGCCGCGAACTGCAGGTCATGGCCCGGGCGGCCTTCGTGCGCGCTCAGCGTCCACGCCGCCGAACCGAAGTTGAAATCGTCGTACTGCGCCTTGCCGCCCGAGGCCGGGTTGCCCAGCGGCAGCACGAAGGTGCCCTGCTGCCCGGTGTTGCCGACCAGCGGCGGCGGCAGGTAATGCGGCGCCGGCGACGCGGCGCTCTCGGCCGCGCTGCCCAGGCGCATCTGCAGCGGGCGCTGCGGCACGTCGACGATGCGCTGGCGGCGGATGATCGGGTCGATGGCGTCGATGATGCCGCGGTAGTGCGCCTCCAGGCGGTCGTTGCCGATCGTGTCCTGCTTCAGCGCGCGGATCACCGCGGCGTAGTCGTTGGCATCATCCACCTTCAGGCCCTTGGCCTGCACCACCAGCGGCGCCAGCTGGCGCATCATCGCGCGGGTTTCCATGTATTCCAGCTGCGCGCGCTGCACCAGCAGCGCCGGGTCGATGTCCACGCCCACGTCCTTGAGCTGGAAGGCATACAACTCGGCCGGCAGGCGGGTGTCGGTGCGCGCCTGTGGCAACACGTCCCGGCGCGTCCATGCGATGTACTCCTTCATCTGCGTGGCCAGGGTGGCCAGCGCGGCGTCCGCGCCCTTGATGTCGTACTTTGCGAACAGCTTGCCGATGCCGTCGATGTAGGTATCCACATTGGCGATGGCCTGTTCGACCTCGATCCGGGTCGGCTGCAGCAGGCCCGGGGTACCGCTCTTCTCGGCGTAGCGCTGCCGCGCCAGGGTGGCCAGCGGCTGGCTGCCCGGGGCCTGGCCGATATAGGCCTTGAGCCGGTCCAGCGCCCGGGCCCGGCGCTCCGCCGGCACCTGGTCGGACAGCAGCCCGTTGAGGCCGCCGAACACGCTCTGCGGCACGTCCACCCACGGCATCAGGTGCTGCTCCTCGAGCGCGCTGCCCTCGATGCCGCGGCCGGCCGCGGCGATCATGATCTCCAGGTCCTGGCGCACGTTGGGGTCGCGTTCGAGCTGGAGCTTTTCGCGCAGCTGGGTACGCGCCTGCTCCAGCGCGGCGCGGTAGCGCGCGGCGTTGTCCGGACCAAGGTCGACGACCTTGTCGTCGTAGCCCGGGACGCCGAAGAAGCTGGCCATCTCCGGCCGGAACGGTGCCTGCGTGCGCAGCAGGATCTGCGCCAGCGCGTTGCTGTGCGCCACCCAGGCCGGCGCGGATGTGGCCGCCGGGGACGACGGCGTGGTGGCCGCGGCCAGCGGCAATGGCGTGGCCAGGGCAAGGGCGACGGCGAGGACGATCGGTTTCATGCGCGCGGCTCCGGGGGTGGAGCCGTGACCCTACGCAGTCAGCGGCAACCGGGCAAGATCGCGCAGTCGCGGTCGCGGTCGTCGCGCAGGTCCACCGGCGCATGCCGGCCCGGCAGTTCCGCCTGCAGCCGCGGGTAGGACCAGCGCCCCTGGCGGCGTTGCGCGCGCACGTCGAGCTTGCCGCTGCCATGCGGTCCCTGGATGCGGATCACCATGTCGGCGCCGCCGTCATCACCGAACTGGTTGATGCTGCCGAACGGGAACGGCTTGGCCCGCAGCGGCTGCCCGAGCGCCGCGGCTACTTCCGGGTCGCGGCCGGCGCGCGCCAGCGCCTCGCGGTAGGGCTCGCTGCGCTCCAGCGGCGCGGCCATCTGCCGCAGGCCCATCCACGAGGTCAGCGACCAGCCACCGACGATCAGCAGCACGAACAGCGGCAACGCCCACTTGAGGTTGCGTTGCAGCCAGTTGCGCGGCGGCCGCTGGCCGGGCGTGCGGGCGCCCGGCAGGGGCGGGGGCAGTGACGACATCCGTGTCCTCCTGTCCGGCTCAGGGCTTGAGGCAGCGCGCGAGGAAGTCCTCGGCGACGCGGTAGCGGTGCAGCGCGTTGCTGCCGGACAGGCCATGCTTGGCGCCCGGGTAGGTCATCAGTTCGAATGGCTGGCCGCGCTTCTGCAGCGCGCTCATCAGATTGGTCGAGTGGGTGAACAGCACGTTGTCGTCGGCCATCCCATGGATCAGCAGCAGCGGCGAGGTCAGCCCATCGATGTGGGTGAGGATGCGCCCTTCGCGGTAACCGTCGGGGTTGGCCGCCGGCAGGTTCATGTAGCGCTCGGTGTAGTGCGTGTCGTACAGGCCCCAGTCGGTGACCGGCGCGCCGGCCACGCCGCAGGCGTACTGGTCCGACGCCTTGGCCAGCAGCATCAGGGTCATGTAGCCGCCGTTGGACCAGCCCTGCACGCCGATGCGCGCACCGTCCACCCACGGCTGCCGCTTCAGCCATTCCACGCCCTTGAGCTGGTCGGCCACTTCCACCGTGCCCTGCACGCCATACAGCGCGCCGCCGAAATCGCGGCCGCGGCGCGGCGTGCCGCGGTTGTCCAGCGAGAACACCACGTAGCCGTGCTGCGCCAGGTACTGGTTGAACAGGTGGTCGCCGCGGCCGGGCCAGCTGTCGGTGACCGTCTGCGACGCCGGGCCGCCATACACGTAGACCGCCACCGGGTACTGCTTGGCCGGGTCGAAGCCGGCCGGCTTGATCAGGCTGTAGTGCAGCTCGGTGCGGCCATCGGCGGCGGTGAGCGTGCCGTACTCGACCGGCCGCTGCGCGTCGCGGTACTTCGCGTACGGATGCGCCGGGTCGGCCAGGTCGTTGTCCAGCAGCGTGGCGATCTTCTCGCCATTGGCGCGGTACAGCTCGATCTGCGGCGGCGTGGTGCTGTTGGACCAGCTGTCCACGTAGACGCTGGCGTTGTTGGCGAACGCGGCGCTGTGCATGCCCGCCGCGCGCGAGAGCTTCACCGGCGCGCCGCCGGCCAGCGGCACGGCATGGATCTCGCTGTGCAGCGGCGACTCGATCCCGGCGCGGAAATAGACCTTGCCCGCGTCCTCGTCCACCGCCAGCAATTCGTCCACCGGCCAGGCGCCGGAGGTCAGCGGGGTCAGCGTGGCGCCGTCCTCGCTGGCCAGGTACAGGTGTTCGAAGCCGCTGCGCTCGGACGACCACAGGAAACGGCCATCCTTGAGGAAGCGCAGGTCGTTGTGCAGCGGCACCCAGGTCCGGCTGGTCTCGGTGACCAGGGTGCGCTGGCGGCCGTCGGCCAGCGTGGTCTCGATCAGTTCCAGCGTCTTCTGGTCGCGACTCTGGCGCTGGAAGGTCAGGCGCTGCGGGTCGCGCCAGGTGACGCGGGCCAGGTAGATGTCCTGCTCCCTGCCCAGGTCGACCCACTTCGGCGCGGCACCGGCACGCGGTGCGACCACACCGAGCTTGACCCGCACGTTGGGGTCGCCGGCCGCCGGGTAGCGCTGTTCGATCATCTCCACGCGGTCGGCGTACATCTCATAGCGCTTCTGCGCCGGCACCGGCGATTCATCGATGCGGGCGAAGGCGATCGCCGAGTCGTCCGGTGCCCACCAGTAGCCGGTGTGGCGGTCCATTTCCTCGTCGGCGACGAATTCGGCCACGCCGTTGCCGATGGTGGCGCTGCCGTCGCGGGTCAGCTGCAGCGGCTTGCCGTTGGCCAGGTCGATCACCCACAGGTTGCGCTCGCGCACGAAGCTGACGAACCCGCCCCTGGGCGAGATCTTCGGGTCGGTGGCGAAGCCTTCGCCGTGGGTGAGCTGGCGCACCGCGTCGCGGCCCTGCCGGCCCAGGTCGTACAGGTAGAGTTCGCCGCCGAGCGGGAACAGCAGGGTCTTCGCATCGGGCGACCACTGGTAATCGACGATGCCGGTCATCGCCGCGATGCGCTGGCGTTCACGCCGCGCCTTTTCCTCGTCGCTCAGGGTCTCGGTGCCGGGCAGCACCACCTTGGAATCGACCAGCAGCCGGGTCTGGCCGCTGGCGATGTCGTATTCCCACAGGTCCAGCTGGTTGCGGTCGCTGTCCTTGCCGCGCAGGAAGGTCACACGCGAACCATCCGGCGCCACCTTGGGCTTCATCAGCGTCGGCCCGGACAGCGGCGCGCTGCCGGTGATGGCTTCCAGGGTGAGTTTTTCGGCGTGGACGGCGGGCGTGGCGAGCATCATGGCAAGGGCGAGGAACAAGGGGCGCATGGGCTTCCTGTCATGGACAGCATGGATCGCACCATCCTAGCCGAGCCCGCCCGCGCCTGCCCCCTGCCGTCAGTCCCGCCCGCGGCTCAGCGCTGGTTGCGCTGCTCCTCGCGCAGCCGGCGACGGATGAAGAACACCGTGAAAACCGGAATCCCCAGGATGATCAACGCCCCGCAGATCGTCAGCCAGCCCACCGGTTGCGTCAGCATGTCGCGCAGTATCGGATGCATCGTCCCCTCCCCGTGCCGTTGTCGATAGAGGCAGCGTAGGGAGGGCTGCCGTGGCTGGCCTTGCGTTGGATCAATCCGGACGGCGGGCCGGCCTGCGGCCATTGGCCGCAGGCCGCCACGGCACCGCGGCTCAGCGCTTGCCGAACAGGTGCTGCCGCTCCTCCTCGCTCAGCGGCTTGCCGGCGTCCGGGTTCACCGTCGGGCCGAGCGCGTAGGCGCGCTGCGTGGCCGGGCGCATGGCGATGGCCTGGTGCCAGCGGTGCAGGTGCGGGAAGGCGTCGAAGTCGGCCGGCAACTTGCTGTAGGCGCCGATCCACGGGTAGCTGGCCATGTCGGCGATGCCGTACTCGTCGCCGCCCAGGTAGGCCGATTCGGACAGGCGCTTGTCCATCACCCGGTGCAGGCGCCGTACCTCGCTGTCGTAGCGCTCGATGGCATAGGCGATGCGCTCAGGCGCATACACGTTGAAGTGGCCCATCTGCCCGCTCATCGGCCCCAGCCCGCCCATCTGCCAGAACAGCCACTCCAGCGCGGTGGCGCGACCGCGCAGGTCGCTCGGCAGGAAGCGGCCGGTCTTCTCGGCCAGGTACAGCAGGATCGCGCCGGACTCGAACACGCTCAGCGGCGCGCCGCCGTCGGCCGGTGCATGGTCGACGATCGCCGGCATCTTGTTGTTCGGCGAAATGGCGAGGAACTCGGGCTGGAACTGGTCGCCCTTGCCGATGTTGACCGGTACCAGACGGTACGGCAGCCCGGCCTCTTCCAGGAACAGGGTGATCTTGTGGCCGTTGGGGGTGGGCCAGTAATAGAGGTCGATCATGAATGCGTCTCCGTGGGGGGAACCGTCACCGGGGATCGATACGGTAACGCTTGGCAGCCTACCGGACGACCGTTAACCTGCCGCCTTCCCGCAACGCAGCATTCCTGCCATGTCCGAACACAAACCGCTCAGCCCCCTCCCGGCCCTGATCTTCGCCTCGCGCTGGCTGCAGTTGCCGCTCTATCTCGGCCTGATCATCGCCCAATGCGTCTACGTGTTCCTGTTCGGCAAGGAACTGTGGCACCTGATCCACGACGCCAACGCCCTGGGCGAGCAGCAGATCATGCTGATCGTGCTCGGCCTGATCGACGTGGTGATGATCTCCAACCTGCTGGTGATGGTGATCGTCGGCGGCTACGAGACCTTCGTCTCGCGCCTGGGCCTGCAGGGTCACCCGGACCAGCCGGAGTGGCTCAGCCACGTCAACGCATCGGTACTGAAGGTGAAGCTGGCGATGGCGATCATCGGCATCTCCTCGATCCACCTGCTCAAGACCTTCATCGAGGCCGGGCAGCTGGGGCTGCCGCTGTGCGGGTCGGAAGCGGCCACGGGCGTTGCGTGTACCAAGTTCACCTCCACCGGGGTGATGTGGCAGACCATCATCCACTGCGTGTTCATCCTGTCGGCGGTCGGCATCGCCTGGACCGACAAACTGATGTCCAACGGGCATTCCAAACAGAACGGGCACTGATCGACGCCCCCGCGCGGCCGCTGGCCCCGCCGTGCGGCGGCCATCGGCGGCAGCGCCATGCGCCCCCCGCCTCGTGCAACCCGGGGCGGCAATGCTAGATTCTCCCTTCGCACCGGGTCCGGCCGACGTGGGGAAACGCCGCGCATCCATGACGGCCCGGGCGAACCACCATTCGCGTTCGTCGATTCAAGGGGAAGATTGATGTCGTACGTCACGATCCACGGCAAAGCGCGCCTGCTGGCGCCCGCCCTGCTGGCCGTCGCCCTGGCGGCCTGCTCGGGCAAGGACGATTCCGCCCCGGCGGCTGCCGCCGGCACGCCCGCCAGCCCCGCCGCGACCCCCGCCGAGCCCGCGGTTTCGGCCAAGGTGCAGTCGATGGGCACCGACCAGCTGCGCGACTCGGCCAGCACCGCACTGCGCGAGAACCGCATGTACGCGCCGGCCGGCGACAACGCCATGGAGTACTACCTGGCCCTGCGCGACAAGCTGCCCGACGACGCGGCAGTCAAGAGCGCGCTGACCGACCTGCAGCCCTACACCCTGATCGCCGCCGAGCAGAGCCTGGCGCGCGAGGACTTCCCCGAAGCGCAGCGCCTGGTGGCGCTGATCGAGAAGGTGGACCCGTCGGCACCGGCGCTGCCGCGCCTGAAGCAGGGCATCACCCGCGGCATGGAAGTGGCGGTCAAGCGCACCCAGGAAGAGACCGACAAGGTCAAGAAGGACGCCGAGAACCGCGCCAAGCAGCTGGTCGAACAGCAGCGGCTGGCACAGCAGCAGGCCGCCGAGGCCAGTGCCGCGCAGCAGCTGGCCGCGCGCCAGGAAGCGGCGCGCAAGGAAAGCGAGCGGCTGGAGGCCGAGCGCCAGGCCGCGGCCAAGCGCGAGGCCGACGCCCGCGCCGCGGCGCAGCAGGTGGCGGCCGCACCGAAGCCGGCCGCGGCCGCGCCGACCCTGCGCGCGGTGAGCACGCCGGCCCCGCGCTACCCCGCCGACGCGCTGCGGTCGGGCACTTCCGGCGAAGTGCTGGTGGAACTCACCATCGGTACCGACGGCTCGGTGACCGATGCCCGCGTGCTGCGTGCCAACCCGCCGCGGGTATTCGACCGCGAGGCGCTGAACGCGGTCCGGCGCTGGCGCTTCGAGCCGATTTCCAGCCCGACCACCACCCGCCGCACGCTGGCATTCCAGCCCAACCAGTAGCCGCAGGAGGCTTACCGGCGGAAGGCGTGTGCGACGAAGCGTGCGCCGGGCATTGAAGCGTGCGCGGCAAGCCGCGCACCTACGAAGGCGGAAGGCCCGGAGCGATCCGGGCCTTCATTTCGTTGCGGGTCCGGAATGTTCCGTCCGTAGAGGCGGGGCTTGCCCCGCCTGGGCCTTGCCGATGCGGCACGTGAAGCGTGCGCGGCAAGCATTGAAGCGTGCGCGGCAAGCCGCGCACCTACGAGGACGAAAGGCCCGGAACGATCCGGGCCTTCATTTCGTTGCGGGTCCGGAATGCTCCAAAATGCTCCCATTCGTAGAGGCGGGGCTCGCCCCGCCTGGACCTTGCCGCCGCGGCAGGTGAAGCGTGCGCGGCAAGCATTGAAGCGTGCGCGGCAAGCCGCGCACCTACGAGGGCGGAAGGCCCGGGGCGATCCGGCCTCCATTCTTGTTGCGGGACCGAAGCGTTCCCATTCGTAGCGGCGGGGCTTGCCCCGCCTGGGCCTTCGCCGCGGCGCGTGAAGCGTGCGCGGCAAACATTGAAGCGTGCGCGGCAAGCCGCGCACCTACGAAGACGGAACGCCCGGAGCACCCACAAAAACGAAAGGCCCGGAGCGATCCGGGCCTTTCGCTTCTCCTGCGCCGATGTGGGCTCAGCCCGAGATCGCCAGCTTTTCCTGTTTGTAGCGCCACACCGCCATGGCCCACAGCACCACGGTCAGCAGCAGCGAGGCCCCGAGGTAGACGCCCCACTGCTCGGCGCCCGGCATTTCGCCGCGGGTCACCTTCACCAGCATCTGGTTCTGCGACAGGAACGGCACCGCGTACTGCCACAGCTGGGTGTCCTTCAGCGGATAGGCCATCAGCGCGTAGCCAGGCATCATCGCCATCATCATCAGCCAGACGATGTGGCTCTGCGCTTCCTTCATGCTCTTGGCGCCGGCAGCCAGGCAGGTCAGCAGCGCGGTGCCGATCAGCACCAGCGGCAGCAGCACCAGTAGCAGCTTGCCCATCGCCATGAAGCTCACGTCCAGCGAACTGCCCACGCCACGGCCGAGGCTGGCGCTGAACTTGAACGACAGCAGGATCAGCAGGATCGCGGTCAGCCCGACCAGGGTCGATGCCAGCATCTTGCCGCTGACCAGGGCGCCGCGTGGCGCCGGGGTGGCCAGCAGCGGTTCCAGCGACTGCCGTTCGCGCTCGCCGGCGGTGGTGTCCATGACCAGGTGCGAGCCACCGATGAAGGCGGACATCATCAACAGGATCGGCAGGATGACCGACAGCAGGATGCCGCGCTTGGCCTCGGCGGTGGCCAGGTCGCGCGTGCCCACGCTGACCGGCATGGCCACCGCGGGATTGACGCCGCGCGCCATCAGCCGCAGTGCGCCCACCTGCTGGCCGTAGGCCGCCAGCACCTTGCGCACGCGCGCCACCTGCACGTCGCTGGTGCGGCGGGTGGTGTCGGCGACGACCTCGACCTTGGCCGGCTTGCCGGCATGCCAGTCGTCGGCGAAGTCCGCCGCGACCACCAGCGCCACGTCCTCGCGCTGGGCGCGGATGCGGGCTTCGTAGTCGTCCGGCGCCTCGCGCGGGGTGATGCCCTGGCTGGCCAGGAACGCCATCAGGTTGGGCGCGCGCTCCATGCCGACCACGGACAGCGCCATGTCCTTTTCCAGCTGGTTGGACACCCGCAGGTTGCTGAGCTTGTCGATGCCCAGGAACAGCAGCGGGTACAGCAGCGGCGCGATGAACAGGGTCAGGAAGAAGGTGCGGCGGTCGCGGGCGAAATCGCGCAGCTCCTTGCGCATCACCGTGAACATGCTGCCAATGAATCCGGTCTTGTTCATGCGTGCAGGCCCTCTTCGCTGCCGATCAGCTTGACGAACGCGTCTTCCAGGTTGCTCTCGCCGGCATGCTCACGCAGCTCGTCCGGCGTGCCCTGCGCCACCACGCGGCCATGGGCGACGATGACGATGCGGTCGCACAGCGCCGCCACCTCCTGCATGATGTGGCTGGAGAAGATCACGCAGCGGCCTTCGCCGCGCAGCTCCTTGAGGAAACCGCGCAGGCCGCGGGTGGTCATCACGTCCAGGCCGTTGGTCGGTTCGTCGAGAATCACGTTCTTCGGGTCGTGCACCAGCGCGCGGGCGATGGCGGTCTTGGTGCGCTGGCCCTGGCTGAAGCCTTCGGTCGAGCGGTCGAGGAAGTCCTCCATCTGCAGCGCCGCGGCCAGGCGCGCGATGCGCGCGGCGATCGCCGCCGCATCCATGCCATGCAGCTGGCCGAAGTACTCGATGTTCTCGCGCGCGGTCAGGCGCTTGTACACGCCGCGCGCGTCCGGCAGCACGCCCAGGCTGCGGCGCACCGTGTCGGGGTCGGCCGCGGCGTCCACGCCATCGACCATGACCTTGCCGGTCTCGGGGGTCATCAGCGTGTAGAGCATGCGCAGCGTGGTGGTCTTGCCGGCGCCGTTGGGGCCGAGCAGGCCGGTGATCTGGCCGTCGTGGGCGGTGAAGCCGACGTCGTCCACCGCGATCACCGGCGTCTTGTCCTTGCCCTTGCCGGGGAAGGTCTTGCGGAGTCGTTCTGCAACGATCATGGAAGCGGATTCCTCAGGGGTGCGTGGACGGTCACGGTTCCCAGCCATTGAAGCTGGTGAACGGCGGCACGTAGGTGAGTTTTTCCAGGCAGGTGGCATCGAGCGCGGCGGCGTCGGTGGTGTCGACGAACTGCGCGAACAGCTTGGGCATGCAGCCGGCGCCGATGACCGCGTGGCCCTGGCCGCGCAGCACGAACAGGCGCCCCTTGGGCAGCTGCTTGGCCACCTCCTCGCCATAGCGCGGCGGGGTGACCGGATCGAACTCGCCTTCCAGCACCAGCGCGGGCACCGCGGTGGCCAGGGGCGTGTGGAAATCGGCCGGCATCCGGCCCTTCGGCCAGGTGCTGCACATCGCCGCCAGGCTATCGGCCATGCGGTTGCCGAGCACGGTGTCCGCGTCCTCGGCGCGGGCGGCCATGCCCTGGTCGTCTTCGCTGCAGATCACCGACAGCTGCATGCCCATGGCCATGCTGTCCTTCATGCCGCCCTGCAGCATCTTCGCCAGCGCCATCAGGTCGCCGTAGCGGCCATTGCGCGCCTCGTGGATGAGCTTGGGCAGCAACGCGGCGGCTTCCGGCATGTAGGCGTACATGCGCACCAGCCCGGCGACGGTATCGGCGCGCAGCACGTCCTCGTGCTCCTGCCCGGTGCTGGCATCGCGGTAGCGCACCGTCACCGGGTTGGCGCGCAGTGCGGCCAGCAATGCGTCCAGTTCGGCGCGCGGGTCGCCCAGCGCGGCCTTGCACGCGGGGTTGCCGGTGCATTGGGCGAACTGCAGGGCCAGCGCATCGTCCAGGTTGCGGGCGAAGATGTTGCCCAGCTGCAGGGTGTTGGGCACCACCGAGTCGAGCACGATGCTGCGCGTGCTGGCCGGGTGGCGCATGGCGTACTGCTGCGCGACGCGGGTGCCGTAGCTGACACCGACCAGGTTGATCTGCGCCGCGCCGATCGCCTGGCGCACCGCGTCCAGGTCGGCCACCGCGTCGGTGGTGGTGTAGTGGCGCAGGTCGGCCTTGCCCGACAACGCCGCCACGCAGGCGGCGGCGCTGGCCTGCATCGCCTCGACGCTGGCGTCGTCGTCCTCCGGCGGCTCGCACGACAACAGGTTGGATTTGCCGGTGCCGCGCTGGTCGAGCAGGATCACGTTGCGCCGCTTGCGCACCTCGGCGAAGGCCGGGTCGATCTGCGGATAGCTCTGCGTGGCGGACTGCCCGGGGCCGCCGGCCAGGAAGAACACCGGGTCCGGCAGCGCGCTTTCGGGCTTGTCCGGGGTCAGCAGCGCGATGTTCAGCGCGATCTTGCGGCCCTGCGGGTTGCCGCGGTCCTCGGCGACCTCGAAGGTGGTGCACTGGGCTTCCAGGCTGTCGCGGCTGTTCGGCGAATCGAGGGTGCACGGACGGAACGCGAGGCTGCCGAGCATCAGCGGCTTGACCTCCGCCTCGGTGGCGGGCAGCGGCGCCTTGGCGGCCTCGGCCTCATCGGGTGCGGGCTTGAGCGCGCGGTAGCCGAGCACGGCGCCAAGCGCGGCCACCGCCAGGAGGATACGGGTCTTGCGGGACATCATCGGAACAGCCCCTTGTGGTTGATGGAACGGGTTGGGTCCTGCCAGCCCAAGACGGGGCTGGCGGCGTCATGTGACAGCGGGAAAGAAAATATCCTCGATCCTGGCATCGAACAGGCGGGCGATGCGAAACGCCAGCGGCAGGCTGGGGTCGTACTTGCCGGTCTCCAGCGCGTTGACCGTCTGCCGCGAGACCTCCAGCCGCTCGGCCAGTTCCCCTTGCGACCAGCCGTGGGCTTCGCGCAGTTCACGCAGTCGGTTGTCCATGCCGGTCGGTTCAACCGTAGCGCCGGGAGACGACGATCTTGGCCAGGCCGTAGGCCAGGCACACCAGCGGGAACACCCAGATCATCGCCGCGCTGGCCGCCACGTCCAGCACCCGCGCCGATTGCAGCAGGCCGCCGGTGAGATACAGCAGCGAGACGAACGCCGCGGCGAAGCTGACCGCCTGCAGCTCGATGCGCTGCTGCAGTTCGTCGGCGTCGCGGATGTAGCGGATCATCGCCCGCAGGGTCATCGCGATCGGCGGCACCGGCAGCAGCGCGATGCAGGCACGCAGCGCGGTGCCTTCCACGCGCTTGAGCAGCAGGATCGACAGCACCAGCAGCACCACGTAGCCGCTCATGGCGATCATCATCTCGCGGCTGTAGCGCCGGCGCAGCGCCAGCGGCGCGGTGTCGCAGGCATTGGGCAGCTGCCGCCGCAGCAGCAGCACGAACAACAGGCCCACGGCCACGCCGAGGCAGATCCCGCCCAGCATGTCGGCGCTGTCGCCCGGCATCAGCCGCAGCAGCGCCAGGCCCGTCGCCGCGGTGGCGAAGGCGGCGGCGATGATCCAGCGGTCGAGTGCGCGTGCCATGGTTCAGCCCCCTCCGCGCACGCGCGCCAGCACCACCCGGCCCGCCGCGACGGTGGCCGTGCGTCCAGCGACGAACACGACCTGGCCGGTCGCGGCGACGCACGCGAACGCCGCGCCGGTACCTGCCTGGCTTACTGCTGCTTTCATGTCCGCGCCCCCCATGGCCCCATCCTTGTCAAGCAAGCTTTACAGGAGGATGCAGCGGCCATCCGCCATCTGTCAAGCGAGCTTTACAGCCCGGTGCCGCGCGGGCGCCGCCATCGACGGGCCCGCTGCCGGCGCGGATGCGGCCGGACGCTCAAGGTCGCGGCGCCGGCGCTACCCCAGGTCGCCGGCAACGCGGTTGCGGCCAGCGGCCTTGGCCCGGTACAGCGCCGCATCGGCCCGCGCCAGCAGGCTCTCCAGCCCGGGCACGGCATCGGCGACGGCCACGCCGATGCTGGCGGTGATGACGATCGTGCCGCCATCGCGCTGCAGCGGGCTGGCCTCCAGGGTCGCGCGCAGGCGTTCGGCCAAGGCCATCGCCTGTTCCATGCCGGTGTCCGGCAGCAGCAGCACGAACTCCTCGCCGCCATAGCGGCCGAGCAGCTGGTCGCGGCCGCGCAGGGAGCGCCGCAGGGTCCGTGCGGCGTGGTGCAGCACCTCGTCCCCGACCGGATGGCCGCGGGTGTCGTTGATCCGCTTGAAGTGGTCCAGGTCCAGCAGCATCGCCGCGAACGGCTGCTGCTGGTGCAGGCTCTGCGCCAGCTGCTGCTCGCCGTCGCCCATCAGCGCGGTGCGGTTGAGCAGCCCGGTCAGGCCGTCGCGACGGGCCAGCCGGCGCAGGTCCACCATCTGCCGCTCGACGATCAGCAGCACCAGCGCGAAGGTGTGGGCGAGCATCACGAACATGCCGCCGACGTAGGTGACGTTCATCGGCAGGCCGGCGCGCAGGATGTCGCCATCGGCGCCGGGCGCGACCGGGATCAGCGCCCGCACCAGGAACAGCGCCGCATCCAGCAGGAACACCACCGCCGCCAGCCGGCAGCTGCGGCGCACGTCGACCGGGGCATGGCGCAGCAGCAGCCAGGCCTCCCAGGTCTTCCAGATGATGATCAGCCCGCTGTACAGCGCCAGGCGGATGCCGAGGTCGGGCCTGGCCACGCTGAACCAGGCGATCGCCAGCAGGTAGCCTGCGCCCAGCACCAGGGCCGGGCGCACCGGCGCGCGGCGGCCGACATGCAGGGCCACGCCGAACAGCATCAGCATGCTGCCCAGCACCGCGAATCCGTTGCGCGCCAGGATGCCCACCGCCACCGGCAGCGGCAGCGGCACGCTGACCAGCACCGTGCTGGCCGCGCCCGCCCACATGCTTGCGGCCCACAGCCGGGGCACGGTCTGGCGGCGCAGGACCAGCAGGATCAGCGAAAAACCGGCGGCCAGGCCGATGTTCAGCAGCAGGCCGATGGCGGCGATGGTGGGAAAGTCCAGCGTGGTCATGCCCGGTGTCCTTGCGTCGAGCGGCACCGCCGAGGGTGGAGCAGCCTGCCGGATCATCGCGCCGCGTGGCGCGTGGGCACAAGCCTACTTGCTGCTGACGTACTTCTCGCGGCGCAGTTGCGGCAGCGGCAGGCCGGCCGCGCGGAGCGCCTCGAAACAGGCATCGACCATGACCGGGTTGCCGCACAGGTAGGCGATGTCGCGGGCCGGGTCCGGGGCGATTTCGGCCAGCTGCTGCTGCACGTAGCCGCTGCGCACGTCCGGGTGCGGATCGGCCGGCAGCTCGCGCGACAGGCACGGCATGTAGCGGAAGCCCGGGTGGGCATCGGCGAAGGCGCGGAAATCATCGGCGTACAGCAGTTCGGCCGGGGTACGCGCGCCCTGCAGCAGCACCACTTCCACCCCGCGCCCGGCCATCGCCCTGGCCAGCAGCGGCAGCATCGAGCGGTACGGGGTGACGCCGGTGCCGGTGGCGATCAGCAGGTAACGGCCGTTGTGGTCGCCCGGCTGCAGGCAGAAGCGCCCGAACGGGCCGCTGGCGGTGACGCACTGGCCGGTCTCCAGGCCCTCGAACAGGGCCGTGGCGGCACCGCCGGGCACGAAGCTGACCGCGATGTCCACCGCGTCGCCCGGGCCGAGCGCGTGGTCGTGGAGGGTCGCCAGCGAGTAGCTGCGCTTGGTGGCGGTGCCGTCGGCGTAGTGGAAGTGCACCTGGATGAACTGCCCGGGCTGGAAATCCAGCGGCTGGCCGTCGTCGCGGACGAACTGGTAATGACCGACGGTGGGCGCCAGCATGCGGCGACCGACCAGCTTGAGGGGGAATTGGACAGGCACGAACGGGAAACAGTGTGTAGCCGGGCTGGTGCCGCGGGGCCTCCTATAATAGCCCCTCGCACTCATCCGGCGCCGTCACCCCGGCGCGAAGGCCCGAGCTTGGACTCCCGAATCCCTCCCGTCGCGCCGGCACTGCGCGTCCATGATCTCCGCAAGACCTACGACAACGGCGTGGAGGCGCTCAAGGGCGTCTCGCTGGAGGTCGCCCCGGGCGATTTCTTCGCCCTGCTCGGCCCCAACGGCGCCGGCAAGTCCACCCTGATCGGCATCGTCTCGTCGCTGGTGAACCTGAGCGCGGGCAGCGTGCAGGTGTTCGGCACCGACCTGGTGGCCGAACGCAGCGCGACCATGCGCCTGATCGGGCTGGTGCCGCAGGAGATCAACTTCAACCTGTTCGAAAAGCCCTTCGACATCCTGGTCAACTACGCCGGGTTCTACGGCATCCCGCGCGCCGAGGCCGAGGCCCGCGCCGAGCAGGAGCTCAAGCGCGCGCACCTGTGGAACAAGGCGCAGATGATGAGCCGCACGCTGTCCGGCGGCATGAAGCGGCGGTTGATGATCGCCCGCGCGATGATGACCCGCCCGCGCCTGCTGATCCTGGACGAGCCCACCGCCGGGGTGGACATCGAGATCCGCCGCGACATGTGGAAGACGCTGCAGGAGATCAACGCCGCCGGCACCACCATCATCCTCACCACGCACTACCTGGAAGAGGCCGAGCAGCTGTGCCGCAACCTGGCCATCATCAACCACGGCCGGATCGTCGAGCAGGGGCCGATGCGCGCGCTGCTGGCCAAGCTGGACGTGGAAGGGTTCGTGCTGGACATCGACGGCGAGCTGCCGGCGCAGCTGCCGCACATCGAAGGCGCGCAGCTGGCCGCGGTCGACGCGCACACCCTGGACCTGGACATGCCGCGGGCGATGGACCTGAACCGCGTGTTCGACGCGCTGGGCGCCGCCGGCATCCGCGTGCGCTCGATGCGCACCAAGAGCAACCGCCTGGAGGAGCTGTTCGTGCGCCTCACCGGCAACCTGGAGAACACCGCCGCATGAGCACGCCCGCTCCCCTGACCGACAGCGCCCGCAACCGCGTGGCGCTGGGCACCATCGTCCGCCGCGAGGTCAACCGCATCCTGCGCATCTGGGGCCAGACCCTGGTGCCGCCGGCCATCACCATGACCCTGTACTTCCTGATCTTCGGTGGCCTGATCGGCTCGAAGATCGGCGACATGGGCGGCTACAGCTACATGCAGTTCATCGTGCCCGGGCTGGTGATGATGAGCGTGATCCAGAACAGCTACGGCAACATCAGCTCCTCGTTCTTCGGCGCCAAGTTCGGCCGCCACGTCGAGGAACTGCTGGTCAGCCCGATGCCGAACTGGGTGATCCTGTGGGGCTACGTCGCCGGTGCGGTGCTGCGCGGGCTGATGGTCGGCGCCATCGTGCTGATGATCGCGCTGTTCTTCACCCGCGTGCACGTGCCGCATCCGCTGGTGACGCTGAGCACGGTGCTGCTGGGGTCGACGATCTTCTCGCTGGCCGGCTTCATCAACGCGGTGTACGCCAAGAAGTTCGACGACGTGGCCATCGTGCCGACCTTCATCCTGACCCCGCTGACCTACCTGGGCGGCGTGTTCTACTCGGTCACGCTGCTGCCGGGCTGGGCACAGGCGCTGACCAAGGCCAACCCGATCTTCTACATGGTCAACGCGTTCCGCTATGGCCTGCTGGGCACCAGCGACGTGCCGCTGTGGGTGTCCTACGCGCTGATGCTCGGCTTCGTCGCCGCGCTGACCGCGCTGTCGCTGTGGCTGCTGCGGCGCGGCGTCGGCCTGCGCAGCTGAGCGCGCCCGTTTTTTCCCTGATCCCGATGGAGCCGGCAACATGCGCATCCTGATCCTTGGCGCCGGCGGTACCGGCGGCTACTTCGGCGGCCGCCTGGCCCAGGCCGGCGGCGACGTGACCTTCCTGGTGCGGCCGGCGCGCGCGGCGCAGCTGCAGCGCGACGGGCTGGTGATCCGCAGCCCGCTCGGCGACGCCGCGTTCGCGGTGGCGCATGTCACCGCCGACGCGCTGCCGGCCGTGGCCGCGGCGCGGCCGTTCGACCTGGTGGTGCTCAGCTGCAAGGCCTATGACCTGGACAGCTCGATCGAGGCCATTGCACCGGCGATGGGCGCGGACACCACGCTGTTGCCGATCCTCAACGGCCTGCGCCACTACCCCGCGCTGGACGCCCGCTTCGGCCGCGCGGCGGTGCTCGGCGGGCTGTGCTTCATCAGTGCCACCAAGGCCGCGGACGGTGCCATCGTGCACCTGGACCGGCCGGCGCGGCTGACCTTCGGCGAGCGCGACGGCGCCGGTGCAAGCGCACGCGTCGCCGCCCTGGCGGGCGCATGCCAGTCCGCCGGCATCGACCATCTCGCCACGGACGACATCGCCGGCGAGCAGTGGATCAAGTTCACCTTCCTCGCCGCGCTGGCCGCCGCCACCTGCGCAATGCGCGCCGATGTCGGCCACATCGTCGCCACCGACCACGGCGTCGCGTTCCTGCAGGCGCTGTACGGCGAATGCCTGGCCGCGGCCGCGCACGCCGGCCAGCCGATACCGGCCAAGGCGCAGGAGATCGCCCTGTCGGCGCTGACCCGGGCCGGCTCGCCGATCAAGGCGTCGATGCTGCGCGACCTGGAGGCCGGCCAGCCGGTGGAAGCGGCGCACATCGTCGGCGACATGCTCGACCGCGCACTGGCCGCCGCACACTCCGCGCCGCACCTGCGCGCTGCGTACTGCCATCTGCAGGCCTACGAAGCGCAGCGGCACGCATGACCACCGCCGGGGCGCTGCCGCAGCGGGTGCTGATCCTGGGGCTGGGCTTTGCCGGGCGCGCGCTTGCGCTGCACCTGCAGGCGCTGGGCGTCGCGGTGGCGGGCACGGTGCGCGATCCGGCGGCCGCGCCCGGCGATGGCATCGCGCGCCACCGCCTGCATCCGGACCACGCCCCCGACCCGGCGCTGCTGGCCGCCGTCGCCCGCGCCGACGCGGTGCTGTGCAGCGTGCCGCCCGACGCCGATGGCGACCCCGCGCTGCGCCTGCTCGGCGCTGCCCTGCAGGCCAGCCCGGCGCTGCGCTGGGTGGGCTACCTGTCCTCGACCGGGGTCTACGGCGACCGCGGCGGCGGCTGGGTCGACGAACACGCCGAAGCCGATGCCGGCGATGCCGTCGCGCTGCGGCGGCTGCGCGCCGAAGCGCAATGGCGCGCGCTGGCCGCCGCGCGCGGCATCGCCTCGGCCACGTTGCGCCTGCCCGGCATGTACGGCCGCGGCCGCAACGCGCTGGTGCGGCTGGCCCAGGGCAACGCGCGCCACATCGTGCGGCCCGGGCTGGTGTTCAACCGGCTGCACGTCGATGACCTGGCCGAAGCGGTGGTCGCGGCGATGCGCCGTCCGCTCCGCGATGCGTTGTACCTGCCGGCGGACGACGAACCGGCACCGCCGCAGGACGTGCTGGCGCATGCGGCGCGGCTCGGCGGCTTCGCGATGCCGCCGGCGCAGGCCTGGGATGACGCCTCGCTGGAGCCGATGCTGCGCCGCTTCCATGCGAGCAACAAACGCATCGACAGCCGTGGCACGCGCCAGGCGCTGCAATGGCAGCCGCGTTTCCGCAGCTACCGCGAGGGGTTGGCGGACGCCTGGGAAGCGGGCGACGGGCGCCCCGGTCCGGCCGGCCCCACGCCCTAGCCGGCCTCGGGCAGGCGGAAGAACGCGCGGGTGGCAGCGGTGGCGTTGGCCGCGGTGAGCGTCACCGGCTCGCCGCGGTCGCGTGCCAGCTCCTCGACGATGTGTGCCAGGAACGCCGGTTCATTGCGGCGGTGCTTGGGCAACGGCCGCAGCGTGCGCGGCAGCAGGTAGGGCGCGTCGGTCTCGATCATCAACCGCCCGGCCGGGATGTGCTTCACCAGCTCGCGCAGGTGCGCGCCGCGGCGCTCGTCGCACAGCCAGCCGGTGATGCCGATATGCCAGTCGCGGTCCAGGTAGTCGAACAGCTCGCGGCGCTCGGCGGTGAAGCAGTGCACCACCGCCGGGCCCAGCCGGCCGTCGAAGTTCTTCATCATCGCCAGGAAATCGTCGTGCGCGTCGCGCTGGTGCAGGAACAGCGGCTTGCCCACGCCGTCCACGGCAAGGTCCGCGGCCAGCTGCAGCTGCCGCTCGAACGCGCGGCGCTGGGCCGGTCGCGGCGAGAAATCGCGGTTGTAGTCCAGTCCGCATTCGCCCACCGCGACCACTTCCGGGTGCGCGTGCAGCGCACGCATCTGCGCGTCGCATTCATCGGTGTATTCGACCGCGTGGTGCGGATGCACCCCGGCGGTGGCGTACAGGAACCCCGGATGCCGCTGCGCCAGCGCCAGCGCCAGCGGCGAGTGCTCGCGGCTGGCGCCGGTCACCACCATCTGCGCCACGCCGGCGGCACGCGCGCGCTCCAGCACCGCGTCCAGGTCATGGGCAAAGGACTCGTGGGTGAGGTTGGCGCCGATGTCGATCAGTTGCATGGCCGTGGGCAGGGGTGCGGAGACGGGAACCACGCATTGTAGGCGGTCGCGCCGGCACGAACCCTTATCCTTGCGCGATGGCTCGCCCCGACTTCCCCATTTCCCCGCTGCTGCCGGCCATCGCCGACAGCCTGGCCGCGCACCCGCGGCTGGTACTCGAAGCCCCGCCCGGTGCCGGCAAGACCACCCAGGTGCCGCTGGCGCTGCTCGAAGCGCCCTGGCTGCAGGGCGGCCGCATTCTGATGCTGGAGCCGCGCCGCGTCGCCGCGCGCAGCGCCGCCCAGTTCATGGCCCGGCAGCTCGGCGAAGCGGTCGGCGAGACCGTCGGCTACCGCATCCGCTTCGAGAACAAGGTTTCCGCGCGCACCCGCATCGAGGTCGTCACCGAGGGCATCCTCACCCGCATGCTGCAGGACGACCCGCTGCTGGAAGGCGTCGGCGCGCTGCTGTTCGACGAATTCCACGAGCGCCACCTGTCCGCCGACCTCGGCCTGGCCCTGGCGCTGGACGTGCAGGCCGGGCTGCGCGAGGACCTGCGCGTCGTGGTGATGTCGGCCACCCTCGACGGTGAGCGGCTGGCGGCGTTCCTGGACGCGCCGCGCCTGTCCAGCGAGGGCCGCGGCTTTCCGGTGGAGATCACGCATTTCCCGGCGCGGCGCGACGAGGCGCTGGAAGCGCAGGCGCGGCGCGCGGTCGAGCACGCGCTGGCGGCGCATCCGGGCGACGTGCTGGTATTCCTGCCGGGCCAGCGCGAGATCGCGCGCGTGCAGGCCGCGCTGGAGCCGGTGCTCCCCGCCGCCACGGACGTCCTGCCGCTGCACGGCGAACTGCCGGTCGAGCAGCAGTCGCGGGTGCTGCAGCCCGACCCCGACGGCCGCCGCCGCGTGGTGCTGGCCACCAACGTCGCCGAATCCTCGGTGACCCTGCCCGGCGTGCGCGTGGTGGTCGACGCCGGCCTCGCGCGCGAGCCGCGTTACGACCCCAACAGCGGCTTTTCCCGGCTGGACGCGGTGGCGATCTCGCAGGCCTCGGCCGACCAGCGCGCCGGCCGTGCCGGCCGCGTGGCCGCCGGCTGGGCGCTGCGGCTGTGGCCGCAATCGCAGCGGCTGGAACCGCAGCGGCGCCCGGAGATGGCACAGGTGGAGCTGGCCGGGCTGGCGCTGGAGCTGGCCGCCTGGGGCAGCGACGCGCTGCGCTTCGTCGATCCACCACCGGCCGGCGCGCTGGCCGCCGCGCGCGAGCTGCTGCAGCGGCTTGGCGCGCTCGACGGCACCGCGATCACCGGCAGCGGCCGGCGCATGCTGGCGCTGGGCACCCACCCACGGCTGGCGGCGATGCTGCTCGCCGCGGCCAATCCGCGCGAACAGGCCCTGGCCGCCGATCTGGCCGCACTGCTGGAGGCGCGCGACCCGCTGCGCCAGGGCGGCGATGCGCTGGCCGCCCGCTGGCGCGCGCTGGCCGCGTTCCGCAACGGGCGCGCCCCGCACGATGCCAGCCGCAGCGCCCTGGCCGCCATCGACACGGCGGCGCGGCAATGGCGGCGGCGCCTGCGCTGCGATGCCACGCCGCCGGCCGACCTCGAGGCGCACGAACTGGGCGACCTGCTCGCCCACGCCTTTCCCGACCGCATCGCCGCGCGCCATCCCACCGACCCCCTGCGCTACCAGCTGGCCAACGGCCGCAGCGCGCGCCTGTTCGACACCAGCGACCTGCGCGGCGAACCCTGGCTGGTGGTCAGCGAGCTGCGCTTCGAGGCGCGCGACGCGTTGCTGCTGCGCGCCGCGCCGGTGGACGAGGCGCGGCTGCGTGCCGATTTCCCGCAGCGCTTCCAGCAGCGCGACGTGGTGCGCTGGAACGGCGAGCGGCGCGCGCTGGAGGCGCGGCGCGAATCCGGCTTCGACCGCATCGTGCTGGACAGCCGCCCGGCCGGCAGGGTCGATCCGGCACAGGCCGCGCGCGCGCTCACCGACGCGGTGCGCGAACTGGGGCTGGAAGCACTGCCGTGGACCGACGCCCTGCGCCAGTGGCGCTACCGGGTGCAGGGCCTGCGCCAGTGGATGCCGGAACTGGAACTGCCCGACCTGTCCGACGCGGCGCTGCTGGGCACGCTCGACGACTGGCTGCTGCCGGCCTTCGCCGGCAAGACCCGGCTCGACGCGCTGGCCGAAGCGGAGCTGGGCGAAGCACTGAAGTCGCGCATCGACTGGAACCTGCGCCAGCAGATCGACCGCCACGCCCCGGTACGGATCAACGTGCCGTCGGGGCTGGAGCGCGCCATCGACTACGCCCTGGACGACGACGGCATCAGCCCGCGTCCGCCGGTGCTGGCGGTGAAGCTGCAGGAACTGTTCGGCCTGGCCGACACCCCGCGCATCGCCGACGGCCGCGTGCCGCTGCTGCTGCACCTGCTCTCGCCCGGCGGCAAGCCGCTGCAGGTGACCGGCGACCTGCGCAACTTCTGGGAGAACACCTATGCGGAGGTGCGCAAGGAGATGAAGGGCAGGTACCCCCGACATCCGTGGCCTGATGATCCTTGGAGCGCAACTGCCACGCATCGCGCAAAACCTCGCGGGACGTGAAAGATCGTCTCCCGTGGCGACGGTGAAAGGGGAATGGACTATGGATTCATGCCTGACGCGGCCCGACACCCCGTGGCATGCGGATCATCGTAGGTGCGGGGCTCGCCCCGCACGCAACGACCGGAAGGCCGTGTGGGGCGAGCCCCACACCTACGGAGGAGTGCGTCCGCCCCGCTGGTGACTAACATTTCCTGCACGCGCATCCCGCGACACTGCATGCCCGCCCCCGCAACCGAGGATTCCCCCATGAGCAAGTTCAGCGACATCACCGGATCGGCCCTGGAACGGGCCATGGAACTGGCCGGCCACGCCGGCGACAGCCTCAGGCACGGCGGCTCCAACGCCGCCGACTGGCTCAAGGCCGGCGCCGCGATCGGCGCCATGAAGACCGGCGGTCGGGCCGTGGGCCGGGTGGCACGACGCAATCCCACCGCCACCATCGCCGTGGCCGCGGTCGGCCTGGGCCTGATCGGCTACGCGGTCTATCGCAAGAACAAGCGCGACAACGCCGCACTGGAGGCCAAGTCGCAGCAGATCGCCCAGCGCCGCCGCGCGCAGACCACGGTGGACGAGACCAGCGACATCGGCAGCGACGCCTGACCCATGCGGGCGCGCCACGCGGCGCGCCCGTCCCTGTCCTACCCCTGCAACACCCGCCACTGCCCGGGCTGCAGGCCATCGAGCGCATGCGCGCCCATCGCGGCGCGCACCAGGCGCAGCGTCGGCAGGCCCACCGCCGCGGTCATGCGCCGCACCTGGCGGTTGCGGCCCTCGCGCAGGGTGATCGCCAGCCACGCGTCGGGCACGGTCTTGCGGAACCGCACCGGCGGGTCGCGCGGCCACAGCGCCGGCGGTGTTTCCAGCAGCTGCACCCGCGCCGGCAGCGTCGGCCCGTCATTGAGCAGCACGCCGTCACGCAATGCCTGCAGCCGCTCCGGGCTCGGCACGCCTTCCACCTGCACCCAGTAGGTCTTGTCCTGCTTGTGCCGCGGATCGGTCAGGCGGTGCGCCAGGCCGCCGTCGTCGGTGAGCAGCAGCAGGCCTTCGCTGTCGTAGTCCAGGCGCCCTGCCGCGTACACGTTCGAGGGCAGGCCGAACCCGGCCAGCGTCGCCCGTGGCGGCTGGCTGCGGTCGGTGAACTGGCACAGCACGTTGAAGGGTTTGTTGAAGGCGATGAGCATGGCAGCCGGGCAAAACGATGACGATGACGATGACGACGGCAGACGGGGATGGCCGCAGCCGCGGCGTCATCCCCGCGCTGTGCAACCGGCCGCAACGGCAGGGCGCGCGGCCGCCGGCAAGGCGTGCCGCGCGGGCGTCCACGCGCCCAGCCCTGCGTTCGGCCCCGGTCAGGGCTTCACGAAGCGCAGCGTCATCCGGTCACTTTCGCCGATCGCCTTGTACCGGGCGGCATCGGCGGCGTCGTGGTTGTTGGACGGCGGCAGCGTCCACACGCCATTGGGGTGATCCTTGGTGTCGCGCGGGTTGGCGTTGATCTCGCTGCTCTGCTGCAGCCTGAAGCCGGCGGCTTCGGCCATGGCGATCACCTGCGCCTGGCCGACGTAACCGCTCTTGTCGTCGGCGGCGACGTCGGCCTTGGCGCGGTGTTCCACCACGCCCAGCGTGCCGCCGGGCTTGAGCACCGCGAAGAACGCACGGAACATGCCCTCGGCCTGGTCGGCCGCGCGCCAGTTGTGCACGTTGCGGAAGGTCAGCACCACGTCGGCCGAACCCGGCTTGCCCAGCACCGGCGCCGCCGGGTCATAGGCGACCACGGTGGCCTTGTCGAACAGCGCCGGCGCGGCGGCGAACTTCTTCTCCAGCCCGTCGCGGGTACGTTGCTGGTAGTCGCGGCCCTTGCCGGCCGGCAGCGCCATCGGGTCGACCACCGCGGCCACGTACTGGCCGTGGGCACGCAGGTAGGGCGCGAGGATCTCGGCGTACCAGCCGCCGCCCGGGGTGATCTCGACCACGGTCTGCTGCGGCTGCACGCCGAAGAACTCCAGAGTCTGCAGCGGGTGCCGGTACGCGTCGCGCGCGGTATTGGCCGGGCTGCGCCAGTCACCGCCGACCGCGGCCTGCAGCTGCGCGGACGCAGACGCGGCCGGCGCAGCATGCATGGCGGCGTGGTCGTGGCCGGCGTGTGCGTGGTCCTGCGCGGCGGCAGGCAGGGCGGCGAACAGCAGACAGGCGGCAACCAGCGGGGCAATGGTCTTCATCGGGAGATTCCACGGTTGGAGTCCGGCGAGCCTAGCATGCGTGCGCGGCGGGCCGCCGGCCGCTGCGTATATGCTGGAGCGCCGACGCCAAGGAGCTGCGCATGACCCGTTTACGCGAACTCGGCCGTTCCGGCCTGCAGGTGGCCCCCGTCGCCTTCGGCGGCAACGTGTTCGGCTGGAGCGTGGACGAAAAGACCGCCTTCGCCCTGCTGGACGCATTCGTCGAGGCCGGCTTCAACCTGGTCGACAGCGCCGACGTGTATCCGGCGTGGGTGCCGGGCAACACCGGCGGCGAGTCGGAAACCATGATCGGCCGCTGGCTCCGGCGCAGCGGCAAGCGCGACCAGGTGGTGCTGGCGACCAAGGTCGGCAAATGGGCCGAGCGCCCCGGGCTGTCGGCCGGCAACATCCATGCTGCGGCGGAGGATTCGCTGCGGCGCCTGCAGACCGACGTGATCGACCTGTACCAGGCGCACGAGGACGACGCGTCGGTGCCGCTGGAGGAGACCCTGGGCGCCTTCGCGCGCCTGGTCGAGGCCGGCAAGGTGCGCGCCATCGGCGCCTCCAATTACAGCGCCACGCGCCTGCGCGACGCGCTGAAGGTATCGGCCGACTACCACCTGCCGCGCTACGAGAGCCTGCAGCCGGAGTACAACCTCTACGACCGTGCCGGCTACGAAGCGGAACTGGAGCCGCTGGCGCGCGAACAGGGGCTGGGGGTGATCGGCTACTACGCGCTGGCCAGCGGCTTCCTCAGCGGCAAGTACCGCAGCGCCGACGACGCCGGCAAGAGCGGCGCGCGCGGTGCCAGGGTGGTCGCGCGCTACCTGGATGCGCGTGGCCTGCGCATCCTCGCCGCGCTCGACGATATCGCCGCCGCGCACCGGGCGACACCGGCGCAGGTCGCGCTGGCGTGGCTGATCGCGCGGCCCGGGATCACCGCGCCGATCGTCAGCGCCACCGGCGTGGAACAGCTGCACGAGGTGCTCGCCGCCGCGCGGCTGGCACTGTCTGCCGCGGACATCGCCCAGCTCGACACGGCCAGCGCGGGGGACTGAATGCGCCGCGGGTTGAACCCGGCGCCGACGCGGTCGTAGCATCCGTGCCACAGGGGGCGGACCGCGAACGGAGACCGCTCATGCAGAACCCGCACGGTGCAGACCACCACGGCCTGGATGTGGACGCGGAGATGGCGTACTGGCGCAGCGTCCATGCCATCGGCCGGCTCGGCCGGCACGCGTTCGAGCAGTACCGGCGACTGCTGCAGATGGGCCTGGAGCTCTACCGGGCATGGCCGCACGCCAGCGAGGAGCAGCTCTACCGCGCGCTGCAGGACAGCTACCATCGCCATGCACCGGCGCTGGCGGTGCCCTGGGACGAGGCCCGCTGGCGGGTGCGCCACGCCTGGCACCACGCCCGCCAGGCGCAATCCCTGGATCAGGCGCGCCGCTTCAGCCCGGTGCCAGCAACCAGTCGCGCAGCGCCGCACTGACCTCATCGGGCTTTTCCATCGGCGCCAGGTGCCCGCAGCCGGGCAGCAGCAACAGCCGCGAGTGCGGCGCCAGCGCGTGCATTTCCTCGCTGACCGCCGGCGGTGTGATGCGGTCGTTGGCCCCGCACACGATCAGCAGCGGGTCGCGGTAGGCGGCCAGCACGTCGTGGCCATCGCGCCGTTCCAGTGCGCTCTGCCGCAGGAACACCGCCGCGCCCAGGCGCGTGGTCATGTCGCGCACGCGCCGCACCAGCGCCTCGTCGTGCAGGCGCGAGGCATCGATGTAGCTGCGCATCAGCCGGTCGCCGAAACCGTGGAAGGTGCCGGGCAGGCGCACGCTGGCCTGCTGCGCGCGGCGCTGCGCGGCGCGCTGCGGCGAATCGGCGTGGATCGAAGTACCGATCAGCGCCAGCCGCCCGACCCGCTGCGGGGCGACGCGCAGGATCTGCTGGGCGACGAAGCCGCCCAGCGAGAACCCGGCCAGCGCGAAGCGCGGCGGCGCCTGCGCCAGCACGTCGGCGGCCACCGCCTGCAGGGTCGTCCCGCGGGTCTGGTCGCCAACGATGCAGTCGGTGATGCCGGACAGGTCGGCGATCTGCGCGCGCCACAGCTCGGCGTCGTTGAGCAGGCCCGGCAGCAACAGCAGCGGGATCTTCCCGGGAGCATTCCCGGCGGCGGTGGTGTGCATGGCGCCTATTGTCGCGCCGCTGGCACTCAGCCGGTACCGTCACCCGTGGAATGCACCGGCAGGGTGACGTTCATGATCGCCGGGTCGTCGGGATCGGGCTTGACCTTGAAACCGAGCGTGCGGCACATCGCCAGCATGGTGCTGTTCTCGCGCAGCACCTGGCCCTCGACCACGTTCAGGCCCTGCCAGCCGGCGTACTCGATCATGATCTGCATCAGCTTCCAGCCGATGCCGTGGCCCTTGAGGTCGGAGCGGATCAGGATGCCGTACTCGCCGCGGTCGTAGTCGGCGTCGGCGTGCAGGCGCACCGCGCCGAGCATGTCGCCGCTCTTCGGGTCGATCGCCACCAGCGCGATCGAGCGGGCATAGTCGAGCTGGGTCAGGCGTGCGATGAACTCGTGGCTGAAATGCTTGACCGACTGGAAGAAGCGCAGGCGCAGGTCGTCGTCGGTGACGCGGGCGAAGAACGCGCGGAACAGCGCGTCGTCCTCCGGCCGCACCGGGCGCACGAAGGCGCGGGCACCGTCGGACAGTTCGATGTTGCGCTCCCATTCGGTCGGATACGGGAAGATCGCGAAGCGCGGATGGCCGCGGCCTTTGTGCAGGCGCCGCACCGGGGCGATGGCGATGCGTGCGTCCAGCGCCATCACCCCGTCGCGGTCGGCCAGCAGCGGGTTGAGGTCCAGGCCGCGGATCTCGGGGATGTCGGCGGCCAGCTGCGCCAGCTTGACCAGCACCAGCGCCACCGCGCGTTCGTCGGCGGCCGGCACGTCGCCGTACGCTTTGAGGATGCGCGAGACCCGGGTGCGGCCGATCACCTCGTGCGCCAGGCGCAGGTCCAGCGGCGGCAGCGCCAGGGTCTTGTCGTCGATCACTTCCACCGCGGTGCCGCCGCGGCCGAACACCAGCACCGGCCCGAACACCGGATCGTCGGCGATGCCGGCGATCAGTTCGCGCGCCTTGGGCCGCACCAGGGTCTGCTGCAGCAGCACGCCCTCGATGCGCGCCTGCGGGCGCAGTTCGCGCGCGCGCTGCAGGATCGAGGTCGCCGCCATGTGCACCGCCTGCAGCGTGCCCAGGTTCAGGCGCACGCCATCGACGTCGGACTTGTGCGGGATGTCCGGCGACAGCACCTTGACCGCCACGGTCGCGCCGCGCTCGAGCAGCGGCTGCGCCAGCTCCATCGCCTCGTGCGCGTCGCGCGCGACCATCACCGCCAGCGACGGGATGCCATAGGCCTGCAGCAGCGCGTGCGTGGCCACCGGGTCCAGCCACTGCTGGCCGCGCGCCAGCGCCGACTCCACCAGCGCGCGCGCGGCCGCCGCGTCCACCACGAAATCGGCCGGCAGGCTGGGCGGCGTCTCCATCAGCGCCGCCTGCGCCTGGCGGTAGCGCACCAGGTGCTGGAACCCGCGCACCGCCTCGGCCTCGCTGGGATAGGTGGGCACCCGCGCGGTATTGAGCGTGGCGGTGGCCTGCTCGTCGTTGCCCAGCCACACCGCGAACACCGGCTTGTCGCGCAGCTGCCGCGAGCGCAGCCCGAGGGTGCGGGTCAATGCCTGCGCCGCATCGGCCGACGAGGTGAACGCGGTGGGCACGTTGACCACCAGCAGCGCGTCGTTGGCCTCGTCGGCCAGCAGCGCCTCCACCGCCGCGGCGTAACGGTCGCCGCCGGCATCGACGATGATGTCCACCGGGTTGTCGCGCGACCAGCCCTGCGGCAGCGCCTGGTCCAGGTGCGCCACGGTCGCCGGCGACAACGCCGCCAGGGTGCCGCCCAGGGCCTGCAGCTGGTCCACCGCCAGCCGGCCGATGCCGCCGCCGTTGCTGAGGATCGCCAGCCGGTTGCCCGGAAACGTGCCGAGCCGGCCCAGGGTCTCGGCGGCGGTGAACAGTTCGTCGAGCGCGTTCACCCGCAGCAGGCCGGCGCGGTTGAACGCCGCCCCGTACACCGCATCGGATGCGGCCAGGGTCTGCGCGTGGGTCTCGGCGCGCGCCCCGGCGCTGCGCGGCTGGCGCCCGGACTTGACCACCACCACCGGCTTGGCGCGCGCCGCCGCGCGCGCGGCGGACATGAATTTGCGGGCGTCGCTGATCTGGTCGACGTAGAGCAGGATCGCGCGGGTACGGTAGTCGGCGGCGAAGTAGTCGAGCAGGTCGCCGAAATCCACGTCCAGCGCGTCGCCCAGCGACACCACCGCCGAGAACCCGATCGAACGTGCCACGCCCCACTCCACCAGCGCGGCGGCGATCGCGCTGGATTCGGAGATCAGCGCCAGGTCGCCGGCCTGCGGGGTGTGCGCGGCGATGGAGGCGTTGAGCCGCGCGTGCGGCGCGATCACCCCCAGGCAGTGCGGGCCGAGGATGCGCATGCCCTTCGGCCGCGCCGCCGCTTCCACCTGCGCGGCCAGCGAGCCGGGGCCGCGGCCGAGCCCGGCGGTGAGGATGATGGCCGCGGCCACCCCCAGCCCGGCGGCGGCGGCCACCACCTGCGGCACCATCGCCGCCGGCGTGGTCACCACCACCAGGTCCGGTATCCACGGCAGGTCCTTGAGCCGCTTGACCGTGCGCATGCCGTCGATCTCGGCGTGGCGCGGGTTGACCCAGCCGATCTGCCCGGCGAAGCCGCCCGCGCGCAGGTTGCGCACCACCGCGCGCCCGGCCGAGCGCTCGCGCGGGCTGCCGCCGACCACGGCCACGGAACGGGGACGGAACACGGTCTGCAGGTGGTAGGTGCTCATCGCGATGCCGGCAACGGGAACGCGGTCAAAGGTACACGCGTCGTGGTACCCGCGGCATGAGCACGATCAAGCGGCACGGTGCCCTGCGCGCCCGTCGCGACGGCAGGCGGCGGGGCACGCCGGGCCGTGCCGGCCGGGCGCACCGCGCCCCACGGGCGGCCATCGGCGGCGCGTGACGCCGGTGGGCAGCGCCTGGCGTCACCCAGGCGACGGCACCGGAGCCCTGCCCCGCGCCTGCCGTGGCAGCGCCGGCGGCGCCGACGCCGGCCACGTGCCGCGTGCGTGCCAACCGGCCCTTGCCCGCTACAGCAGCGTTCCGCCGAGGATCATCGCCGCGATGCTGAAGTAGATGACCAGCCCGGTGACGTCGACCAGGGTGGCCACGAACGGCGCCGACGCACTGGCCGGGTCGAAGCCCAGCCGCTTGAGCACGAACGGCAGCATCGACCCGGACAGCGAGCCGAAGGTGACGATGCCCACCAGCGCCGCGCCGATGGTCAGCGCCAGCAGCTTCCAGTGCGCGCCGTAGTCGTGCAGGCCGGTCAGTTGCCAGATGCTGATGCGGGCGATGGCCAGCAGGCCGAGGATGCCGCCCAGCACCGCGCCGGTCGGCAGTTCGCGCAGCGCCACCTTCCACCAGTCGCGCAGGCGCAGTTCATGCAGCGCCAGCGAGCGGATCAGCAGCGAGGTCGCCTGCGAACCCGAGTTGCCGCCCGAACTCATGATCAGCGGGATGAACAGGGTCAGCACCACCGCGCGCGCCAGTTCGTCCTCGTAGTGCTGCATGGCGCTGGCGGTGAGCATTTCGCCCAGGAACAACACGCTCAGCCAGCCGGCGCGCTTGCGGATCATGTCGAAGAACCCGATCTGCATGTACGGCCGGTCCAGCGCCTCGACGCCACCGAACTTGTGCACGTCCTCGGTGGATTCGTCGATCAGCGCGTCGAGGATGTCGTCCACGGTGACGATGCCCAGCATGCGCCGCTGCGCGTCCACCACCGGGATCGCCAGCAGGTCGTGGCGGCGGATCAGCTGCGCCACTTCCTCCTGGTCCAGCTCCGGGCCGACGCTCACCGGCGGGTTGACCTGGGCCACGTCGAGGATCGAGTCCGACGGCGCGCCGGTGATCAGCCGGCGCATGGTCACCACCTGCAGCAGCTGCGCGGTGCGCGGGTCGAGCACGTAGATCGCGTAGACCGTCTCGCGGCTGCGCTCGACCTCGCGGATGTGCTGCAGCGTGCGCGCCACGGTCCAGTCGGCGGGGACGCTGACGAACTCGGTGGTCATCAGTGCGCCGGCGGTGTTGGGCGGGTAGCTGAGCAGCAGCTGGATCGAGCGGCGCGCGGCCGGGTCGAGCAGCGGGATCAGCCGCGCGCGCTCGTCCTCGTCCAGCTCATGGACGATGTCGGTGGCGCGGTCGTCGGCCATCAGCCCCAGCAGCGCGGCGGCCCGGGCCGGCGGCATCGCCGCGACCAGCTCGCCGGCATGCTGCAGCTCCGGCGCTTCCAGCAGCTTGACCGCGCGCGGCAACGGCAATGCCGCCAGCACCGCGCCGGCTTCGGCCTGTTCGAGCTGGTTGAGATAGACCACCGCGTCGGCGGTGTTGAACCCGGCCAGGGGTGCGCCCAGGGCGCTGGCGTCCGCTGCCGGACGCAGGAGTTGCTTCTGGTTCATCGTGTTTCGCCTTGCCGACCGGGTCGGCTGCTGGGTTGCGGGCGCAACGCCGGCAGCGGCGAAACACCCACTCAGGCGTTGGCCGTCACCGACGTCGGACGAGATCGACTTGTACTGTCGCTGGGCATGGGTGGGACTCCGAAGGGTCGCCGCGACGGCAGGGGCCGGCGGCTGCGCGAGTCTGCGACCGGCGCGCGGCGCGGTCAAGCGGCGTGCCGTGAAATTTTCCAAGGCCGCGGGCGCGCGGTACTCTTTCGTACAGGCATCGGCATGCGCCCGCCCCGGCCGCCGCTCCGCCTTTCCCCTTCTCTATTCTCCGAGCGTGATCCCGATGCATGGCGGCGGTCTGGAACTGGCCCTGGTGCTGCTGTTGGCGGCGGTGATCGCCGTGCCGGTGTTCAAGCGCTTCGGGCTGGGCGCGGTGCTGGGCTATCTGGCCGCCGGCGTGGTGCTGGGCCCGCACGTGCTGGCGTTCGTGCACGACGCCGACCGCATCCTCAACGCCGCCGAGATCGGCGTGGTGATGCTGCTGTTCGTGATCGGGCTGGAGCTTTCGCCGTCGCGGCTGATGGTGATGCGGCGCACGGTGTTCGGCGGCGGCGCGCTGCAGGTGCTGGTCACCGCCGGGGTGCTCGGCGGGCTGTTGCTGCTGTACCACTTCCAGTGGAAGAGCGCGCTGGTGATCGGCACCGCGCTGGCGCTGTCCTCCACCGCGATCGGCCTGCAGCTGCTGTCCGAGCACAAGGCCCTGAACACCGACTACGGGCGGCTGGGCTTCGCCATCCTGCTGTTCCAGGACCTGGTCGCGATCCCGCTGCTGGCGGCGATTCCGCTGCTGGGCGGGATCCGCAACGAGACCCTGACCTGGCAGAACGTGGCCACCGCGGTCGGCGCGCTGGCCGTGGTGATCCTGCTGGGCCGGCCGGTGCTGCGCCACCTGTTCGGCATGGTCGCGCGCACGCGCATGCCCGAGGTGTTCACCGCCAGCGCGCTGCTGGTGGTGCTGGGCACCGCATGGCTGATGCAGAAGGCCGGGCTGAGCCCGAGCCTGGGCGCGTTCCTGGCCGGCGTGCTGCTGGCCGACTCCGAGTTCCGCCACGAGATCGAGTCGCAGATCGAGCCGTTCAAGGGCCTGTTGCTGGGGCTGTTCTTCATCGCCGTGGGCATGAGCATCGACCTGGCGCGGATCGCCGCCGAGCCGACCGTGATCGCGATCGGCGTCGGCGTGCTGCTGGCGGTGAAATTCGGGCTGCTGGTGCTGATCGGCCTGGCCGCGCGGATGCCGCTGCGCAGCGCGCTGATGCTGGGCAGCGTGCTGTGGCTGGGCGGCGAGTTCGCCTTCGTCGTGTTCAACGAGGCCGAGCGCGTCAACCTGCTGGGGCGCATCAACCATGACCGCCTGGTCGCCATCGTCAGCCTGTCGATGGCGCTGACCCCGCTGCTGATGATCGGGCTCAAGCAACTGGTGCGGCCGCGCGCCCCGAACCGGGGCCCGGAACGCGCGCCGGACAACCTGAACGAGGCCCAGGCGCAGCACCCGCAGGTGCTGATCGCGGGCATGGGCCGCTTCGGCCAGATCGTCGCGCGGCTGCTCACCGCGCAGCGCATCCCGTTCGTCGCGCTGGAAGCCGATCCGGGTACGGTGGAAGACCTGCGCCGCTTCGGCAACCATCTGTATTACGGCGATCCCACCCGGCCCGACCTGCTGCGCGCGGCCGGCGGCGACCAGATCCGGGTGTTCGTGATGGCCATGGACGATCCCGACACCAACCTGCGCGCGGTGCGCCTGGTGCGGCGGCTGTACCCGCAGGCCAAGGTGCTGGCGCGCGCGCGCAACCGCCAGCACGCCTGGAAGCTGATGGACATGTCGGCCGAGCCGTTCCGCGAAGTGTTCGGGTCGAGCCTGGAGATCAGCGAACGGGTGCTCACCGCGCTGGGCATCGCCGAGAACACCGCGCGCGAGCACGTGCGCCGTTTCCGCGAGCATGACGAGAAGCTGCTCAAGGCCCAGCACCTGGTCTACGACGACGAGGCGGCGGTGATGCAGACCTCGCGCGATGCGCGCGCCGACCTGATGCAGCTGTTCGAGGCCGATGCCGGCGACGGCGAGGACGACGGGACGGCGGAGCGGCCGGCGACGAACCGCGAATGAGGCCCGCGCGCCGCGGCAGCGGCGACTGAAACCGCGGCGCGGCGGCCTGCGACAGCGGCGGCCGCCAGGGTCGCGGGCGGGCCGCGCTCAGCCGCGGTCGCGCAGGAACCGGGCCATCGACGACACCCCCGGCACCGCCGGCTCGAACTCGCCGGCGACGTCGATGAAGCCGCGCATGACCGCGATCTCGCGCGGGCTGCGGCCCAGCGCGTCGCGCAGGTCGGGGTCGGCGCCGGCGCGCAGCAGGCGCTGCACCAGCAACGGCAGGCCATGCAGCGCGGCCAGGTGCAGCGGGCCGAAGCCGCGCGGATCGCGCACGTCCAGCGCCACTTCTTCATCGAGCAGGCGCTCGACCGCGGCCAGCACCACCTGCTCGTCGCAGGCGGTGCCCGGCTCGGCGCGCGCGCCCAGCAGCAGCAGCAGCGGGGTGACCGTACCGGCCGAAGCCTGGTCCGGCTCGGCGCCGGCCAGCAGCAGGGTGTCGAGCAGCGCCAGCAGCCGGGTGCGGTCGCGCGCGGTGAACCCGTAGAGCGCGGCGCAGTGCAGCGGCGCCAGCTGCTGGTCGTCGCCGGCGTGCACGTCGGCGCCTGCGGTCAGCAGTTTGGCGGCGATGTCGGGCAAGCCGAGCGCGGCAGCCAGCATCAGCACGGTGACGCCGCCCGGCAGGCGGTGGTCGATGCGCGCGCCAGCGTCGAGCAGGGCGGTGACGATGGCCGCCTGGCGCATGCTCACCGCCGCCGACAGCGGCGTGGCGCCGCTGGCGGCCGCATGCTGCGGATCGGCGCCGCGCGCCAGCAGCAGGTCCACGGTGGCGACGTGGCCGCCACCGGCCGCGCGCAGCAGGCCGGTGCAGCCCTGCGCATCGACCGCATCCACCGGCAGGCCCAGTTCGATCAGCCGGCGCACGGCGTCGGCATCGCCGGCCATCGCCGCGGCCGGCACGTCGGCTTCGCGCAGCGGCCGCAGCGGCAGCGGCCAGCCGCGCCAGTCCAGCCAGTCGGCCAGGTCGCGGCGACCGCTGGACAGAGCCACGCCGAGCGGCGTCTGCCCGTCTGCGGCGCGCGCGTCCGGCGAGGCGCCCTGCATCACCAGCTGCTTCAGCGACGCCTCGCGTGCCAGCGCGGTGGCCAGGTGCAACGCGGTCATGCCGTGGCTGTCGCGCGCTTCGCGGTCCGCCCCGTGCACCAGCAGCCAGTGCTGCACCTTCAACCAGCCCAGGCGTACCGCCAGCGCCAGCGGCGGATCGCCGGCAGGCGAGCCGCCGAACGGATCGGCGCCGCGCTCCAGCAGCTCCAGTACGAACTGTTCGGTACCGCGCGAGCCCTGGTCGTGCTGCACGCAGGCGGCCAACAGGCGCCCCAGCCCACCGCGCCCGGCGGGCGAAACGCCGTGCCGCAGCAGCACCTGCAGCGTCGGGATGGCATCCACCCCGCGCGCCAGCAACGCGAACATCGGCGTGTCGCCGCAGGCGTCGAGCACTTCGGCATCGGCACCGTGGGCCAGCAGCCAGTCGACCACGCGCGGCTGCAGCGCCAGTTCCACGGCGTGCAGCAGGGTGCCCAGCTCGCGCGCCGAACACAGCCGCGCCAGCGGCGCCATGCCCTCGGTGTTGCCGAAGGCCAGCGCCTCGCGCAGCAGGGTCAGCGGCGGGCGGTCGTTGAGCGGCGGCGCCGCGGCGGCGCCATCGCCGGCGTCGGTGCCGGCCAGCGCGTCGCTGACCGCGGCGGGCAGCGGATAGGCCGGGTCCAGCAGCGAGACGATGCTCCAGCGCCCGGCCGCGGCCGCGTGGTCGATGGCGCGGCGGCCGTCGGCGGCGACCGCATCGGCGGCGATGCCCAGGTCCAGCAGGCGCCGCACCAGCGCCGCGGTCACGTTCTCCGCGCGGCAGGCCAGCAGCACCGCGTTGCAGCCCTCGCCATCGACCGCGGTGACATCGGGCTTGTGCGCGAGCAGGCGCTCGAGCACGCCGGCATGGCCATGCGCGGCAGCGTCCAGCCACGGCGTGCGGCCGGCGGCATCGCGCGGTTCGACATTGGCGCCGGCCGCGAGCAGCGCATCGACGATGTCGCCATGGCCGGCCGCGGCGGCCTCGTGCAGGGCGCTGCGGCGGCGGCGGTCGCGCGCGTCCAGCCGTGCCTTGTGCTTGAGCAGCAGCTGCACGCCGGCGGCATCGTCGTCTTCGGTGGCCGCGGCGGGAATGAGGACCGGCACGCCGTCGGCGGGCTCCACCTTGGCGCCGCGCTCGAGCAGGAACCGCGCCAGCCGCCAGTTGCCGGCCTGGCAGGCCACCGCCAGCGGACTGTGGCCGTCGTGGTTGAGCGCGTCGATCTCGGCCGCGGCATCGCGCAGCAGTGCGGCCACGCCGGGGTCGGAACTGCGCGCGGCATGGTGCAGCGGAGTGTTGCCGTCGGCGTCGGTGGCGCGCGGATCGGCGCCGTTGGCCAGCAGGGTCATCACCGCCTCGGGACGCCCGTGCCAGCTGTCGCGGGTGGCCGCCAGCAGCGGGGTCATGCCGCGATGGGCCAGGTTCACGTCCACGCCGCGGCCGATCAGCGCGCGCAGCAGGCGCAGGTCGGGCAGCACCGCGGCCAGCACCACCAGGCTGCGCTGGTCGCGCGAATCGGCCGGCGGCGGCGCATGCGGATCGGCGCCGGCGTCGAGCAGCTGCAGGGCGCGGTCCACCCGCCCGGCGCGCGCGGCCTCGTACAGCTGCGGCACCCATTCGTGCTGCGCCATCGGCTCCAGCGGCGCCGGTTCGGCCAGGGCCTCGGCGAACGGATCGAACGCCGGCGTCGCCATCGCCGGCGCGGCCGCTGGCGCCGCGGGCAACGCCTGCAGCGCAGCGTGCAGCAACGGCGAAAGGAGCACGGTGGCGATGGCCAGCGGCCAGCGCAGGCCGTCGCCGAGCAGACCCGGCCAGGCCGGCGCCACCACCGCCGCGCACAGCAGGCACAGCAGCAGCGCCGCGCCGATGCCGTGCCACGAATCCATGGCGCGCGCGGACAACGCCTGGGCCTGCGCGCGCAGGGTGCCGCCTTCGCGCTCCAGCGCCTGCCACAGCGGCCAGGTGCGCCACAGCGCCGCCACCGCGATGCTCAGCGCCACGCACAGTGCCAGCACCGCCTGCAGGCTGCCGCTGTCGTGCAGCGCCGCCAATGGCCAGGACACCAGCAGCGCCAGCAGCCCGGTGCCCGCGGCCCAGACCACAAGCAGCCCCGGCAGGTCGTGCCGCGGCAGCGCGGCCAGCGGCGCGGTGGCGCGCGTGCGCCGCCACCACGACACCGCCAGCGCGAACGCCGGCTGCGCCAGCAGGCCGCACACGGCGGCCGGCAGGCCACCGAACGCGGTGGCGAGCGCGAGCAACCCGCCGAGCGCCAGCGCGCCGAGGGCACGGCTGCGGCGGGCGTCAGTCATCGCGGCCGTCGATGCGGGCGATCTTCACCGGCGCCAGGGGCTGCGGCGGCAACTGCAGGTGGAAGCCGTGCGTGACCAGGTTGGCGCGCACGAGCGCGGCGTCGGCCTGGGCCAGCCGCCGTTCCGGGGTCAGCGCGACTTCCAGCACGAACGCGAACGGTGCCAGGGTGGCGCCGAGCGTGGCCGGGATCGCGTCGAAGTCGTCGCGCTTGGCAAGGTAGACGTAGGTGTCCGGCTTGCGTTGGCTTTTGTAGACGTAGGCTTGCATGCCCGCGGGCGTTGCCCTGCTTGGGAATGCAGGAGATTGTGTCGGAAACCCGACGCCGGTGAAAGGCATTGCCGTACGCAGCCGTCCGCGGCTTTGCCGGAGCTTCATTCATTTTCATCAAGAAATGCGCACGCCATCACCCTGCCGGGACGCCGTACGGTGGACGGGCACCCCGATATACTCGCGCCCCGCCCCATGTCCGGAAGACCGCGTGACCGCCGCAATGCCACCGCGCCTGCTCCCGCTGAACATCCTCGCGCACAGCGCCACCACCGCGCTGGGCGCGGGACTGGATACGCAGCGCCAGGCGCTGGCGCACGGTCGCAGCGGCCTGCGCCGCAACGACTTCGGCAACGACCCGCTGGACTGCTGGATCGGCCGCGTCGACGGCGTGGAGGACGTGACGCTGCCGCCGGCGCTGGCCGGCTTCGACTGCCGCAACAACGCGCTGGCATGGCTGGCGCTGCAGCAGGACGGCCTGCTCGACGCGGTGGCCGCGGTTGTCGCCCGCCACGGCGCGCACCGCGTGGCGGTGGTGATGGGCACCTCCACCTCGGCCATCGGCGCCACCGAAGCGGCATATGCGCGGCTGCACACCGATGAAGCGGGCGTGGCGCATTTCCCGCCGGAGCTGCAGCGCCCGCGCATCCACACCCCGCACGCGCTCGGCGATTTCGTCCGCGCCGCCACCGGGCTCGGCGGCCCGTGCGTGACCGTGGCCACCGCCTGTTCGTCGAGCGCCAAGGTGTTCGCGCAGGCCGCGCGGCTGATCCATGCCGGCTTCGCCGATGCCGCCCTGGTCGGCGGCGTCGATACCCTGTGCGGCAGCGTGCTGTTCGGTTTCCATTCGCTGCAGCTGGTCGCCACGGCGCCCTGCCAGCCGTTCGACGCGCGCCGCAGCGGGCTGTCGCTGGGCGAGGCCGGCGGCTATGCGGTGCTGGAACGCGCCGACGCCGGCCCGGAGACCGCGCTGCAGCTGGGCGGCTACGGCGAATCCAGCGACGCCCACCACATGTCGGCGCCGCATCCGCAGGGGCTGGGCGCGCGCCTGGCGATGCGCCAGGCGCTGCACAGCGCCGGGCTCGAGCCCGCGCAGCTGGGCTACCTCAACCTGCACGGCACCTCGACCCCGGCCAACGACGGCATCGAGGCCGCCGCGGTGGCGGCGCTGTTCCCACCGTCGCTGCATGCCAGCTCGACCAAGGGCTGGACCGGCCACACCCTGGGCGCGGCCGGCATCGTCGAGTCGGTGTTCGCGCTGCTGGCCTTGTCCGACGGGCTGCTGCCGGGCACGCTCAACAGCACGGTTCCCGACCCGGCCTGCGGACCGCAGATCCGGTTCGACAATGCGCGGGCGGATATCCGCCACGCGATGAACAACTCTTTCGGCTTCGGCGGCAACAACTGCTCGCTGGTATTCAGTAAGGTGGGATGAGGGGCATGCGCGAGGCGGTCGTCGAAGGCATCGGATTCTGGGGCAGCGGGCTGCCCGACTGGGACGCGGCGTGCGCCTGGGCGCGGGGCGGCGTGCATCCAGCGCAGGTGCCGGCGCGCCCGGCCCCGCTGCTGCTGGCCGCCAACGAGCGCCGCCGCGCGCCGGCCACGGTGGCGGTGGCGCTGGAAGCCGCGCTCGCCGCCTGCGAGGCGGCCGGGCGCGAGGCAGCGACGCTGCCGTCGGTGTTCGCGTCCACCCATGGCGAAATGTCGATCAGCGACTACATGTGCACCACGCTGGCCAGCGACCCGCGCGCGGTGTCGCCCACCCGCTTCCACAACTCGGTGCACAACGCCGCCGCCGGCTACTGGACGATCGGCACCGGCGCGCATGTACCGGCCACCGCGATCAGCGCCGGCCGCGGCAGTTTCGCGCAGGGCCTGATCGAAGCGATGGCGCAGCTGGCCGCCGGCAGCGAGGCGGTGCTGCTGGTCGCCTACGACGGCCCGGCCTGTGGCCCGCTCGGCGAAATGGCCCCCAGCGAGGGCCTGCTGGGCGTCGCCCTGGTGCTGTCGAACAGCCCCTGCGCCGGGCTGCCGACGCTGCGCGTGGCGATGGCCACCGGCAGCGGCGACGGCAGTGCCGACGCGCCCGGGCCGTTGACCCGGCTGCTGGCCGGCAACGCGATGCAGCCGGCGCTGCCGCTGCTCGAAGCGCTGGCGCTGGAGCGCCCCCAGGTGCTGCTGCCGGCCGGGCCGGAACAATGGCTGCAGGTCGGGATCGGCCATGGCTGAGCAACGCATGCTGGGCCCGGATGACGTGGCGGTGGTGATCCCCGCCCTGAACGAAGCGCTGCGCATCCGCGAGGTCGTGAGCGGCGCGCTTGCGTTCTGCCCGCACGTGATCGTGGTCGACGACGGCTCCGACGACGGGACCGTGGACTGCATCGCCGACCTGCCGGTCACCGTGCTGCGCCATGCGCGGCGCAGCGGCAAGGGCCAGGCGCTGCGCAGCGGCTTCGCCGAAGCCGTGCGGCGCGGCCTGCGCGGGGTGCTGACCATGGACGGCGACGGCCAGCACGCGGCCGCCGACCTGCCGCGGCTGCTGGCCTGCGCCAACCGCCACCCCGGCTGCATCGTCATCGGCGCGCGGCTGCGCAAGCGCGCCTCGCAGCCGCTGCTGCGGCGCCTGGCCAACGAGTTCGGCGACTGGGGCGTGGCCTGGGGTACGCACTACCAGGTGGCCGACAGCCAGAGCGGCCAGCGTTTCTACCCGGCCGCGGTGATCGCCATGCGCGACATTCCCGGCGAGGATTTCGTGTTCGAGGCGCAGGTGCTGATCTCGGCGGCGCGGCAGCTCGGCACGCGCTGCGTGTCGGTGCCGATCGAATCGCGCTACCGCAGCGCCGACCGCGACGAGTGCTTCCGCCCCAGCCACTTCCGCCCGCTGCGCGACCTGACCCGGATCACCGTGCACATCGTGCGGCTGGCGCTGCGCCATGGCGACGTGCGCAGGGTCCACCGCCGCATCCGCGCCAACCCGCCACTGATCGACGACGGCGCGGGCGGGCAAGCGCAGCCGCGGTGAAGCCGGTCCAGCGGCTGCACCTGCGCGCGGCTCAGCCCATGCCGCCGTTGATGCCGATCACCTGGCCGTTGACGTAACCGGCGTCGTCGCTGCACAGGAACGCCACCAGTGCCGCCACTTCCTCCGGGCGGCCCGCGCGCGCGGCCGGTACGGTCTGCCGGATCAGCTCCGGCGGAAACGCATCGCCGGCCATCCGCCCTTCGATCACCCCGGGGGCGACGACGTTGACGCTGATGCCGCGGCTGGCCATTTCCCGCGCCAGCGACTTCGAGGCCCCGTGCAGCGCCGCCTTGGCCGCGGCGTAGTTGGTCTGGCCGCGGTTGCCGAGCACCGCCGCCACCGACGAGACGCTGACGATGCGACCCCAGCGAGTGCGCGCCATCGGCAGCAGCAGCGGCTGGGTGACGTGGAAGAAGCCATGCAGCGACACGTCGATCACCCGCCGCCAGCGCGCCGCGTCCATGCCGGCCATCGGCGCGTCGTCGTGCACCCCGGCGTTGTTGACCACGATCTGGATCGGGCCGTCGGCCAGCAGGCCTTCCAGCGCCGCCGCGGTGGCCTCGCCGTCGGCCACGTCGAATGCCACCGGCTGCGCGCTGCCGCCGGCGGCCGCGATCTCCGCGGCCACCGCCTGCGCGCGCGCCAGGTTGCCGTTGGCATGCACGATCACATGCGCGCCGGCCGCGGCCAGGCGCCGGCAGATCGCCCCGCCCAGGTCGCCGCTGCCACCGGTCACCAGCGCGCGTCGCTTCGTATTCATCACGATTTCTTCCTGCATGTCGTTGCGCTCATTGTCCGGGTTGCAGCATCACCGCCGCGCGTCCTTCGGCCAGCAGCCGCCCGCCGTGGCTGATCCGGAACGCGTACTGCTGGCTGGCCCCGGTCTCGGCCAGGACCTGCGCGGTCGCTTCGATGGCGCCATCGAGATCGTCGATGCGCGCGACATGCAGCCGCACGTCGCGCAGCGCCACCAGCACGCCGGGCAGCACCGCGCCGCCGCCCTGGCGCGCGCGCAGGCCGCCGTGCACCGCCATCGCCTGCGCGCCGTACTCGCACAGGTGGACCGCGCGCAGCCGGCCGTCGCTGCGCAGCGGGTGCGCCGGATTGCGGTGGTTGTGCGCGCGCAGGACGATGTCGCTGGCGCTCCACGCCAGCACTTCGTCCCACAGGCACATGTCGCCCTGGTGCGGCACCAGCGGCAGGATGTCCTCACGCCGCAGCATCGGCGGCCTCCTGCCAGGGGTGGCGCGAGACCAGCAGCGCCAGCACGAAATTGCACACCACGCCCAGCGCCACGGTGCTGCCGATCGCGCGCAGCACCGGGATCGAGGACAGCCCGAGCAGGCTGAACACCAGCAGCGTCATCGCGCTGCACACCAGCAGGCCATGCAGGGTGCGCAGCTGGTCGGCGTGGCTGTCGCCGGCGTGCTCGAAGAACAGGCCGTAGTCCAGGCCCAGGCCGGCGGCGAGGATCAGCCCGATCAGGTGGAACAGGTTCAGCTCGACGCCGCTGGCGCGCAGCAGCGCCAGCACCACCAGCGTGGTCAGCAGCATCGGCAGCAGCACCCGCAGCGCGCGGCGCGGCGAGCGCAGCGCGGCCCACACCGTGGCCGACAACAGCAGTACCGCCACCGCCAGCGCCATCAGCACGCGGCCGCGGTATTCGGCCACCAGCGATTCGGAGGCGTGCTTCAGGTCCAGCAGTTCGGCGCCGTGCAGGCGCGCGCTGGTGGCGACCGCGGCCACGTCGTGCAGTCCGCTCAGCGACACCAGCGCGGTGGCGTGGCCCTGGCCCTGCAGCAGCAGGCCATCGACCGCGCTGGCCAGCGGCGTGCCGTGCAGGTCCTGCGGCTGCAGCGCGGGTGCGCTGCGGGCGCGCTGCACATCGGCGATGAACGGCTCGAACGCGTCGTCGCGGAACGGGGTCCCGGCCACCGCGGTGGCCAGTGCGCCGCGCAGCGTGGCTTCGTCCGGCAACAGCTGTTGGCGCTGGCGCTGCAGCGCGGCGCTGGGCAGGTAGCGCGCGGCCATGTCGTAGCGGTCCAGCGCGCCATCGGCGACCAGCTGCTGCAGCACCGGCCGCAAGCCTTCGCTGGCGGCCAGCGCCGCCTGCGCGTCGGCGCCGCGCACGGTGATCACGTAGCGCACGTCAGGCGCGCCGAGTTCGCCGCGCAGCTGCGCATCGCGCTGCAGGTCGGCCGGATCCACCGGGGTCAGCTTGCCCAGGTCGTTCTGCCAGAATGGCCCCGGCGCCCACACCAGCACCCCCAGCGCCGCCACCGCCAGCAGCGCCAGCGAACGGCGCGGGCGCGGCAGCCGCCGGGTGTGGCGCCACAGCCGCGCCAGGGCTGCCGAATCGGCGAAATCGCGGGTCGCCGGGTCGACCAGCGCCGGCAGCAGGTAACGGGTGGCCAGCGCCGCGGTGGCCAGCGCGGTGATGGTGAACACCGACAACTGCTTCAACCCGTCGACCCCGGAGAACAGGAAGGTGAGATAGGCGATGCAGGTGGCGACCACGCCGGTGCCCAGGGTCGGCCACAGCGCGCGCACGTTGTCCCATGGCGAGCGGCCCGGGCGCTGGTGGCTGAAGAAATGGATCGGGTAGTCCTGCACCACGCCGATCAGGGTGAAGCCGAAGGCGATGGTGATGCCGTGCACGCCATCGAAAGCCAGCGCCACCGCCGACAGCCCGGCCAGGCCGGCGCTGGCCAGCGGCAGGAAGCCCAGAATCGGCATCTTCCAGCTGCGGTAGGCGATCCACAGCAGCAGGATCATGCCGAGCGTGTCGATGGTGCCGATGGTGCCGGCCTCGCGCGCGGTGCGGTTGCCGATCTTCACCGAGAACGCGCCCGGCCCGCTCATCTCCAGGCGGCTGCCGCTGTCGCCGGTGATGCCCGCGAACGCGGCCGTGATGGTGTCCACCGCCTGCTGCTGCGCGCCGGGGTCGAACCCGGCCGCGCGCGTCTGCACCAGCAGCAGCGCCTGGCGGCCGCTGCGGTCGAACCAGACCTCGTCGATGCGCTGCGGTGCGTTGGCCGGCTGCAGCGCCTCGGCCACGCGCAGCACCTGCAACGTGGGATCGGACGGCAGCAGCGGCTCGACCAGCGCCCCCGCCGGCGAGCCCAGGTCCTGCAGCCGCGCCTGCAGTTCCTCGCCCAGGCGATCGGCGCTGAACGCATCGGCGGGCAACGCGTCGATCAGGTAGCGATAGGGCAGCAGCCGCTCGGGGAAGGCCTCCAGCCCGGCCTGGCCGCCATTGGCGACCAGCTCGAACTGCGGGTCTTCCGCCAGCGCCTGCTGCAGTTGCCGCGACTGCCCGGCGAGCTGCTCCGGCGCGGCACCGGACAGCGCCAGCAGCAGCAGCCGCGCGCCCGGGCCTTCGCCCAGTTCGTCGAGCAGCAGCTTCTGCGCCGGGGTGCGCGCATCGGGCATGAACTTGCGCAGGTCGCCGCTGACCTGCATGCGCCCGCTCAGCCAGGCGGTGAGCAGGCCCAGCAGCAGCATCCAGGTGATCGCCAGGCCGATGCGCAGGCGCGGGGTCAGCTTCAACGCCGGCTCCCGTCCAGGCCGGCCGCGGCAGCGCCGTCGTGCGCGCCGTCATGGCACAGCGTGGCCAGCGCATCGGCCCGGCGCACGCGGTCGGCGGCCGTGGCCGCGGCGCCCAGCAGGGTGCGCTGCAGTTCGCCCCGTGCCGGTTGCGTTTCGATGCAGCGCAGCTCGCCCTCGCGCCCACGCAGCGTCACCGCGCGTACCCGCGCCGCCAGCGCCGGTGCCGTGGGCGTGAGCACCAGTTGCCAGCGCTGCGCGGTACCCGATGCCTGCAGGCGATAGGCCTGCTCCAGCGCGGCCAGGTCGCCGGACAGCAGCGCACCGAAGCTGGCCTGCAGGTCCGACAACTCGGGCACCCGCTGCAGCGAAAACACCCGCGGCGGCTTGCCGGCGCGGGCGATGCTGACCTTGCCGTCGGCGATGGTGGTGGTTTCGGCGTAGGGCACGCGCACTTCGCGTACCAGCGTAGCCGGGTCCGGGCGGCGGTACTGGCCTTCCACCCGCAGCGGCTCCTTCAGCAGCGCCGAACCGCGCAGTTCCACGAAGCCGGTCTGGCTGGGCACCGGTTGCGCCAGCCGGCGCAGGATCCAGCCGGCATCAACGTCGGCCGCCAGCGCCGGCGCGCTGCTGCACGCGGCCAGGAGCACCGCCACCATCCAGCGGCGCGGGGAGTGAGGCTTGGGAATGCCAGAAATCATAGAAGTTGAACCAGTTCCAGGGGGCGCCGCGCAGGTGGTGTTCGAGCCTGCCGGCATAACGGTGAACCAGCGCCGACAGCGCCTCGGCCCGCTGCGCGCGGGGTACGTCGACCGCCGTGGCGAACGGCTCGAACAGCAGATCGTAGCGGTTGCCGCCGCGGTACAGGCCGAAGGCCAGCATCACCGGTGCCTTGAGTACGCTGGCGATCAGCCACGGTGCGGTCGGGAACGGTGCCGGCGCGCCCAGCAGCGGCGCGGCCAGCGCGGTTTCGCCCGGCCGCGCGCGGTCCACCAGCAGCGCCACCATGGCCCCTTCCTGCAGTGCCTGCTGGATCGCAAGCACCACCGCGGGCCCGCCCTGCCCGGCATCGATGATGCCCGCGGCCAGGCCGGGGTCGAGCTCGGCCAGCAGTTCGGTGATGGCGGCATTGTGGCCGCGGTCCAGCAGCACGCGCAGTTTCAGGTCCGGCCGCTGCCGGCCCAGCGCGCGCAGCGCGTCGAAGCTGCCCAGGTGCGAGCCGAACAACAGCACGCCGCGGCCTTCGTCCAGTTGCGCAAGCAGCTCGCCGGTGCCTTCGGTGCGGATATCGAACAGGTCCATGCGCCCGCCGAGCAGGAATACCCGGTCGAGAATGGTCGCGGCGAAAGTGTGGATATGGCGCGCCACGTCGCGCAGCCGGGCGCGGCGGCCCAGCACGCGGCCGAGGTAGGCGCGCGAGGCGCGGCGCTCGCTGGCGCGTACCAGCAGGAAGTAGCCGGTGATCGGGTACAGGCAGAGCCGGGCGATGCCACGCCCGCCGTGGCGGGCGATGGCCGCGATCAGGCGGACCGCGGCGCGGCCACCGCCCTCGGGACGGCGCTTCCAGTCGGCATCGCTCATGCCGCCGGCCCGTCGCCGGCCACCAGTTCGCCGCGCGCAAGCAGCGCGTCGCCACGCCACACCCGGAACTTCCAGTGCGGCGCTGCGCCGTCCAGTTCGATCCGCGCGACCTGCCCGGGCAACAGCGGCGCCATGAACTTCACCTGCGGCAGGCGCAGCGCGCCCAGCGGTTCCCCGGCCGCGGCCTCGGCCGCGCGCAGGACCTGTTCCAGCACCACCACGCCCGGCACCAGCGGCCGCCCCGGGAAATGGCCGGGCAGGCAGGGATGGTCGGGATGGATGCTGAACTGCATGGCGGGGCGTGCGGCGGCGGGGGCCACAGGATACCCGCGGCCCCGCCGGTTCAGCGCAGCAGGTCGCGCCAGAACGCCGGGCCCAGCTGCCCCATCTGGCGCACGAACTGGCCGGCGCTGCGGTACGGCCGGTGCGGGAACAACCGGCAGCGCAGCGCGTACTCGGCGACGAAGAAGCCGCCGATCAGGCCCCAATCGGCGACGTTCGCCCACCACGACCATTGCGCGTGGCTCAACGGCCAGCGCGGCTGGTGGCCGAACGCGGCCAGCAGGCCGTCGGGCACCGCGCTCATCGCCAGCGCCAGGTTGATCGCCGCCAGCAGCGCCAGCAGCAGCGCCCAGGCCGCGGTCAGGCGCCGCGCATAGCGTTGCAGCCGTGGCTCCACCGGCACCCCGGCGCGCGCGTGCAGCGCCTGCACGATGCGGGTGATCAACGGCACCCGGCCGGCCCGCAGCGAACGCGCGAAGCCCCAGGCCACCAGCAGCGGGAACACCACCGGTGGCGCCAGCAGCAGCATCCACGCCCACGGCGAGCGCCCCAACCAGGCCAGCAGCAGCGCCGATGCAAGCAGCGCGGCCCATGCCAGCGGCCGGCGACGTCCGAGTGCGTCGAGCAGGCACAGCAGCACCAGCCCGAACAGCGCCAGCGCCGCCCAGCCGCCCTCGCTGCGCAGGCTGGCCACGTGCGACAGCACCGGGTAGGACAGCAGCAACGCGATCCGCAGCAGGTGGGCGGCCGCCCCGGGGCCGGGCGCATGGCCGGCGTGGTTCATGGCGTTCAGGTGGTGCGGTGCGCCTGCACGTGCGCGGACAGCGCGCGCAGCGAGGCGAAGATGCGGCGGTTGTCGTCGTTGTCCGAACGCAGCTGGAAGCCGTAGCGCTTGCCGATGGCCAGCGCCAGCTCCAGCGCGTCGATCGAATCCAGGCCCAGTCCGTCGTTGAACAGCGCCGCCTCCGGGTCGATCGACGCAGAGTCCACGTCTTCCAGGTTCAGGCTCTCGACCAGCAGTTCGGCCAGCTCGCGCTCGGCCTCGGTTTGTTGCGACATTGCCACTTCCATGAAGAGATTGATGCGCAACGATCCGGTATCACCGCCCGCGGCGCAACCATGGCCCTCACCGCGCGCGCGGTATCATGGCGGTTTCTGCAGCACCGATCCGCCCGCACGATGACGTCCCTGCTCCCCTGCCCCGCTTCCGCTCCCCCGCCCGCCCGCGCTGCCGGCCGCCCTGGTCGCCGGAGCGCGCGATGAACGCGGTATCCGGCTTCGCGCCCGCGGCCGGGCTGGAGGTGGACTACGCCGACCCGGCGCGGCTGCCCGCGCTGCTGGCCGACCCCCGGGTGCTGGCGGTGTTCGGCTTCCAGGCCGGCGACGGCGCCCCGGCCAGCGACGACCCGCGCTACCTGCAGGTCGGCCTGCAACCGGAAGGCGAACCACGGCTGGAGGTCTGGCGCAGCGCCGGCACGGTGCACAGCGGCCGCGAGGCCGACGGCCTGGCCTGGGCCAGCGACGGCGCGCTGATGTTCGGCGCGCTGCAGATCGACGAAGTCCGCCACGGCGGCATCCTGGAAGCCGGCGCGCACGCCTATGCCCGGCTGCTGTCGTCATTGCCCCGGCAGGGCTATCCGCACCTGCTGCGGATCTGGAACTACCTGGACGCGATCACCGAGGGCGAGGGCGACGACGAGCGCTACCGCCAGTTCTGCGTGGGCCGCGCACGCGGCATCGGCACCATCGACCCCGGCACCCTGCCGGCGGCCACCGCCATCGGCCGCCTCGACGGCGTGCGCGTGCTGCAGGTCTACTGGCTGGCCGCGCGCGTGCCGGGCACGCCGCTGGAGAACCCGCGCCAGGTCAGCGCCTGGCGCTACCCGCGGCAGTACGGCCCGCAGTCGCCCAGCTTCGCCCGCGGCATGCTGGCCGCGCCGGGCAGCAGCGTGCCGCTGCTGCTGTCGGGCACCGCCAGCGTGGTCGGCCACGCCACCCTGCACGGCGAGGACACGCTGCGGCAGCTGGAGGAGACGTTCGCCAATCTCGACGCGCTGGTGGGCACCGCGCGCGCGCGCCTGCCGTCCCTGCCGGCGCATTTCGGCGCGGGCAGCCGGCTGAAGGTGTACGTGCGCGACGCGGCGGAGATCCCGGCGATACGGCAGGCGCTGGCGCGGCATCTGCCGCCGGAGGTGGCGTACATCGTGCTGCACGCCGAAGTGTGCCGGCGCGACCTGCGGGTGGAGATCGACGGGGTACACGGCGCCTGACCGCGGCTGCGGTAGCCGTTGCCGTTGCTCCCCGCTTTTGACTGCCGGGTCCCCTTCCGAAGCGACGGAGCCGGCGGGAATAACCCAGAGGGCGACGCGCATGGACGCGCGTCGTTTTTCTACGCGACAGGGATGTCGCGTAGAAAAATCCCGCCGGCGGAGTGGACCCGGCGCGCGTAGCGCGGCGGGCGCGTAGGCAGGGGCGTGTTTCTTTTGGCTACCTTTTCTTTGCACGAGCAAAGAAAAGTAGCTCGCGCCCCGAAGGGGAGCGAAAGCCTTTGATCCTGCTCCTGCCCTTGCTGTGCATCCCTTGGAGGTCTGTGTCAAAGCGATAGGCAGAGCCGGAGCCAACCATTAAGCGGAAGCTTGAAAGCAGAGCGTTCGCCCCTGCTTCGCAGGAGCGAGTTACTTCTCTTTGCTCGTGCAAAGAGAAGTAACCAAGAGAAAGCACGCCCTGCCTACGCGCCCACGGCACTGCGTGCCGCGGGTCCACTCCGCCGGCGGGATTTTTCTACGCGACATCCATGTCGCGTAGAAAAACGACGCACATCCATGTGCGTCGCCCTCCGGGTTTTTCCCGCCGGCTCCGTCGCTGCGGAAGGGAACCCGGAAGTCAAATGCGGGGAGCAACGGCAAAATCACGGCAACGGCAACCGCAGAACTATTCCCCGCCGCGCAGCAACGCCAGCACCGCATCTCTGGGCAACTTCCCCGTCTCGTTGCGCGGCAGGCACGCCACCCGGCGCAACGGCCGCGGCAGGAACACCGGGTCCATGCCCGCGCGCAGTTCGCGCAGGATGTCCGCCTCCTCACGCTCCGGTGCCACCACCAGCGCCGCAATGCGCCCCACCGCCTGGCCCGGCTCCGGGTCCAGCTGCACCATCACCGCGTCGCGCACCCCGGGCACCGCCTGCAGGCGCCGCGTCAGGTCGCCCAGCGACGCGCGCTTGCCGGCGATCTCCAGCAGGTCCGCGCGACGGCCGCGCAGCAGGAAGCGGTCGTGCGGCAGCGGCTCGACCAGATCGGCCAGCAGCACCGGCTCGGCCAGGTGCGGTGCATGCACCCGGGTGCCGTCGTCGCGCGGCTCCAGGCGCACGCCCGGCAGCAGCGTCCAGGCCTGTTCACGGGCGGTGCGGCGGCGGGCGAAGATGCAGGTCTCGGTGGACCCGAACACCTCGCGCACTTCCGTGGCGAAACGCGCTTCGGCCGCGGCGGCCAGCGGCTGCGGCAGCGGCGCGGTGGCGGTGACGATGCCGGCCAGCGGCGGCAGCGCCACGCCCGATTCGACCAGTGCCTTCAGGTGCACCGGCGTGGTGACCAGCAGCCGCGGCGCGGGCACTTCGGCCAGCGCCTGCGCCACGTCCTGCGGGAAGAACGGGCGGCCGGCATGCAGCATCGCCGGCGCCAGCAGCGGCAGCAGCACCGACATTTCCATGCCGTACATGTGCTGCGGCGGCACCGTGGCGACCACCGACGGCATGCGCTCGCCCCACAGGTCGCCCAGCGCCTGCAGGTTCTGCGCGGTGCTGGTGACGAACGCGCCCCAGGTCTTGGGGTTGGCCGCCGGCGCGCCGGTGCTGCCCGAGGTGAAGCCGATGGCGACCAGCTGCGCCGCATCCAGCAACGGAACCTCGCCCGGCAGCCGTGGCAGCACCTCCGGCAACGCGAACCAGCCCGCCGGCAGCGGATCCGGAGCGGTGTCGCCCAGGCACCAGGCCTGCTCGTGGCGCCGCTGCACGTCGTCCACCACCGCCGGCGCGCGCGAGGGCGGCAGCAGGTTGACCTGGCCACGCAGGGCGATGGCGCAGAAACCGACCAGGAAACGGTAGCGGTCCTCGCACAGGTTGACCGCGTGGCGCCCCGGCGGCAGCAGTGCCGCCACCCCGCGCACATGCGCGAGGAACGTATCCAGGTCGATCGTCGCGGCGGCCATCGCCAGTGGTCGCGCGCGGGCGCCGGTGGCGAGGGGATGCAGGCAGCGGGAAATCGGATGGGCAGCGGGCACGCGGGACGACCTTCGGGAAAAACCGCCGCGCAACGGAGGTCGCGGCCGGCGCCCAGCATAGCCGCTGGCGGAAGCCGCACAAACGCGGGCGCGGCGGAGCGCGGGCGCGCAGGGCCCGGGCGCGGTCTGCGCGCCCGTCCATGACCTGTGGCCCAGCCCTGCGGCGGGGCGGGCTGCTAGGCTTTGCCGGTTTTCTCCACCGGTGCCCGCGATGTCCAGATTCCTGCCCCTGTCCCTGTTGCTGCTGGCCGCCGCCGGCGGTGTCCACGCCGCGCCCACGCCGATCACCATCGAGCAGGCGATGGCCGACCCGGACTGGATCGGGCCGCCGGTGGAATCGGCCTGGTGGTCGTGGAACGGCCAGCAGGTCGAGTACACGCTCAAGCGCAAGGGCAGCCCGGTACGCGACACCTTCCGCCAGGCGGTCGACGGCGGCGCGGCGCAGCAGGTTGCCGACGACCAGCGCGGCACGCTGGACGCGGCCACCCGCGTGTATGACCGCCAGCGCCAGCGCATGGCCTTCGTGCGCAACGGCGACGTGTTCGTGCGCGACCTGCGCAGCGGCGCGCTGACCCAGCTCACGCGTGGCAACGAGCGCGCCGCGGGCGTGGATTTCGCCACCGACGGCGGCGTGATCTGGAGCGTCGGCAACACCTGGTACCACTGGAACGCGGGCAGCGGCGCCATCGCCGTGGTCGCCCAGCTCAAGGCCGAGAAGAACCCCGCCGATGCGCCCAAGGCCGACGTGCTGCGCGACCAGCAGATGCGCACGCTGGAGACCCTGCGCCGCGACCGCGCCCAGCGCGAAGCGCTGCGCGAGCAGGGCGAGCGCTGGCGCCAGGCCGATCCGACCCGCGCCCCGGGCCCGCTTTACCTGGGCGCGGACGTGGAGATCGTGGACAGCGCGCTGTCGCCCGATGCCACCCACCTGATCGTGGTGACCAAGCCGAAGAACTTCGAAGACGGCCGCGGCGGCAAGATGCCGCTGTACGTCACCGAATCCGGCTACGAGGAGACCGAGGACACCCGCACCCGGGTCGGCCGCAACGGCTTCGCCCCACACGCGCTGTGGCTGGCCGACGCCCGCACCGGCCAGGTACGGCCGCTGGCACTGGACGCGCTGCCCGGCATCGGCAGCGACCCGCTGGCCGCGCTGCGCAAGGCCGCCGGCAAGGAGCCGCTCAAGGGCAACCGCAGCGTGCAGGTGATGGGCGACTTCATGGGCGGCGGCATCCGCTGGAGCGCCGACGGCAGGCAGGCGGCGGTGATGCTGCGCGCCAACGACAACAAGGACCGCTGGATCGTCAGCGTCGGCGACGACGGCCGCCTGCAGAACCGCCACCGGCTCACCGACCCGGGCTGGATCAACTGGGGCTTCAACGATTTCGGCTGGATGGCCGACGGCCGCACGCTGTGGCTGCTGTCCGAGGAGTCTGGCTTCTCGCACCTGTATACCCAGGCCGGCAGCGACAGGCCGCGCGCGCTCACCAGCGGCAAATGGGAGTCCTCGGCGCCGGTGCCCTCGGCCGACGGCAAGGGCTTCTACGTGCTGTGCAACCCGCAGGCACCGCACGACTACGAGGTGTGCGGCGTCGACGTCGCCAGCGGCCAGGTGCGCGAACTGACCGATCTCAACGGCGTGGAGGACTTCTCGCTCTCGCCCGACGGCCAGCAGCTGCTGGTGCGCTACTCCGGCGCCTACCTGCCGCCCCAGCTGGCGGTGGTGCCGGCCGCGGGCGGCAGCGCGCGCGTGCTCACCGACACCCGCAGCGCCGAGTTCAAGGCGCGGCAGTGGATCCAGCCGCAGCTGGTGGCGGTGCCGTCGAAGCACGGCGCCGGCGTGGTCTGGGCCAAGTACTATGGCCCCGCGCAGAAGGAGCCGGGCAGGAAGTACCCGGTGGTGATGTTCGTGCACGGCGCCGGCTACCTGCAGAACGTGCACCAGCGCTACCCCGCCTACTTCCGCGAACAGATGTTCCACAACCTGCTGGTGCAGAAGGGCTACATCGTGCTGGACATGGACTACCGCGGCAGCGAGGGCTACGGCCGCGACTGGCGCACCGCGATCTACCGCAACATGGGCCACCCCGAGCTGGAGGACTACCTGGACGGCCTGGACTGGCTGGTGGAGACCCAGCAGGGCGACCGCGACCGCGCCGGCATCTACGGCGGCTCCTATGGCGGCTTCATGACCTTCATGGCGCTGTACCGCGCGCCGGGCACGTTCAAGGCCGGCGCCGCACTGCGCCCGGTCGGCGACTGGCACCAGTACAACCACGGCTACACCAGCAACATCCTCAACACCCCGGACATCGATCCGGAGGCCTACCGCGTGTCCTCGCCGATCGAGTACGCCGAAGGCCTGCAGGACCACCTGCTGATCGCCCACGGCATGATGGACGACAACGTGTTCTTCCAGGACTCGGTCAACATGACCCAGCGCCTGATCGAGCTGCACAAGGACAACTGGTCGATCGCGCCGTACCCGCTGGAACGCCACGGCTACACCCGCGCCGATTCCTGGCTGGACCAGTACAAGCGCATCCTCAAGTTGTTCGAGGAAACGCTGAAGTGAGCACCCGGCAGGGGCGGCCCGGCGCCGCCCCTGCGCGGTGCGCCGCCTTTCCGGTGGCACCGGCGCGCCGCCGCCTCGTGGCCTGGGCGACGGCGTCCACGACACCGGGTACCGCCGCGGGCAGGCCACGCCGCGCGGCGGATTCCAGCCGATGACCTCCCCCATCCGCATCGTTACCGCGGTGATCCTGGACCGCGCCGGCCGCGTGCTGGTGGTGCGCAAGCGGGGTTCGCGCGCCTTCATCCAGCCCGGCGGCAAGCGCGAGGCCGGCGAACAGGCGCTGCACACGCTGGCGCGCGAACTGCGCGAGGAACTGGGCGTGGCGCTGCGCGCCGGCGGCGCGCACGCGCTGGGCACCTTCGAGGACGACGCGGTCAACGAACCCGGGCGGCGCGTGCAGGGCGAATCGTTCCTGGTGCAGGTGGACGGCACGCCGCGCGCGCGCGCCGAGATCGCCGAGCTGGCCTGGATTCCGCTGCATCCGCCGCATGGCGTGGTGCTGGCGCCGCTGAGCGAACGCCATGTACTGCCGGCGGCGCGGCGCTGGCTGGGGGCTGGGCAAGCCGGCTGAAGCCGGCGATAGTGCCCGCCACCGCAACCGACAGCGCCTCCGCGTGATCCCATCCACTCCCCCGCCGCTCCGCCGCGCGTCGCAGACCGCCGCCGGCTTCGTCGACGTCACCGCCCGGCTGTCGCTGGCGATGGCGGTACTGTCCATCGGCTGGAGCCTGCTGCAGCTGCTGCTGGTGGCCCTGCTCGGCCGGCTCGACCCGTTGGGCTGGCTCGAGCGGCAGGGCCTGCCGGTGCCGGCGGCGCTGCACTGGGCCGCACAGCACGCGCTGTCGCTCAGCGTGCTGATGCTGCTGTTGTCCGTGGCCCTGCTCGCGGTGTCGTGGGCGCTGCTGCGCCACCACGAATGGGGACGGATCGGCTTCATCGTGTTCCTGGTCGTGGTGGCCCTGGCCAACTTCGCCATGCTGCCGCTGGTCGACGGCCTGTTCACGGCGATGCAGGCGGTGCTGCCACCGGGCTTCCACGACTCGGCCGACGGCCGCCATGCGATGGCGCAGATGCAGGCCAGCCGCTGGACCGCGCTGCTCAGCGCCGGCGCCACGGCGCTGGCGTTCGCCGGCCTGCACGCCTGGCTGGTGGTCAAACTGTGCCGCGACGAGGTCCGCGCGCTGTTCCGCTGAACGCCTGCGCTACAGTACGCGCATGGACGATTTCGAACGCGTACGCGACTACCTCACCGGCCTGCAGGACCGCATCTGCCAGGCCATCGAATCCGCCGACGGCCGGGCCCGTTTCGTCGAAGACCGCTGGCAGCGCGCCGACGCCGGCGGCTCCGCGCCGCTGCTGGGCGGCGGTGGCCGCACCCGGGTCCTGCGCGATGGCGCGGTGTTCGAGCAGGCCGGCATCGGCTTCTCCGACGTGTCCGGCACGCGCCTGCCGCCGTCGGCCTCGGCGCACCGCCCGGAACTGGCCGGCGCGTCGTGGCGCGCCTGCGGCGTGTCGCTGGTGTTCCATCCGCTCAATCCCTACCTGCCCACCACCCACGCCAACGTGCGCTACTTCCAGGCCGAGCGCGACGGCAAGGCGGTCGCGGCCTGGTTCGGCGGCGGCTTCGACCTGACCCCGTTCTATCCGTTCGACGAGGACGTGCGCCACTGGCACCAGGTGGCGCATGATCTGTGCGCGCCGTTCGGCGCCGAGCGCTACCACGCGCACAAGCGCTGGTGCGACGAGTACTTCTTCCTCAAGCACCGCAACGAGACCCGTGGCGTCGGCGGCCTGTTCTTCGACGACCTGCAGGGCGATTTCGAGCGCGATTTCGCCTATATGCGCGCCGTGGGCGACGGCTTCCTCGATGCCTACCTGCCGATCGTGGCGCGCCGCAGGGACACCGCGTATGGCGAGCGCGAACGCGAGTTCCAGCTGTACCGCCGCGGCCGCTACGTGGAATTCAACCTGGTCTACGACCGCGGCACGCTGTTCGGCCTGCAGAGCGGCGGCCGCAGCGAGAGCATCCTGATGAGCCTGCCACCGCGCGTGCGCTGGGAGTACGGCTACCAGCCCGAAGCCGGCAGCGACGAGGCGCGGCTGGCCGGCTACCTGGTCCCGCGCGACTGGCTGTAACGGCCGCGGCCCCGCGCCGGCACCGACCGGCGCACGCGGCCATGGCCGGGTCAGTCGCGGCGGCGCGGCACGATGGTGATGTGGCCATTGGTTTCCAGCAGCGCCAGCTCGACCTCATCGACGCCACGGCATCCCTGCTGGCGCATCGCCGCGTCGAAGTCGGCGTGGGTGATCAGTTCGCGGCGCAGCACCGAATCCAGCAGGCGGCCATCGCGCGCGATCAATACCGGTTCGCCTTCCACCAGCCGCTCAACCCGGCGGCTGCGGGTGGTGAGCCAGCCCACCGCGTAGTTGATGGTGATCAGCGTCGCGGCCAGCAACAGGCCACCGGCAAGCGAGGTGTCCTGGCCGAGCAGCGCGTTCTGCACGGCGTTGCCCAGCAGCACGATCAACAGCACGTCGAACGGCGTGATCTGCCCCAGCGCGCGCTTGCCGGTCAGCCGCACCATTCCCAGCACCACGACGTAGACCACCACCGCGCGCAGGATGAACTCCCACCACGGCATCGCCAGCGCGAACATGTCCGACATCGGCCCACCCCCCTTTCTGTCTGTGCGGCCATGATGCCCAGACCACCGCACCGGTGCACGCTGGACATGGCTGCGCGGGGCGCGGCCGGCACAAAAAAAAGCCCCGCCGACCAGGGGGGGGTCGACGGGGCTCGAGGAGCGGCGATTTGGGGAGGAATCCCCGCTCCGAGATCTGCTCCAGGGGATGGGAGAGATCCGCGACAGGCGTTGCACCTGTCACGGGCTATATGACCATCGCGCACATTGATGGTTCGTGAAGAGCGGCTATTTATTTCCGGACGATTAAGGAGGGATTCATCCGCAAAACAAGGTGTGCGCCATTACCCATTACGTGCGTGACGCAACGTTTCAGAAGTGGCATTTCGCACGTCGATCCATCGACAATCCGTGCTGCATTCCGCAATTGCAGCGGCAGGCATCACCAAATCCACTGGATGCCATTGGCAACACGAATACAGGTGAAGCCGCGACGCCAGCGCGGCGTGTGGCCAGCGCCCGGCAGCGGCCCCGCGCGGCGGCGCGACAGGCGTGAGCCGTGGCGCCGCCCGCACGCCTAGTGGGCCTGGTCCCAGTTGTCGCCCACACCGGTATCGACCACCAGCGGCACCCGCAGCTGCGCCGCGGCGGCCATGCGCGATTCCACCTCCGCGCGCAGCGTGTCGATGAAGTCCGCATCGGCCTCGAACACCAGTTCGTCGTGCACCTGCAGGATCATCTGCGCGCGTTCGCGGTGCGCGGCGAGCCAGCCATCCACGCTGACCATCGCGCGCTTGATGATGTCCGCGGCGGTACCCTGCATCGGCGCATTGATCGCCGCGCGCTCGGCGCCGGCGCGCAGGCCCTGGTTGCGCGCGTGGATGTCGTTCAGGTACAGGCGGCGGCCGAACAGGGTCTCCACGTAGCCCTGCTCGCGCGCCTGCACGCGCATGCGCTCCATGAAATCACGCACCGCCGGGTAACGGCTGAAGTACAGCGCCACGTAATCCTGTGCCTGGCCGCGGTCGATGCCCAGGTTCTTGGCCAGGCCGAACGCGCTCATGCCGTACATCAGGCCGAAGTTGATCGCCTTGGCGGCGCGGCGCTCGTTCGCGGTGACATCCTCCAGCGCGCGCCCGAACACTTCGGCGGCGGTGGCGCGGTGCACGTCCACGCCCTGCTCGAAGGCGCGGATCAGGCCCGGGTCTTCGGACAGGTGGGCCATGATGCGCAGCTCGATCTGCGAGTAGTCGCAGGCCATCAGCCGGCGCCCCGGCGGCGCGACGAACGCCCTGCGGATGCGGCGGCCGTCGTCGGTGCGGATCGGGATGTTCTGCAGGTTGGGATCGGACGAGGACAACCGCCCGGTGGCCGCGCCGGACTGGTGGTAGCTGGTGTGCACGCGGCCGGTGTCGGGGTTGACCATCTCCGGCAGCTTGTCGGTGTAGGTGCTGCGCAGCTTGGCCAGGCCGCGGTACTCCAGGATCACCCGCGGCAGCTCGTGCTGCTCGGCGATGGCTTCCAGCGCCTCCTCGTTGGTGCTGGGCTGGCCCTTGGGCGTCTTCACCAGCGCCGGCAGGCCCAGCTCGTCGAACAGCACCGCCTGCAGCTGCTTGGGCGAATCGAGGTTGAAGCTGCGCCCGGCCAGTTCGGTGGCCTTCTGCTGCGCGGCCAGCATGCGCGCCGACAGGTCCGCGCTCTGCCGCCGCAGCTCGGCGGCATCGATGCACACGCCGTTGGCCTCGATGCGCGCCAGCACCGGCACCAGCGGCATCTCGATCTCGCGGTAGACCTTTTCCAGCGCCGGCTCGGCGGCCAGCTGCGGCGCCAGCACGCGGTGCAGGCGCAGGGTGATGTCGGCATCCTCGGCGGCGTACTGGCCAGCCTCTTCGATGCCGACCTGCGAGAACGGGATCTGCCTGGCGCCCTTGCCGGCCACGTCCTCGAACTTGGTGGTGGTGTAGCCCAGGTAGCGATGCGCCAGCGAATCCATGTCGTGGCGGGTGGCGGTGGAGTTGAGCACGAAGCTCTCCAGCATGGTGTCGTCGGCGTAGCCGCGCACCTCCACGCCGTGGCGGCGCAGCACGTGGATGTCGTACTTGCCGTGCTGGCCGAGCTTGCGCCTGGCCGGGTCCTCGAGCAGCGGCCGCAGTGCGTCGAGCACGCGCGCCAGCGGCAGCTGCGCCGGCGCGCCCGGGTAGTCGTGGCCGACCGGGATGTAGGCGCCCGTGCCCGGCTCGACCGCCAGGCTCACGCCGACCAGCCGCGCGCGCATGGCATCCAGCGCATCGGTTTCGGTATCGAAGGCGAATTCGGCGGCGGCCTGCAGGCGTTCGACCCAGGCCCGCAGCTGTTCGTCGGTGAACACGGTTTCGTACTCGCCCTTGCCGGCCAGCGCCGGGTCCGCGGCGACGGCGGGCGCCGCCTCGGCGGACCGGGCGAAGCCGGCGGCGGTACCGCGCAGGCTGACCCTGGCCTCGTCGGCGGCGGCCGGCGCGGCGACGCCGCCCAGCTCGCGCAGCGCCTGGGTGAAGCCGTAGCGGCCATACAGCTCGCGCAGGCTGTCCACATGCTGCTCGCGCAGGCGCAGGTCGCGCGGGCCCTGTTCCAGCGCCACGTCGGTGCGGATGGTGACCAGCTCGCGGTTGAGCGGCAGCCGCGGCAGCGCGGCGCGCAGGTTCTCGCCGATCTTGCCCTTCATGGTGGCCGCGGCGGCCATCACGCCGTCCAGGTCGTTGTACTCGGCCAGCCATTTGGCGGCGGTCTTGGGCCCGCACTTGTCCACGCCGGGCACGTTGTCCACGGCATCGCCCATCAGCGCCAGGTAATCGACGATCTGGTCGGCGCGCACGCCGAACTTGTCCATCACCGCGGCATCGGAATCGGTACGGCTGCCGGTCATGGTGTTGACCAGGATCACCCCCGGGCGCACCAGCTGGGCGAAGTCCTTGTCGCCGGTGGAGATGGTCACCTCCAGGCCGTCGGCGGCGCCGGCCAGGGCCAGGGTGCCGATCACGTCGTCGGCCTCCACCCCGGGCACGCGCAGGATGTCGATGCCCAGCGCGTGCACGATGTCGCACATCGGCTGCACCTGCGCGCGCAGGTCGTCGGGCATCGGCGGGCGGTTGGCCTTGTACTCGGCGTACAGGTCGTCGCGGAAGGTCTTGCCGGGGGCGTCGACCACGAAGGCCACGTAGTCGGGCTTTTCCTTCAGCGTGGCCCGCAGCATGTTGACCACGCCGAACAGCGCGCCGGTGGGTTCGCCGGCGGCATTGGACAGCGGCGGCAACGCGTGGAACGCGCGGTACAGGTAACTGGACCCGTCGATCAGGACTAATCTGCTCATCCGGCGATTCTACGCGGCCGGCCCACGACGACGCGCGCGCCCGCCGCAGGCAGGCATAATCACCCGGACACCGATGCGAGGAGCCGCCGTCATGAAACACCTGCTGCTGATCCCCCTGCTCGCCCTGGCCGGTTGCGCCAGCATGGGTCGGGACGCCGATGCGCCGCCGGTGGACGTGACCGGCGCCGATGTCACCCGCCGCAGCCTCGACAACGGCGACACCATCGAGGAGTACCGCGTCGGCAGCCAGCTGCGCATGGTCAAGGTCACCCCCGCGCGGGGGGCACCGTTCTACCTCTACGACCGCAATGGCGACGGCCGCATGGACAACGACAAGGACGGCGTGTCGCCGGTCTACTGGAAGCTGTACAGCTGGTGATGCCGGGGTGGCTGCCGCGACGGCGGCCAGCCAGCCCCGCCACAGCCTGGGCGCCGCCCGGCGGCGACCCCGCGCTCATCACCCCGGCCATCAAAGAAAAGCCCCCTTCGGCAACGATGGCGATGAAGGGGGTACGCTGAAAAAGGGAAAGCGACGGCCGCAGGCCGCCACCGGGACGCCGCGGGGGACGTCCCGGGCCGGGCAGGCGCAGGGCCTGCCTCAGCGGATCACCAGCACCGGTACCCTGCTGCGCGCCAGCACTTCGGCGGTCTGGCTGCCGAGCAGCACCCGGGTCATGCCGCGGCGGCCATGCGAGGTCATCACCAGCAGGTCGCTGCCGCAGGCATCGGCGGTCTCGATGATGCCGTCGGCGGCATAGCGGTCGAGTACGTGGTGGCCGGTCACCTCGGCCACGCCGGCGGCGCGCGCGGCGTCCAGCGACGGCTGCAGGATCTTCTGCGCCGCGGCCTCGCGGTCCTGCTTGTACTCCGGGCTGGCTTCGTAGCCGGCGCTCCAGCCCATGGCGTCGTACATGCCCACCGCCCACGGCTCGGACACGGTGACGATGTCGACCTTGGCGCCGAGCTGCGCCGCCAGTTCCAGGCCCTTCTGCAGGCCCTTCATGGCCAGCTCGGAACCATCGGTCGCGATCAGGATGCGCTTGTACATGGCGGTATTCCTCGGCAAGGGTGGCAGGCGAGCATTACACACCCGATGCCACCGGCGTGCATTGAGCCTGATCAAACCGCCCCGCCCGGGCCGGGCCGCGGCCTAGAGCACGTTCAGGTTGGCGTAGGCCATCACCAGCCACTTGCTGCCGGCCTCGGCGAACTCCACCTGCACCCGCGCATGCGCGCCGCTGCCCTCGTAGTCGGTGACCACGCCCTCGCCGAACTTGGGGTGGCTGACGCTGGCGCCCAGGCGGATCGCCGGGGCCTCCAGCGCGGCATGGCCGGCCACCCGGCTGCTGCCGAGCGAGGCCGGGCGCGAGACCTGCACCCTGGGCCGTACTTCGTGCAACAGCTCGCGCGGGATCTCGCGCAGGAACCGCGACGGCAGGCTGTAGTTGTCCTGGCCGTGGATGCGGCGCGACTCGGCGTAGCCCAGCACCAGCTTGTGCCGGGCGCGGGTGATGCCGACGTAGGCCAGCCGGCGCTCTTCCTCCAGCCGGCCGCTTTCCTCCAGCGAGCGCGCGCCCGGGAACAGCCCTTCCTCCAGCCCGGCCAGGAACACCAGCGGGAACTCCAGGCCCTTGGCCGAATGCAGGGTCATCAGCTGCACCCCGTCCTCGCCGGCCTGGGCCTGGCCTTCGCCGGCCTCCAGCGAGGCGTAGGACAGGAAGGCCACCAGCTCGCTCATGTCGGCGGCGCCCTCTTCGTCCTGGTCGCGCTGGACGAAGCGCGAGGCCACCGAGACCAGTTCGTCGAGGTTGTCGCTGCGCGATTCGGAGTCGAGCGTGTTGCGGCTCTCCTTGCTCCAGTGTTCGCGCAGCGCCGAACGCACCAGCACGTGGTCGATGCGCTCGGCCAGGGTCATCTGCGCGGTTTCGGCGCCGATCTGCTGGACCAGGTTGAGGAAGCCGGCAAGCGCGTTCTTCGCGCGCGCCGCGAGGTCGTTGCCCTGGGTGGCGAGCATCGCCGCCTCCCACAGCGACAGCGACTGCGCGCGCGCGATGCGCCGCACCTCGTCCAGGGTACGCTCGCCGATGCCACGCGCCGGCGTGTTCACCGCGCGCTCGAACGCGGCGTCGTCGTTGCGGTTGGTCAGCAGCCGCAGGTAGGCCAGCGCGTCCTTGACCTCGGCGCGCTCGAAGAAGCGCATGCCGCCGTACACGCGGTACGGCACCTGCTCGGACAGCAGCGCCTCTTCGAAGGCACGCGACTGCGCGTTGCTGCGGTAGAGCACGGCGATGTCGCCGTAGCTGCCGCCGTCACGCACCCATTGCCGCGCGCGCTCCACCAGGTAGCGCGCCTCGTCCATCTCGTTGTAGGCGGCGTACAGGTCGATCGGCTCGCCGTCGCCGCTGTCGGTCCACAGCTGCTTGCCGATGCGGTCCGGGTTGTGGGCGATGACCGCGTTGGCGGCATTGAGGATGTTGGCGCTGGAGCGGTAGTTCTGCTCCAGGCGGATGGTCTGCGCGCCCGGGAAATCCTTGAGGAAGCGCTGCACGTTCTCGACCTTGGCGCCGCGCCAGCCGTAGATCGCCTGGTCGTCGTCGCCGACCACGAACACGTGGCCCGAATCACCGGCCAGCACCCGCACGAAGGCGTACTGGATGGCATTGGTGTCCTGGAATTCGTCGACCAGGATCTCGCCGAAGCGCGCGCGGTAGTGCGCCAGCAGCGCCGGGTTGTCGCGCAGCAGTTCGTGCGCGCGCAGCAGCAGTTCGGCGAAGTCGACCAGGCCGGCGCGGTCGCAGCGCGCCTGGTATTCGGTGTAGGCCTGGCGCATGGTTTCCAGCCACGCATCGTGCGGCTCGGGCTGGATGTGCTGCGGCCGGCGGCCCTCGTCCTTCTGCTCGTTGATCCACCAGGCAATCTGCTTGGGCGGGTGCTTGCCGTCGTCGATCTCCAGCGCCTGCACCACGCGCTTGACCAGCCGCAACTGGTCGTCCGAATCCATCACCTGGAACGCTTCGGGCAGCCTGGCGTCGGCCCAGTGCAGGCGCAGCAGGCGGTGCGCCAGGCCGTGGAAGGTGCCGATCCACATGCCGCGCGCGCCGTTGCGCAGCTGCAGGTCGATGCGGTGGCGCATCTCGCCGGCGGCCTTGTTGGTGAAGGTCACCGCGAAGATGCCGTGGGTCGGCACGCCGTGCACTTCATTGAGCCAGGCGATGCGGTGGGTAAGCACGCGGGTCTTGCCGGAGCCGGCGCCAGCGAGGATCAGGTAGTGGCCGGGAGCAGCGGAAACGGCCTCGCGCTGGGCCGGGTTCAGCCCGTCGAGCAGGTGGGAAACATCCATCCCAGCATTTTAGGGCGTAGCGTGGCCAAAAGCCGAGAAACCGCAGGCGCCGGCACCCTGCGTGGCCGGGCCGGGGCGAGGAATGCCCGGCCCGGCGGGGTCCACCGCCGCGTTCATGCCTGCGGCGGCAACAGCCTCGCGGCCGCCTGCGCGGCCTGGCCGCGCAGTTCCGGGATGGCCAGGCTCTCCCACAACCGGCCGATACGCAGGCTGCCGACCACCTGTATGCGCGGCTCGGCCACGCCATCGGCGTCGAGCAGGCTGCCATCGTCCGCGCTGTCCAGGCCGATGCCGTGCGGCCCCGGGCGCGCGATGCCGCTGCCCAGCAGCTGCTGCAGCAGCGGATTGCGCATGGCCTGCGCGCGCATCTCCACGCCGGTGGCGTTGACCACGCAGTGCGCGTCGATCTGGAACGGCTGCCGCCGCGGGTCGAGCGCGCCCAGGCGCACGCAGGCGCCTTCGGCGATGGCGGTTTCCAGGCGCCCGCGGTGCAGGTGCAGGCGCCCCTGCCGGCGCAGCTCCAGCAGCTGCGCATGCACCGGCGCGGCGATGCGGTGCCGGTGCACGTCCCAGTAGCGCACCACGTGGCGCAGGAAACGGCGCTGGTCATCGAAGGACAGCGACTGCCACAGCGCCTGCCCCAGCGGGCGGATGCGTTCCATCACGCTCTGCCAGGGGATGCCGCGGCGCGCCGCGTCGGCGGCATGCCGGCGCAGCGCGCGCATGCGCTGGCGCAGGCCCATCGCCAGCAACGGCTCGGGATCGTAGTCGGCGGCCGCGCCGCTGGCGTGCGGCAGCGGCAGCAGCGCGTGGCGCGAGAGCACGTGCACCTGCCCGCGGTGCCCGGACGCCGCGAGCGAGGCCACGCAATCGGCCATGCTCAGCCCGGAGCCGACGATGGCCACGTCGGCGCTGGCGGCGACATCCTGCACCGCGTCGTAGTCCCAGGCCTCGATGCGCTTGCCCGGCGGCACCGCGCCGGCGCCGCGCGCCGGCAGCGGCCGCAGCGCGTTGCCGCTGCACAGCGCCACCGCGGCGGCCCGCAACGGCGGGCCCGCGTCCAGCTGCAGCAGCAGCCCGTCGGCGTGGCGCTGCAGGGCGTGGACCCGCGCGGCGCGCACGTCCAGCCGCGCCGGGCTGGCGTCCACCGCCTCCTGCAGGCGCTGCCGCAGATAGGAGGCGTAGTGGTGGCGGGCGACGAAGGCCTGCGCCAGCGCGTCGCGGCCGGTGCCCGGCAGGGCCTCGTGCGCGACCAGGTAATCGAGGAAATCGTCGGGCCGGTCCGGGAAGCCGCTCATCTTGCCGGCCGGCACGTTGAGCAGGTGTTCGGGACGACGGGTGGCGTAGGCCACGCCGCGGCCGAGCGGGAGCTGCGGTTCGACAAGCACCACGCGCAGCTCGCCGCGCGCGCCACGCAGCACGCCGATCGCGGTGAGCACGCCGGCGGCGCCACCGCCGATGATGGCGATGTCGCAGGTCTGCATCGGGTCGGGAACGGTCATGCGCCGATTGTAGGCGATGCGCCCGGCGCGGCATGATGCCGCCGCCGCATGTGCTGATGGAGCATGCTGATGGCGCCGCGCATGCCCCGGAAACAACGAACCCGCCTTGCGGCGGGTCCGGTGTGGAACGGCGATCCAGGCAATCCGTGCGGATTACTTGCCGTGCGGATTACTTGATCTTGCCTTCCTTGTACATCACGTGCTTACGGACCACCGGGTCATACTTCAGGAATTCCATCTTCCCGGGGGTGTTCTTCTTGTTCTTGTCCGTGGTGTAGAAGTGGCCGGTACCGGCCGAGGAAATCATACGGACCTTGTCGCGCTTGCCTGCCATGATGGTTTACTCCTCAGACCTTTTCGCCGCGCGCACGCAGCTCAGCCAGAACGGAATCGATGCCGTTCTTGTCGATGGTGCGCAGTGCATGCGCGGAAACACGAAGCTTGACCCAGCGGTTCTCGCTGGCGACCCAGAAACGACGCTCGTGCAGGTTCGGCTGGAAACGACGACGGGTCTTGTTGTTGGCATGCGAGACGTTGTTACCCGTCTGCACCTTCTTGCCGGAAACTTGGCAAACTCGGGACATTGCGCACCTCGGTAATGTCGGTTGTCTCTTCCTTGGCCAGGAAGAGGGCGGCCCCGGCGGTTGCCCGCCACGTGTCATGGGAATCAAAGGGTTACGCTGACGAGGGTGGGCGGATGACACGTTCCCGGCCACCGATCCGGAGGTTTCCGGACACAGCGAGCCGGCAATTATGCCGGGCCAAGGCCCCGAGTGCAAACCGCCGGCCGCGGCCGGCCCTACCGGGGCGCGAAATCCAGGCTCCGGCGCCAGCGCAGCGGCGTGGTGGCCCGGCCCGGGTCCGGCGGAAACAGGCTCAGGTAGCCGGCGGCGATGGCACGGCCGCGCAGGCGTTCGCCCACGCCTTCGGCCACTTCGACCTCCACATGGGTGACCTTGCCCTGCGGATCGACGTCCATCGCCCAGACCAGCCGCCCCCCCCATTGTTCCGGGGCGATCGAGGCATCGTAGTTCGGGCGGCCGGCGACATAGGGAACGTCGCGCTGCTGGAACAAGGGCGAGTCCTCCAGCCGTGGATCGACACGGATCGTCGCGGTGTTGCTGCCACCGTCGCCGAGGACCGCATGCGCGGTCCAGTCTCCCGGCCGGCCACCGCTGCCCAGGTCGGCCCGGTAGCAGCGCTTGCTGCCGCGGTAGTCGTCATGACGCTGCAGGGACACCCGCTTGCCGTCGGCATCGCGCAACTCCAGTTGCAGGCCGCCGGCATCGCCGCTCGCGGCAGTGCCGGCCACACAGATCTGGTGCGCGTGATCGCCGGTCATGACGAACTGCCGGGTCTGCTGGCGGGCAAGCGCGTCAGCCGGGGTCCTGGACCACAGGAACTCGATGTAGATGCCGCTGTCCTGCGCGGCGGCCGGGCCGCACAGCGACAACAGCAAGGGCACGACAAGCTGGCGCGATCGCATGGGTCCGCTCCCTGGAGATACCGCCGGACTCTAGCCAACCCGGCAGGTGCGGATCAAATCAGGACGCGCGCGCCCGCGCGCCACGCAGCTCACGCCAGGCCGTGCGCGCCACCTTCCAGGCCGAGCGCAGGAACAGCAGCAGCAAGGCCACCGCGATCAGCAGGTCCGGCCAGCCGGCACCGAACGCCCACACCGCCAGCGCGGCCAGGATCACCGCGCCGCCTTCGTAGGCGTCATTCAACGAGCATGCCCAGGCCGATGCCAGGTTGATGTCGCCCTGGCGATAGGGCCACAACAGGCGCAGGCACAGCAGGTTGGCGGCCAGGTTCAGCAGCGCGGCGATGCCCATGCTCTCGAACAACGGCAGGTGCGGATGGCCCAGCTTCCAGCCGATGCCCACGGCCACCGCGATGGCCGCGCCCAGGATGAAGGTCGCCTTGAGCAGGGCGACCCTCGCCTTGGCGGCGAGGCCGGCACCCACCACCGCCAGGCTCAACGCGTAGGTCAGCGCGTCGCCCAGGTTGTCCAGGCTGCCGGACAGCAGCGACGCCGAACCGCTGTGCCAGGCCGCGGCCATCATCATCACGAAGGTCAGCAGGTTGATCACCAGCACCCACACCAGCACACGCCGCTGGCGTGCCTGCATGCGCCCGACCTCCAGGGTCCGGCCACAGCCGCAACAGTCGCTCATTCCGGTTCCAGACACGATGCCAGGGCCGATTTTCCCACCGGCGGGCACGGCTTGCAGCGCACCCCCCAGCGCAACGTCCCCGGGCCCCCCCCCGGGGGGGGGGCCGGGGGGGGGGGGGGCGCCCCGGCCCGGCCCCCCCCGGGTCAACCCCCGCCACCCCCAC
>NZ_JAKUKB010000007.1:0-30500 GCF_022436665.1 Stenotrophomonas sp. Y6
GCCGCCCCCCCCCCCGGCCCGGGGCCCCCCCCCCCCCGGGCGCGCCCGCCGCCCCCCCCCCCCCCCCCCCCCCCCCCCCCCCCCCCGCGGGGGGGGGGGCCCCGGGGCTGGGTTCACGCTTCGCGGCGATGCAGCCAGCGGTACAGCACCGGCAGCAGCAACAGGGTCAGCAGGGTCGAGGACACGATGCCGCCGATCACCACCGTGGCCAGCGGCCGCTGCACCTCCGAGCCGGCGCCGACGTTGAAGGCCATCGGCACGAAGCCCAGCGACGCCACCAGCGCGGTCATCAACACCGGCCGCAGGCGGCCGAGCGCACCTTCGCGCACCGCTTCCAGCAGCGGCCTCCCCTGTGCGCGCAGGCTGCGCACGAAGCTGATCATCACCAGCCCGTTGAGCACCGCCACCCCGGACAGCGCGATGAAGCCCACGCCCGCCGAGATCGACAGCGGGATGCCGCGCAGGGCCAGCGCCAGCACGCCGCCGGTAAGCGCCAGCGGCACGCCGCTGAACACGATGGCCGCGTCCTTGCCCGAGCCGAACGCCCAGAACAGCATCGCGAAGATCAGCACCAGCGTCGCCGGCACCACCACCGCCAGCCGCTGGCTGGCCGAGATCAGCTGCTCGAAGCTGCCGCCGTAGTCGACCCAGTAGCCGGCCGGCAGCTTCACCCCGGCGTCGATGGCCTGCTGCAGCTCGCCGACGAAACTGCCCAGGTCGCGGTCGCGGACGTTGGCGGTGACCACGATGCGGCGTTTGCCGTTGTCGCGGTTGATCTGGTTCGGGCCTTCGCTGGTGTCGATGCGTGCCAGTTCGCGCAGCGGCACCGTACGCGGGTTGCCGGTGAGTACGCCGGCGGCGCCGCTGCGGCTCAGTTCATCGGCGTTGCCGCTGGCCAGCGCGGTTTCCAGTGACACCGGCAGGTCCGCCAGGGCCGCAGGATCCTGGCGCAGCTCCTCCGGCAGGCGCACCACGATGTCGAACCGGCGGTCGCCCTCGAACAGCTGCCCCGCCACCTGCCCGCCGACTGCGGTGGCCACGGTGGACTGCACCTGGCCCGGGTTGAGGCCATAGCCGGCCAGTTTCTGCCGGTCCGGGGTGACGGTGAGCAGCGGCAGCCCGCTGGTCTGCTCCAGCCGCACGTCGGCCGCGCCGGGCACGCCGGCGACCACCTTTTCGATGCGCCGGCCCACCTCCGCCAGCGTGTCCAGGTCGTCGCCGTAGAGCATCACCGCCACGTCGGCGCGCACGCCGGAGATCAACTCGTTCATGCGCATCTGGATGGGCTGGGTGAACTCGTAGTTGTTGCCCGGCAGCTCCTCCACCGCCGCCTCCAGCTCGGCCAGCAGGCCTGCGCGCGGCTTGCGCGGGTCCGGCCACTGGCTGCGTGGCTTCATCATGATGAAGGTGTCGGCGACCGACGGCGGCATCGGGTCGGAGGCCACTTCCGGCGTGCCGATCTTGGAGAACACCTTGGCCACTTCCGGGAACTGCAGCAGCCGCAGCTCGATCTGGCGCTGCATCTGCAGCGACTGGGTCAGGCTGGTGCCAGGGATGCGCATGGCATGCATCGCCACGTCACCTTCGTCCAGGTTGGGCACGAACTCGCTACCGAGCTTTGTTGCCAGCAGGCCGCAGCCGACCACCAGCAGCAGCGCGCCGGCCACCATCCAGCGCCCGCGGCGCAGGGCCAGGTCCAGCAGCGGCTGGTAGCGCCGGCGCAGCCAGGCCATCAGCCGGTTCTCCTTCTCCTGCACGCGGCCACCGAGGAACAGCGCGATCGCCGCCGGCACGAAAGTCAGGCACAGCAGCATCGCCCCGCTCAGCGCCAGCACCACGGTGATCGCCATCGGGTGGAACATTTTTCCTTCCACCCCGGTGAGGGCGAAGATCGGCAGGTACACCGCGGTGATGATGCCCAGCCCGAACAGGCTGGGGCGGATCACCTCGGCGGTGGCGGCGGCGGTCTCGGCGAAGCGCTCGGCGCGGGTCATCGCCCGGCCCAGTGCATGGGTGCGCTCACCGAAGCGGCGCAGGCAGTTCTCGATGATGATCACCGCGCCGTCCACGATCAGGCCGAAGTCCAGCGCACCCAGGCTCATCAGGTTGGCCGACACGCCGCCGCGGGCCATGCCGGTGAGGGTGAACAGCATCGCCAGCGGGATCACCGTGGCGGTGATCAGTGCCGCGCGGAAATTGCCCAGCAGCAGGAACAGCACCACGATCACCAGCAACGCGCCTTCCAGCAGGTTCTTCGCCACGGTCTGGATGGTGCGGTCCACCAGCGCGGTGCGGTCGTAGCTGGCGGTGACGGTGACGCCCGCGGGCAGGCTGCGCTGCGCCTGCTGCAGCCGGGCCGCGGCGGCCTGCGCCACCTCGCGGCTGTTGGCGCCGATCAGCATCACCACCGTGCCCATCACCACTTCGTGGCCGTTCTGGGTGGCCGCGCCGCTGCGCAGCTCCGGGCCGTCGGCGACCGTGGCCACGTCGTGCACGTGGATCGGCACGCCTTCGCGGCGATCGAGCACGATGTTGCCGATCTGCTCCAGGTCGGCGACCTGGCCGGGCACGCGCACCAGGAACTGCTGGCCGTTGCGCTCGATGTAGCCGGCGCCCACGTTCTGGTTGTTGGCCTCGACCGCGGCGGCGACGTCTTCCAGGGTGAAGCCCAGCGCGCGCAGCTTCGCCGGGTCCGGGGTGATGTGCACCTGGCGCTGGAACCCACCGATGGTGTTGACCTCGGTGACCCCGGGCACGTTGCGCAGCTGCGGCCGGATCACCCAGTCCTGCAGGGTGCGCAGGTCGGTGGCGGTGTAGGGGCTGCCATCGGCCTTGCGCGCGTCGGGGTCGGCATCGATGGTGTACATGAAGATCTCGCCCAGGCCGGTGGCGATCGGCCCGAGCTGCGGGTCCAGCCCGTCGGGGATCTGCGAGCGCGCCTGCTGCAGGCGTTCGGCCACCTGCTGGCGGGCGAAGTAGATGTCGGTGCCGTCCTCGAACACCACCGTCACCTGCGACAGCCCGTAACGCGACAGCGAGCGCACGCTCTCCATCTTCGGCAGCCCGGCCAGCACCGTCTCCACCGGGAAGGTGATGCGCTGTTCGGTTTCCAGCGGCGAGTAGCCCGGTGCGGAGGTGTTGATCTGCACCTGCACGTTGGTGATGTCCGGGGTGGCGTCGATCGGCAGCCGGCTGAAGCTCCAGGCACCGAGCAGCACCAGCACGCCGGTGAGCAGCAGCATCAGCCAGCGATGGGCGATGGCCGCGCCGATGATGCGTTCGAGCAGGCCGCGGCGCGGCGCGAAGTCAGTGCTCATGGCCCGCCCCCGCCTTGCCGATGTCGGCCTTCACCGTGTAGCTCTGTTCGACCACCACCTCTTCGCCGGCGCGCAGCCCGGCGCTGACCGCCACCTGGCGCGCGTCGCGCGCGCCGAGGGTGACCGGCCGCGCCTGGTAGGTGTCGCCGTTGCGCACGAACACCACGTCGCGGCCGTCCATGCTCTGCAGCGCGGTCAGCGGCACCACGATGTCGGCCGGGGTGCTGGCCACGACGATGCGCGCGCGCACCGCCGCGCCCGGCCGCCACAGGCCGTCGGCGTTGTCCACGGTGGCGCGGGCCACCGTGCTCTGGCTGGCGGTGGCGGTGCCCGGCAACACGCGCTCGAGCGTGGTGGACTGGCTGACGCCATCGGTCATGCGGGTGACGGTGACCGGCACCCCGGCGGTGATGTGCTGGGTATCGGCGCCGAAGATGTGCAGGTCCACCCACAGCTGCGAGAGATCGCCGATCTCGAACAGCAGCTGGCCTTCGGCGGCGACCCCGCCGACCTGCGCCTGGCGCGACAGCACCACGCCGGAGATCGGTGCGCTGACGCCATAGGTGGTCAGGCTCAGGTTGCTGTCGATGCTGGCCAGCGCCTGGCCGGCGCGCACGCGGTCGCCGACGTTGGCGCGCAGCGCGCGGATCGGGCCGGGAAAGCGCGCGGTGACCTGGGCCATGCGCCCGTCGATCGGCGCCAGCAGACCCTGCACGTCGTGTTCGTCGGCGATGGTGCCCGGGCCGACGGCGGTGCTGACGATGCCCGCGGCTTTGGCGCGCGCGGCGGGGATGGTGGTCTGTTCGGGCGCAGTGTCCTCGTCGGCGTGGTTTCCGCCCTCGTCGCCGGCATGGCCGTGGTCGTCCGCGGCGGCATCTTTGGCGGTGGCGGCGGGGTCGCCGCCGCAGGCGGTGAGCGCGGCCAGCAGCAGGCCCAGCGCGGCCAGGCGGAACATCGGGAAAGCAGTCAGCGAAGCCTTCATGGCGTGTTTCCTTCGGAAGCGGTGGCGACCAGGGGCTGCCCGGTCAGGCGCTGGATTTCGATCAGGGCGGTCTGCGCGGCGAGCGCGGCATCGAGCTGGCGTTGCCGCGCCTCGATGCGCATGGCCTGCAGCTGCGCCCATTCCAGGTAGCTGATGGCACCGGCGCGCCAGGCGCTCTCGGCGGCCTTCTCGGCACGCTGCAGCTGCGGCAGCACGTCGCTGTCCAGGCGCGCCACTTCCAGCCGCGCGGTGGCGTAACGGCCATGGGCCTCGGCCAGCGTCGAGTACAGCTGCAGCGCACGCGATTCGCGCTGCACTGCGCTCATCGCCAGCTCGGCCTCGGCAGCGCGGATCTCCGGCCCGGCGCGGCGGGCATTGCCCAGCGGCAGGCTGAAGCCGCCGACCAGGGCGGTGTCGCCACTGTCGCGGTTGTTGCGCATGCCCAGTTGCCAGGACAGGTTGCCGCGCAGCTCACTGCGCGCCAGCTGCAGCTGGGCCTCGCGCACCCGCGCCTCGCCGGCGATGAGCGCCAGCTCCGGGGTATCGGACAGCAGCGCCGCCAGTTGCTGGAAGTCCTCCAGCGCCGGCAGCTGCAGTGGCTCGCCGCTGACCTCGGTGAAGTCGGCTTCGCGCGCGTTCCACAGCGCCGCCAGCGCCAGCCGTGCCGCGCGCTCGGCCTGCACGGCACGGTCGCGGTCCAGTTCGGCCTGGGCCAATGCCGCCTGCGCGGTCATCAGCGTGGAGGCGGGCGAGGCGCCGGCCTGCAGCCGCACTCGCGCGGCGGCGACCGCGCGGCGACGCTGCTCGATGTCGTCCAGCGCGATCCGGCGCTGGCCGCGTGCGGCGGTGATGGCCAGGTAGCGGCGCGCCACCTCGGCCATCAGGTCCAGGCGGGTGATCTCGCGCTGCGGCGCGAGGGTGTCGATGTTGGCCTGCGCCAAGGCGCGGCGGGCGTCGAGCTTGCCGCCGCGTTCGAGCACGCCGGCCAGCGAGACGGTGACCTCGCTGGCGTCGAAGCCGCGGCTGGCGCCGGTGCCCAGGGCGTTCTCGATATCGACCCCGAACGCCAGCGGTGGCTTGAAGCCGGCGCCCTCGTAGCGGGCCTCGGCGGCGGCACGCTGCAGGACGGGCAGGCGCAGGTCGGGATGGGTGCGGGCGACGCGGCTGATCGCCGCGTCCAGGGTCAAGGGTTCAGGCGGCGACGGCACCTGCGCGATGGCGCACGGTGCGATCGCCAGGGCCGCAAGCGCGGCCAGGCGTTTCCACATGGGGAATCTCCGGTTTTCGGGAAGGGATCGGGACGTCCGCGCGGCGGACGTGGATCAGGCCCGAATCGGAGGGCGCAGCAGGCTTTCGGTGGGCGCCGGGCGCCAGTGGGTGTCGTGCGCGGTGGCGCCCGTCGCCGCCGGCGGCATGGGCACGTCCCAGGCCACCGACGCGAACGGCAGCACGCCGCCGTGGCCATGGCAGTGGCCGCAATGCACCAGGGCGTGCAGCAGGCGGGCACTGTCGTCGGCGTCGTCATGGCCGGTATCGGCTTCCAGCACCGGATCGTGCGTGGCCGACGGATGATCGGCGTGGCTCAGGGCGTGCAGTTCGCCCAGTGCGGACGCCAGCGCGCCGCCGGCGGTGCCGAGCGCGATCACCGCCAGCACCAGCAGGCGGAGCAGCAGCGACGGCGGACGGCGGCGCAGGAACGCGATCATGCGCGGCAGGGTAGCGGCGGCCTGCCGCGTTACACAATCGCACGGTGCCTTTGCATTCAGGCACGCGGCCTGCCGACCGCGCCCACAGCCGTGCGGGGCGCACAGCCGCTGGGCGGTGCCATCGCGGTTGCCGGCAGCGCGGCCACCGCGCCCCCGGCGGGCATGCGCCCACGAGCCTCCGCGGCAACGGCGCGACCCCAGGGAGCGGACGCGTGCGCCAATGGCGCTGCGGCTCCAGCGGACGAACCCTGCGCCCGGCTGCCGGCCATCTTCGCGGGGGAACACGCGCGTGGCAGTGGCGCACGATCGCGCGGCGGTGCGCTGGCACCACGGCCATCGGCCCGTTGTAGCAACCCGCGCCGTCGCGCGAGCGCCACGCGCGCCGCCGATCCGCGCACGTTCCTCGCGGCGATCCACGCGTTCATGCGCATTGCCAGGCGTGTAGTAGCGCAGGCGGCTGGCGTCGGTTGCCGTGGACGAGGGCGTGCGACGCGCGGACGCCGTGCGTGGCCGCCGGCCACTGGCACTGGCAGCGGCCGGCGCACGGCCCGGGATGGTGCCGCCAGCGGCGGGCCGCATGCCCGGGCACACCCCGGCACGACGCGCTGCGGGCCGGCGGACGCACCGAGCGGGGCGGTCAGGCCTTCTTGCGCTCCTCGATGTAGGCCTTGATCTGCCGCTCCAGCACCGGCAGCGGCACCGAGCCCTGCCTGAGGATGGCGTCATGGAACGACTTGACGTCGAACTTGTCGCCCAGCTCCTTCTCGGCCTGCGCTCGCAGCTTGACGATGGTGATTTCGCCCAGCTTGTAGCTCAGCGCCTGCGCCGGCCAGGAGATGTAGCGGTCGACCTCGGTGGTCACCTCGTGCTCGCTCAGCGCGGTGTGGTCGCGCAGGTAGGCGATGGCACGCTCGCGGCTCCAGCCGTAGTGGTGCACGCCGGTGTCGATCACCAGGCGGCAGGCGCGCCACATCTCGTAGGTCAGGCGCCCGAAATCCTCGTACGGGGTTTCGTAGATGCCCATCTCGATGCCGAGCTTCTCGCTGTACAGGCCCCAGCCCTCGCCGTAGGCGGAGATGTAGGCGCCGCGGCGGAAATCCGGCTGCTCGCCCTGCTCGGCGGCCAGTGCGCCCTGCAGCGCATGGCCCGGGTCGGACTCATGCAGGGTCAGCGCCGGCAGGTTGTACAGCGGGCGCGCCGGCAGGTTGTAGGTGTTGACCCAGTAGGTGCCCATGCCGCCGCGGCCGGCGGTCCAGAACGGGGCGATGTCCGGCGGCACCGGCACGATGGTGAAGCGCGCCCGCGGCAGGGTCATGAACTTGCCGATCACGCTGTCCACGCGCTTGGAGATCCAGGCCGCGCGCCACAGCAGCTCTTCCGGCGTCTTGGCATAGAACTGCGGATCGGTGCGCAGGAACTCGAGGAAATCGGCGAAGCGGGTCTGCTCGCTCTTTCCCTTGAATCCCACCTTGTCGATGATGGCGTTCATCTCCTGCTGGATGCGGTTGACCTCGCTCAGGCCCAGCGCGTGGATCTGCTGCGGGCTCATGTCCAGGGTGGTGTATTCGCGGATCTGCTGGCGGTAGAACGCCTTGCCGCCGGGCATCTTTTCCGCGGCCAGGGTTGTGCGCGCCTGCGGCACGTATTCCTCGCGGAAGAACGCCAGCAGCTTGCCGAACGCCGGGACCACGCTGCCGGCGATCGCCTGCTGCGCTTCCTCGCGCAGTTTCTGCTGCTCATCGGCCGGGATGCCGGCCGGCAGCCTGCGGAACGGCGCGTACAGCGGCGATTCGGTGGGGTCCTTGAGCCCGGCCACGGTCGAGATCGAGACATCGCGGCCGTCGAGCACCGCGCGTGGCACGCTGAAACCACGCTCCAGGCCGGCGCGCATGTTGGCGGTCTGCTGGTCGAAATAGCGCGGCACGTCGTTCAGCCGCGCGATGTAGTTGCGGTAGTCCTGCGCGGTCTTCATCTCGCGCCGGGCCATGAATCCCAGGTTCGACCAGAACGAGGAATCGGAGTTGAACGGCATCTCGTAGGTGCGCAGGCGCACCGCGTCGGCCAGGTTCTCGACCTGGTACCTGTAGATGGCGTAGTTGACCTGGTTCTCGGCCGAGAGCGTGGCCGGGTCGATCGCCTTGAGCTGCTGCAGCACGTCGTCCCATACCTTCAGGCGCGCGGCCTGCGCCTCGGCGCCGACGTCCGGCAGGCGGGTGGCGTTGGCCGGGCCGTCCGCGTCCTCGCTGGCCTCGCCGCCACCGGCCTGGCGCCAGGCCCATTCCTTGGTGTAGATCGCCTTGAACTGCGCATCGGCATCCTGCACGGCCAGCGCCGCGGGGGCGGACGTCCTGGCGGGGGCGGCGTGGACGATGGCGCCCGGCAGGGCAAGGGCGAGCAGCAGGGCGGCGGACAGGGTGGTTTTCACGAACGGCGGGCTCTTCGGGAAACAGAGCCCGATCATGTCACCGGCGGCGCGGCCGTGCATGGTTCGAAAGTCCTGCCCGCACGCGCCGTGCCGGGACGTGGGCCGGATCGGCGCGGCCGCGCGGCGCCGGCTGCCGCCGGTGGCTCAGTGCCCGGCCCTGTCCCGCTTCCAGCCGCGGTGGCGGATGTCCAGGTACAGGCTGTAGAGCGCGGTGAACGTGGGGAACAGGTTGCCGAGGATGCCCACCGCGTCGTTCTTGCCGAAGATGAAGTAGCTCAGCGTCATCAGGCTGCCGAGGATGCTCATGTACCAGAACAGGCGCGGGATCACCGGCTTGCCCTCGCGCTTGCTGGCGATGAACTGCACCAGCCAGCGGCCGCCGAACATCAGGGTGCCGGTCAGGCCGATCAGCTTCCACGGCGACATGTGCACGCCGGTCCACTCCAGCCACGGCAGCGGCTGGCTCATGAAATCCATGCTCAGACCTCCTCGACCGCGGTGCGCCTGCTGCGCACGATCAGCCAGGCCACGCCGCGCAGGTCGCGGATGCCGACCAGGGCACGGCCGAGGTTGTTGTACTTGGACACCCCGGCGGTGCGGTGGCGGTGGTTGACCGGCACGCTCACGGTCTGCCAGCCGGCACGCTGCATCAGCGCCGGCAGGTAGCGGTGCATGTGGTCGAAGTACGGCAGGTCGAGGAACGCCGCGCGCTCGAACAGCTTGATGCCGCAGCCGGTATCGGGCGTGTCGTCGCGCAGCATGCGCGCGCGGATGCGGTTGGCCCAGCGGCTGGCCCAGCGCTTGGAGCCGGAGTCCTGGCGGTTGACCCGCCAGCCGGCGAACAGCTTCACCGCGGGCGCGGCGGCGTCGCGCGCGGCCAGCAGTTTCGGGATGTCGGCCGGGTCGTTCTGGCCGTCGCCATCGAGGGTGGCGATCCACGGCCCGCGCGCGGCCTTGACCCCGGTGCGCACGGCGGTGCTCTGCCCGCTCTGGCTGACGTGGTGCAGCACCCGCAGCTCCGGGGTGGCGGCCTTGAGCGCGCGCAGTACCTGCAGGGTGTCGTCCTTGGAGTCGTCATCGACGTAGACGATCTCGAAATCGACCCGGCCGCGCAGCGCGGCGGTGATCTCGGCAACCAGCGGGGCGACGTTGTCGCGTTCGTTGAAGACGGGGACGACCACCGAAAGTGCGGGTTGGCTCATCGCGGGATCCGTTCGTGCAGTAAGAGGAAAGACCGCGCATTTTCGGGTACGCGGCTGGCTGGAAGAGGGGTCAGGCGGCGGCGCCGAAGTAGTCGCGGCACCAGGCCACCACCCGCGGCAGTCCGGCCTCGATCGGGGTGGCCGGGTCGAAGCCGAAGGCGGCGCGGGCGCGCGCGGTGTCGGCCATGGTCTCGACCATGTCGCCCGGCTGCATCGGCTTGTAGACCTTCAGCGCCGGGCGCCCGGCGGCGCTGGCGATCACCTCGATGAAGCGTTCCAGCTCCACCGGGGTGTGGTTGCCGAGGTTGAATACCCGGTGCGGCACGCCGTCCTCCGAAGGGTGGTCGAGTGCACCGAGGATACCGGCGACGATGTCGGAAACATGCGTGAAGTCGCGGCGCATGCGGCCTTCGTTGAACACCTCGATCGGCCGCCCGGCCAGCACCGCGCGCGAGAACAGCAGCGGCGCCATGTCCGGCCGGCCCCACGGGCCGTACACGGTGAAGAAGCGCAGGCCGGTGGCGCGCAGGCCATACAGCTGCGCGTAGGTGTATGCCATCAGCTCGTTGGCGGCCTTGGTCGCCGCGTACAGCGAGCGCGGCCGGTCCACGCGCTGGTCCTCGGAGAACGGCGGCGTGGCCGAATCGCCGTACACCGAGCTGCTGGATGCATAGACCAGGTGCTGCACGTCGCGGTGGCGGCACAGCTCGAGCATGTTGACGAAGCCGGCCAGGTTGCTGTCGACGTAGGCATGCGGGTTCTGCAGCGAGTAGCGCACGCCGGCCTGCGCGGCCAGGTGGATGACCCGCGACGGGCGGATCTCGTCGAACAGCGCGGCCAGGCCGTCGCGGTCGGTCAGGTCCAGCGCGCGGATGTCGACCTGCGGGCACAGCGCGGCGACGCGGTCGCGCTTGAGCTGCGGGTCGTAGTAGTCGTTGTAGTTGTCCAGCCCGACCACGCGCGCGCCGCGCGCGGCCAAGGCCTGGCAGGTGTAGGCGCCGATGAAGCCGGCGGCGCCGGTGACGAGAACGGTCATCTGTCTGGTCCGGAAAAAAACTGGGTCAAGCGCCGCTCCACGGGGAAGCGGCATCGGCGCCGGCACCACCACCGGCCGGCAGCGGTTGCGCGGCATGCGGCGTGCGGCGCCTGGGCCGCCGCTGCACACCCGGCCCCGCGGGGCGGCGGTGGGTGGATGCCGGCCATTATCGCCGCCGCGCCTCCCGGCGTGGACCGGGACGCCCGCTCACAGCGTCAGCGGGTCCCGCGCCAGGGCGGCCTTGCGCTCGCGGCTGAAGGCCCACCACGGCTGCGGATCGCCGCCCTCCATGAAGCGCACGACCGACAGGAACACGTCGATCACGCAGGGGTCGTGCACCACGCCGGTCTTCAGGCACAGCTGCGCGTACATGTCATAGGGATCACGCCCGCGCAGGTGCGCGGGAACCCGGATCCCGATCAGACGGAGATCCTTTTCACAGGCCGGCCCGACATTCGGCAGGTCGGTCAGACGCAACAGGTGATTGCGGTCGACCTTGGTGGGGTTCATTGCCTTGCATGCACCTCGGGGGTGGGAGGGAACGTCAGCCGTGCTGACGGGTACGCAGCCTCTCCAGCACGCCGTCGAGCGTGTCCAGGTCGGTGTAGTGGATGACCAGCTTGCCCTTGCCGCCGCGGCCGTGGTTGATGGCGACCCTGGTGCCCAGCGATTCGGACAGCTCGGTCTCCAGCGAGGCGATGTCGGCCTGCGGCGCGCTCGGCGCCGGCCTGGCCTTGCGCGCCCCGGGCACCTTGCCGGCGGCGAACTGCTGGGCGCGGTGCTCGACCTCGCGCACCGACCAGCCTTCGTCGGCGGCGTCCTGCGCCAGCTTGGTCGCCAGCTCCGGCGCCAGCGTCAGCAGCGCGCGGGCGTGGCCCATTTCCAGGCGGCGGCTTTCCAGCAGCACGCGCACGCCGGCGGGCAGGTCGATCAGGCGCAGCAGGTTGGACACCGAGGCGCGCGAGCGGCCCACCGCCTGCGCGGCTTCGGCGTGGGTCAGCGAGAACTCGGAGATCAGCCGCTGCAGCGCCTCGGCTTCTTCCAGCGGGTTGAGGTCCTCGCGCTGGATGTTCTCGATCAGCGCCATGGCGATGACGGTGCGGTCTTCCAGTTCGCGCACCACCACCGGCACTTCGTCCAGCCCGGCCAGGCGCGAGGCGCGCCAGCGGCGTTCGCCGGCGACGATCTCGTACCTGCCGCCCTCGACCTGGCGCACCAGGATCGGCTGGATCACGCCCTGGGCCTTGATCGACTCGGACAGCTCGGACAGCTTGGCCTCGTCCATCTCGCGGCGCGGCTGGTACTTGCCCGGCTGCAGCAGGTCGATCTGCAGCTTGCGCAGCACCTCGCCCGGCTGCGGCTCGGCCACCGCCGCCACCGACACCGGGGTCACCGCGCCCTTGGGGCCCAGCAGCGCATCGAGGCCACGGCCCAGTCCACGTTTCTTCGCAGCGCTCATCAGACAGCCTCCATGGCCCTGACGGCCCTGTTGCGTTCATCGGTGCGGCGGATCAGTTCGCCCGCCAGGCCGAGGTAGGCCACGCCGCCGCGCGAGGTGCGGTCGTAGCCGACGATGCTCTGGCCGTGGCTCGGCGCCTCGGCCAGGCGCACGTTGCGCGGCACGATGGTGCGGAACACGCGGTCGCCGAAATGCTCGGTCAACTCGGCCGAGACCGCGTTGGCCAGGTTGTTGCGCACGTCGAACATGGTGCGCAGCACGCCTTCGATTTCCAGCGCCGGGTTCAGGTTGGCACGCAGCGCCTCGATCGTCTCCACCAGCGCGCTCAGGCCTTCCAGCGCGTAGTACTCGCACTGCATCGGCACCAGCACCGAGTCGGCGGCGGCCAGCGCGTTGAGGGTCAGCAGCGACAGTGCCGGCGGGCAGTCGATCAGGATGAAGTCGTACTCGCCGCGGATCGGCGCCAGCGCGCGCTTGAGCCGCTGTTCGCGGCCTTCCTGCTCCATCAGCTGGATCTCGGCCGCGGTCAGGTCGATGTTGCCCGGCAGCAGGTCGTAGCCCTCCGGCGCCTTCACCCGGATATCGGCCGCGGCGCTCTCGCCCAGCAGCAGGTCGCAGGTCGATGCCGCGACCTCGCGCTTGTCCACGCCGCTGCCCATGGTCGCGTTGCCCTGCGAATCCAGGTCGACCAGCAGCACGCGCCGGGGCGCTGCGGCAAGGGCGGCGGCCAGGTTCACGGCGGTGGTGGTCTTGCCGACGCCGCCTTTCTGGTTGGCGATGGCGATGATGCGAGCCATGCGGATGGGCCTCATGGGCTGGAAGGTTGGGACTGGCCATTATGCGGGCTGGGGGCCGGATCGGGGAAATCCGGGCCTTGCCGCATGTGGCCGTGCGCCTCCCGGCCCCGGGCGGGGCGGCCCGCAGGGCGTCAGGCGCCGTGCGGAATGCCTCGCCAGCCGCGCCCGCCCCATTGGTCCGGCGGGGAGCGGAACCTAGGTGCGGCTGCACACCACCAGGTGGCGCTCGCCGACCAGCCCCGGCACCGGCAGCGGGCGCACCTCGAGCACGTGCCAGTCGGCCGGCAGCGCGGCGATTTCCTCGTGCGGGTATACGCCCTTCATCGCCAGCAGGTGGCCGCCGGGGCGCAGCAGGTGGCCGCCGACCGCGACGATGCCGGCCAGGGTGTCCATGGCGCGCGCGGTGAGGTTGTCGTAGGCGGCCGGCTCGTCCAGCGCTTCGGCGCGGGATTCGGCGACGCGGGCGTTGCCCAGGCCGAGCTGGCGCACCGCTTCGCGCAGGAAGCGCGCCTTCTTGCCGTTGCTCTCCACCAGCGTCACCTGCAGCTGCGGGCGGGCGATGGCCAGCGGGATGCCGGGCAGCCCCGGGCCGGTGCCGAGGTCGGCCAGGGTGCCGGATTCGACGTGCGGCACCATCGCCAGCGAATCGAGCAGGTGGCGGGTGACCATCTCGTGCGGGTCGCGGATGGCGGTGAGGTTGTAGGTGCGGTTCCAGCGCACCAGCAGCGCCAGGTAGGCCAGCAGCGGCGGCGCCAGCGCGGCGTCCAGGCCCATGGCCTGCAGGCCGCGCTGCAGTTCGTCGGCCACGCCGGGCGGGAGGGAAGTGTCGTTCATGGCCGGATTATCGCAAAGGGCAGGAGTGAGTGAAGAGGAGTGAGGAGTGAGAAGAAGCGGGAGCGCTTGGCTTTTACTCACTTCTCACTCCTCTTCGCTCACTCCTCAGAACGGGTACCAGGCCAGCGCGGCGCGGAAGTCCGGCGTGGCCTGCCATTCGTGCAGGTGCCAGCGCGCGGCTTCGCCAAGCCCGGGGTCGCACCAGGCCAGGCGCAGCGCACCGTCCGCGCCGGGAGCGAAGCACAACCGGTGCAGGCCGAAGGACAGGCCGTGTCCATGCGCCTTGAGCAGCGCTTCCTTGGCGCACCACACGCGGAAGAACCAGTGTTCGCGGGCGGCATCGTCCAGGCCGTCCAGCCAGGCGATCTCGTCGGGATGGAAGAAGCGCGCGATCACCTGACGCATCTGCCGGCGCGGGCGCTGCTGTTCCAGGTCCACGCCGAGCCGGGCGTGTTCGCCCAGCGCCACCAGCAGGTGGCCGCCGCTGTGGCTCCAGCCGGTGCCGTAATGGGCCAGTTCGCCGATCAGCCAGGGCCGCCCGCGCTCGTCGCGGGTCAGCGGCAGCGCCTGCGGTGTGGTGCCGAGTTCGGCCGCCAGCAGTTCGCGCGCCTGCGGCTCGCCACGCGCGCCGGGCTGGTGCGGCAGCTGCCATACCCTGACCTGCCCGAAGCGCCAGGCCTGAAGCGTTTGCATCAACGCCACGCCGCGGTCCACAAGCGCTTCACGCCCGATCGTCTTGACTGCACCGGTCGCACCGCTCCGGGTGCACACACGAAAGGAGACATCGGCATGGGCATCATCATCTGGTTGATCGTGGGCGGCGTAGTCGGCTGGCTGGCCAGCCTCATCATGCGCCGCGACGCGCAGCAGGGCATCATCCTGAACATCGTGGTGGGCATCATCGGCGCAATGATCGCCGGCTTCCTGTTCAGCGGCGGCAGCATCAACGGCGCCATCACCCTGCGTTCGTTCCTGTTGTCACTGGTGGGCGCGGTGATCCTGCTGGCCATCGTCAACCTGTTCACGCGCAAGAGCATCCGGTAGAACCAAGGAGTGAGTGAAGAGGAGTGAGGAGTGGGAAAAAGCGGGCGCGCCCCTGCCTTTCTCTCACTTCTCACTCCTTCTTTTCTCTCACTCCTCAACCACCACCCAGGCCGGCGCATGGTCGCTGGGGCGGTCCCAGGTACGCGGCTCGCGGTCGATGCCGGCGGCCACCGCCTTGGGCCGCAGCGCCTCGGACACCAGGGTCAGGTCGATACGCAGGCCCAGGTCGCGGCGGAAGCCGGCGGCGCGGTAATCCCACCAGCTGAACACCCCGGCGGCGTCGTTGTGCAGCCGGAAACCGTCGTGCAGGCCCAGCTGCAGCAGCTTGTTCAGCGCGCCACGCTCGGCGGTCGACGTCAGGATGTGGTCGCCGTTCCAGACCGCCGGGTCGTGCACGTCGCGGTCGTCGGGGGCGATGTTGAAGTCGCCCAGCACCACCAGCTTCGGGTACTTCCGCAGCTCGTCGGCGATCCAGCCGTGCACCGCCTCCAGCCAGCGCAGCTTGTAGGCGTACTTGTCGGTGCCCACGTCCTGCCCGTTCACCACATAGAGGTTGACCACGCGCACGCCATTGACGGTGCCGGCGATCGCCCGTTTCTGCTCGTCGTCGAAGCCGGGGATGCCGACCTGCACGTCCTCGATCGGGTCGCGCGCCAGCAGCGCCACGCCGTTGTAGGTCTTCTGCCCGGCGAACACGTTGCGGTAGCCCAGTTCCAGCAGCCGCGTGTCCGGGAACCTGTGATCCTCCAGCTTGGTTTCCTGGATGCCGACCACGTCCGGGGCGAAGCCGGCCAGCCACTGTTCCAGGTGCGGCAGGCGGACATTGAGCGAATTGACGTTCCACGAGGCGATTTTCATGGCGCGATTCTACGGCCTGGCGCCGCGCACCGGGCCGGCGGCGGCGCCGGCACTGCAAACAAACGCTATTGCATGAATGTCGGGGAATACACTTTTTCAGCGTTCCGAATCGCGCAGACTGCCCCGCAGGATGAGGGGAAACCATGCGTAGCAAGCTGTTCGTGCCCGGCGCACGCCCGGAACTGTTCGACAAGGCGCTGGCCGGCGCGGCCGATGTCCTGTCATTCGACCTGGAGGATTCGGTGCCGGAGGCCGGCAAGGCCGCCGCCCGGGTACAGGTCGGCGGGTTCCTGCGCCGCGCGGACGTCGCCGCCAGCGGGCGGCTGCTGATCGTACGCTGCAACGGCACCGACACCGCCCATTTCGCCGCCGACCTGGCCGCGGTGGCGTTGCCCTCGGTGTGGCTGCTCAACCTGCCCAAGGTCGAATCGGTGGCGCAGGTGCACCAGGCAGTCGCGGTGCTGGAACGCGCCGAGGCCGGCAACGGCGTTGCGCGGCCGATCGGCCTGCTGCTCAACATCGAGACGCCGCGCGGCCTGCGCCTGGCCGCCGAGCTGGCCGCCGCGCATCCACGCGTGGCCGGGCTGCAGCTGGGCCTCGGCGACCTGTTCGCGCCCAACGGCGTCGCCCGCACCACGGACAACGTCCACGCCACCCTGTTCGCGCTGCGCATGGCGGCGGCCGAGGCCGGGGTGTTCGCCTGCGATGGCGCGTTCCCCGATGTCGCCGACGAGGACGGGTTCCGTGCCGAGGCGCGGCTGGCCCGCGACCTCGGCTTCATCGGCAAAAGCTGCATCCACCCGCGCCAGGTGGGCCTGGCCAACGCGGTGTTCGGCGTGTCCGACGCGGCGCTCGCCGAAGCCGGCCGCATCGTCGCCGCCGCCGCGGCCGCCAGCGCCCAGGGCCGCGGCGCGTTCCTGTTCGAGGGACGCATGATCGACCTGCCTTTCCTGCGCCGCGCCGAAGCGCTGCTGGCCACCGCCGGCCGCGCCCACGCCGCGTCCTGACCCCCTGCCCTGCCGAGCCACATCGATGCCGATACCCGCAGTAGCGCCCGTCCATTCCCTGCCCCGACGCCTGCTGCGCGGGTTGCGCCTGCTCACGGCGACGGCACTGCTGGCGCTGGGCGGCACCGCCGCGGCGGACAACCTGACCACGGTGACGTCCGGCACCCTGGCGCCGCTGCCGGCCGATGCGGTCGAACCGCGCCTGCTGGTGATCGACGGCCGCGACGTCGCCCTGTCCGCCGACAGGGCCTGGGCGCTGTCCGCCGACGGCAAGGCCTGGCAGCCGCTGGCGCTGGCGCCGGCCGCGGCCACGGACGACATCCGCATGGCGGTCGCCGCCGGCGGCCAGACCTGGCTGCTGCGCGGTGGCAGCGGCGACCGCAGCGACCGCCTGCAGGGCGTGCGCCTGCAGGGTGGCACCCTGGCAACCGGGCGCACCCTGGCGCTGCCGGCGCCGCTGGGCCAGGCCCAGGCGACCGCGCTCGGCGACGTGCTGTACGTGGCCGGCACCGGCGCCGACGGCGCGATGCACCTGTACCGGCACGCGCTGGCGGCCGAGGGCGGCAGCTGGCAGGCACAGCCGGCCTGGCCGGGCGCCGGGCGGCTGGTGGCGCTGCAGGGCCAGAAGGGCGGCCTGTACGCGGTCATCGGCGACGCCACCGGCGATGCGCTGTGGCGCTGGACCGCGGACAGGGGCTGGCAGCAAGCGCCGGCACCGGGCGGGCACATCCTGCCCGGCTCGCTGCGCGCGCTGGGCCAGGCGCACCTGCTGATGCTGGTGCGCGAGGCCGGCGACATCAGCCTGCGCACCTTCCACACCATCACCAGCGCCTGGGCCACGCTCGACGCGGCCGAGGCGCCGCCGCCGGTACAGATCGCCGCGCGCGGCAACGGCCTGGCCTGGACCGGCGCCGACGGCGGCGTGCACTACGCCGAGGTACAGGGCGGCAAGCACCTGCTGGGCTGGCTGGACTGGAGCGTGATCGTCATCTACCTGGCCGGCATGATCGGCATCGGCGTGTACTTCTACCTGAAGGACCAGACCGCGTCGGAATCGGAGTTCTTCGTCGGCGGCCGCAGCATCCCGTTCTGGGCCGCCGGCATCAGCCTGTACGCCACCAACACCAGCTCGATCAGCTTCATCGCCATCCCGGCCAAGGCCTACGAGACCAACTGGCAGTACCTGACCAACAACCTGGTGGCGGTGCTGGGGCTGATGTTCGTGGCGGTGTGGATCGTGCCGCTGCTGCGGCGGCTGGACCTGATGAGCGTGTTCTCCTACCTGGAGACCCGCTTCCACCCGGCCATCCGCATGCTCGCCAGCGCCCTGGCCATCGCCATGCAGGTCGGCAGCCGGCTGAGCGTGATCCTGTTCCTGCCGGCGCTGGCGATCGCCACCATCACCGGCATCGACGTGGTCTGGAGCATCCTGATCATGGGCATCTTCACCATCATCTACACGGTGATGGGCGGCATGCGCGCGGTGGTCTGGACCGACTTCGTGCAGGTGTTCGTGAAGATGGGCGGGGCGATCTTCGCCATCGGCTTCATCGTGTGGACCCTGGGCGCCGACTTCGACGGCATCCGCGAAGCGGCGATGGCCGAGCACAAGACCAAGCTGCTGGACTTCAGCTTCGACCTGACCAAGGCCACGGTGTGGGGCTTCATCTTCCTGGTGGTGTTCGACGTGGTGCTGACCTTCCCCAAGGACCAGGTGCTGATGCAGCGCACGCTGGCGACCAAGTCGGACAAGGAGGCCGGGCGCTCGATCTGGATCTTCGCCGCGATCATGATCCCCGGCGGCTTCATCTTCTACAGCATCGGCACCGCGCTGTGGATGTACTACAAGCACAACCCGGGGCGGCTGGACCCGCTGCTGCCGATCGACGCGACGTTCCCGCTGTTCATCGCCGCCGAGCTGCCGCCGGGCGTCACCGGCCTGATCATCGCTGGCATCTTCGCCGCGGCCATGTCCACGCTGTCGAGCATCATCAACAGCGTGGCCACGCTGCTGTCGGTGGACTTCTACGACAAGCTGGCGAAGAACCCGACCGAACGCGGCAGCGTGCGCTTCGCCGAGATCATGACCGTGGTCGTCGGCCTGGCCGGCATGGGCCTGGCGCTGGTGCTCTCGCGCTATGACATCCACTCGCTGTTCGACGTGTCCATCGAGCTGGCCGGCCTGCTCGGCGGCGGTTTCGCCGGTGCCTACACGCTGGGCATGTTCACCCGCCGCGCCAACTCGCCGGGGGTGGCCATCGGCATCGCCGGCAGCATTGCCCTGACCCTGCTGGCGTGGTCGTTCGACCTGGTGCACCCGTACTTCTACCTGGGCATCTCGATCCTGCTGTGCATCGTGATCGGCTACCTGGCCAGCCTGTGCTTCCCGGCGCCGGCGCGCTCGCTCAAGGGCCTGACCATCTACCGCCAGGACGCCACATGAACGGCCGGCGCGCGACCGTGACGTTGGTCGGATGCCGCGCGCCGGACCCTGCTGTAGCGTTGCCCCCGAGCCAAAGGGCATAGCCGTGGAAACCCAGTTCCTCAATACCTTCGTCACCGTCGTCGACCGCGGCTCGATGGCCGCGGCGGCGCGTTCGCTGCACATCACCCCGGCCGCCGTGGCCCAGCAGATCCGCACGCTGGAACGCGAGCTGGGCGCGCCGCTGATCGCCCGCGCCGGGCGCACGGTCAGCGTCACCGCCGAGGGCGCACGCATCCTGCAGCGCGCGCGCGACCTGCTGCGCGACGTCTCCGACCTGCGCAGCGTGGCCAACGAGAGCGGCATGGCCGGCGAGCTGCGGCTGGGCGCCTGCCCGACCGCGCTGGCCGGGCTGGTGCCGGACATCCTGGCGCGGATGGTGGCCAAGTTCCCCGAGATCAACGTGTTCATCCGCCCCGGCTACTCGGCCGACCTGTACGGCGCGGTGGAAGCCGGCGACCTGGATGCGGCGATGGTGCTGCAGGCGCCGTTCTCGCTGCCCAAGACCTGCGACTGGCAGCTGCTGCGCGAGGAACCCATGGTGGTGCTGGCGCCGGCGCGGCTGGCCTCGCGCGACCCGCACGCGCTGCTGCGCGACGAGCCGCTGATCCGCTACGACCGCCATGAATGGGGCGGGCGCCAGGCCGACGAGTACCTGCGCCGGGTCGGCATCGTGCCGCGCGAGCGGTTCGAGCTCAACGCGCTCAATGCCATCGCGGTGATGGTGGACCGCGGGCTCGGCGTATCGCTGGTGCCGGACTGGGCGCGGCCATGGCCCGAGGGCCTGGCGGTGGCGCGGCTGCCGCTGCCCGAACCGTGCGAGCCGCGCCGCATCGGCATGGTCTGGTCGCGCTCGTCGGTGCGCATCCGCCAGGTCAACGCGCTGCTGGAAGAAAGCCGCGCCGAACTGTTGCCCGGCAAGTCCTAGCCACGCCCGCCGCGCCCGGCCGGGCGCCCTGTGCGCATGCGCCGGAGCGGCGCGATCGGCAACAAATCCTAGGCAGTGAACATACGATTGCGCGCTTCTATCGTCATGAAGCCGCACCTAGTCTTCGGCCAAGACCGGCCGGTGCGTGGCCAGATCCCGTAGAGGATCGTCCTCCACCCCGGCCCGACGGGCGCAAGCCCGGACGCGATATCCGGCACGGTCGACTCCCCGGTCGTCGGCGCCGCAATCCACTTCGGGGGGAGAGAATCAATGATCAAGCCACTTACGGCCGCCATCGGCATGGCCCTGCTCGCCGGCATGACCGGCGCCGCCTGGGCGCAGGACGCCGAGGACAAGCGCCAGGACAAGGCCATCGACCTGGACCAGGTGATCGTCACCGGTACCCGCACCGCCACCGCCATCGACAAGATTCCCGGCGCCATCACCCTGGTGTCCAAGGAAGAAGTGCAGCGCACGCTGAGCCTGACCGAAGACGCGACCGCGGTGCTGGCGCGTACCGTTCCCGGCTACGCCGAGTCGTCGCAGGCGATGAGCAACACCGGCGAAACCCTGCGCGGCCGCATCGCGCTGCGCCTGTTCGACGGCATCCCGCAGGGCTCGCCGCTGCGCGAGGGCAACCGCAACGGCACCTTCACCGACATGGGCGTGGTCGGCCGCATCGAGGTGATCAACGGCCCGTCCGCCTCCGAAGGCATCGGCGCGGCCGGCGGCATCATCAACTACATCTCCAAGGTGCCGACCGTCGAGGGCCACGAGACCGAGGTCGTGTCGCGCTACTCCACCCAGTTCGGCGACGACAGCGCCGGCTGGAAGCTGGGTGTGAACCACGCCTACAAGGGCGACGACGTGGATGCGCTGCTGAGCGCGTCGTACATCGACCGCGGCATTTCCTACGACGGCAATGGCCGCCGCATCGGCATGAACACCAGCGGCTCGACCTCCGATTCGGAGGCCCGCAACCTGTTCCTGAAGGCCGGCTACAACTTCGGCGAATCCGGCGCGCAGCGCCTGCAGGCCAGCTACAGCCGCTTCAAGATCGAAGGCAAGGCCAACTACCGCCAGGTCGAAGGCTGCCGCTACGACCCGGTGACCTGCCCGGTGCCGACCACCAATACCTCCGAGCGCGGCGCCGTCGCCGGCTCGCTGGCCGAGTTCAACGACTTCACCCAGTTCGCGCTGAACTACAGCAACGGCGACCTGTTCGGCGGCACCCTGGTGGCCGACTACTACTGGGCCGACCAGGCCATGCGCTACCTGCCGGAGAACGGCGACGACAAGCAGCTGGTCAAGGTCGGCCCCGGCTTCGACGAGAGCCAGCGCATCTTCGACCAGTCCGAAATCACCTCGAAGAAGCAGGGCCTGCGCAGCTCCTGGACCCGCGGCGACGTGTTCGGCGTGGAAGGCCTGCAGCTGCGCGCCGGCGTGGATCTTGTCAAGGACGAGGCCGCGCAGCGGCTGGCGCTGACCGACCGCCTGTGGGTGCCGCCGATGAAGTACAGCAGCACCGCGCCGTACGCGCAGCTGACCTGGGACATCGGCCCGGTGACGCTGAGCGGCGGCCTGCGCCGCGAGGACGGCGAGCTCAAGGTCGACAGCTACACCACCACCGCCTACCGCAACAGCGTGTTCGTGCAGGGTGGCGGGCTCAAGTACACCGAGAACATGAAGAACCTCGGCGCGATCTGGCGCGTGACCGACGAGCTGTCGGTGTTCGCCTCCTACGGCGAAGGTTTCGGCCTGCCGAACATCGGCATCCCGCTGCGCAACATCAACGTGCCGGGGCAGTCGGTGGACCGCATCGCCGACCTGCAGGCGATCATCGTCGACAACCGCGAGTACGGCTTCAACTGGCGCGGCGACCGTGGCGCGCTGGGCATGTCCTACTACGACAGCCGCTCGGAGTTCGGCACCTCGCTGGCCATCGACCCGCGCACCAATGACTTCATCCTCAGCCGCGCACCGACCCGCATCAAGGGCTTCGAAGCCAACGGCGAATGGCGCTTCAGCGACGCCTGGAAGGTCACCGCGCTGTACTCGCGCATCCGCGGCACCACCGAGTACTACCCGGGCTCGGGCCTGATCAAGAAGATGGGCGTGCTGGACATCAACCCGGACAAGATCGGCGCCTCGGTGGCGTGGAACTTCCTGCCCGAAGCCAATGTCACCCTCGGCGCCACCAAGCTGCTGGACCGCGACCTGCGCGCCACCCACACCCGTCCGGACACCGGCACGGTGTACCGCAACGAGGAGAACACCGAAGGCTACGTGCTGTTCGACCTGGTGGTGAACTACGACACCGGCCGCTACGGCAAGCTGTCGCTGGGCATCGAGAACCTGTTCGACAAGCAGTACATCCTCAGCTGGTCGCAGCTGCCGGGCTGGCAGAACTACTGGTCCGGCCGTGGCCGCATGGTCTCGCTGAGCCACAGCATCAAGTTCTGATCGCGTCACCCCCAGCGGCGTCCCGGTTCACCGGGGCGCCGCTTTCGTTTGCACGCCGCGCGCGCCGGCATCACCCCGGCATCGCTGTGGCCTGAAGCAAGCGGACTTCCCTTTGCGCCGGCGCGCCCTGCGTCTAGGCTGGTCCCGGCAAGGCGCACCCGGCGCCAATGCACGCCCCGCTCCCTTCCGCGCCTCGACGGCCGGCCATACGGAACCGCAGCATGCACTCCACGGCATCCACAACCGGCACCACCGCATCCCCGGCAGGGCGATCGCCCGCGCGCTGGCTGCTGGCGGTGCTGCTGGCCGCCGCCTGCGCCGCGCCGGCCAGCGCCCGCGACGACGACCGCTGGCAGCGGCTGGACGCCTTCCTGCAGGACACTACCGGCCCCGGCCGTTTTCCCGGTGCGGTGGCGGTGGTCCAGCACCAGGGCCGCGTGGTCTTCCGCGGCCATCGCGGCCATGCCGACAGCGCCGGCACCCGGCCGCTGCGCGAGGACGCCATCTTCCGCATCTACTCGATGACCAAGCCGGTGACCTCGGTGGCGGTGCTGATGCTGATGGAGGAAGGCCGGCTGTCGCTGGACGATCCGCTGTCGCGTTACCTGCCGGCATTCGCCGACCGCCAGGTGGTGGTCGGCGGCGATCCCGCGCATCCGCGGCTGGCGCCGTCGCCCAGGGCGATCACCCTGCGCCACCTGCTGACTCATACCAGCGGGCTGGCCGCGGACCCGGCCGCGCGCCCGGTCGCCAGCGGGCTGCTGGACGCCGCCGGCGTCGACGACGCCACGTCGCTGCAGGACGTGGCCGCGCGGTTGGCAAACGTGCCGCTGGCCGACGCGCCCGGCACCCACTTCCATTACGAAGGCAGCAACACCGAACTGCTGGCGCGGGTGGTGGAGGTGGTCAGCGGCCAGCCGTTCGCGCGGTTCCTGCAGCAACGCATCCTTGATCCGCTGGCGATGTACGACACCGGCTTCGAGGTGCCCGTCGCCCAGCGCGGACGCGTGGTCGAACTGCCCACCAGCGGCGACGGCGGCCGCCTGCGCGTGGCCGATACCGCCAGCGCCCGCACCCCCGGCGTACGCCTGAAGGGTTACGACAGCGGCGCCGGCGGCCTGTATTCCACCGCCGCCGATTACCTGCGGTTCGCGCACATGCTGCTCGACGGCGGCCGTGGCAACGGGCGGCAGCTGCTGTCGCGCAAGACCATCGATCTGATGATGGCCGACCAGCTCGGCGGCTTCGCGCCGGCGGTGGCCAGCCAGGGGCCGGGCGAAGGCTTCGGCCTCGGCGGGTATGTCGTCACCGACCCCGCCGCGCGCGGCAGGCTGGGCAGCGCCGGCCAGTTCGGCTGGTCGGGTGCCGCCTCGACCTACTTCACCATCGACCGCCGCGAGCAGCTGGTGGCGATCCTGATGCTGCAGTACCTGCCCGCTGGCGACCGGCCGCTGGCCTCGCCTTCGACCCGCTTCTACAACCTCGTCTACCAGGCCATTCCATGAGCTCCACCGTCCTCGTTGCCGGCTCGGCCAATCTCGATTTCGTGGTGCGCGCCGCGCACGTGCCGGCACCGGGCGAAACCGTGCTCGGCCGCGACTTCCAGACCTTCCCCGGCGGCAAGGGCGCCAACCAGGCCGTGGCCTGCGCGCGTGCCGGCGGCGCCGATACGCGCATGCTGCTGGCGCTGGGCGAGGACGACTTCGCCAGGCCCATCGAAACCTCCCTGCGCGATGCCGGCGTGCAGCTGCATCTCGTGCGCGACGCACGGTTGCCGACCGGCACCGCCTTCGTCTGCCTGTCCGACGACGCCGAGAACGCCATCACCGTCGCCCCCGGCGCCAACCTGGCGCTGCAACCGGCGCACCTGCCGCCGCTGGACGGGGTGCAATGGCTGCTGCTGCAGCTGGAAACCCCGCTCGATGCCGTGCTGGCCTACGCACGCGCCGCACGCGCGGCCGGGGTCAAGGTGGCGCTCAACGCCGCACCGGCGCAGGTGCTGCCGGCGGCGCTGCTGGCGCAACTGGACATGCTGATCGTCAACGAGGGCGAACTGGCCGTGGTCGCCGGCCACCCGCCGGACCTGGCCACCGGCCTGGCGCGGCTGCAGGTGCCGTGCGTGATCGTCACCCTGGGCGCGCGCGGCTGCCTGGCGCGCAGCGAAGGCCGCACCCTGCTGCAGCCAGCGTTCGCCATCGAACCGGTGGACACCACTGCCGCCGGCGATACGTTCTGCGGCACGCTGGTGGCGTCGCTGGCGCGCGGCCAGGCGCTGCAACAGGCGCTGCTCGGCGCCAGCGCCGCATCCGCGCTGGCCTGCACCCGGCTGGGGGCGCAGGCCAGCATCCCCGACCATGCCGAGGTCGCCGCATTGCTGGCCGATGCCACCCGCATCCCCGGCGCCGACGCCCATGTCGCGCTGGCGACCGCCTGCGCGCTCTGACCCTTTCCGTTTTCCGCTGGATGAATGCCATGACCACGCCGTACACCACGCCCGATTACGACAACGAAGCCGCCGACCACGGGCGTGAGGCGATCACCACCGAGTACAAGTTCTCCCACGTCACCACCGGCCGCTACCTGCCCACCCCGGGCAAGGCGCCAGCCTGGCCGTTCGCCGACATCGGCAGCTGGATGATCGACGCCAACGCCAGCGCCGGTGACTGGCTGACCGAACTGAAGGACTGGCGCCGCGAGCACCTGGTGCGGATCGGTTACACCGACGTGAACTACCGGCGCCCGGAGCTGCAGTGGGCGCAGCGCAACTTCGTGCACGCGCAGATGATGGTCGAGGACCGCTATTTCTTCGACGTGGACACCGCGCAGTACACCGTGGACAGGTACCTGGACGACCTGGTCGCGCGCTTCGGCGGGATCGATTCGGTGCTGATCTGGTACGTCTACCCGAACATCGGCATCGACGACCGCAACCAGTTCGACCTGGCGCACACCCTGCCCGGCGGCCTGGAAGGCTTGAAGGCCGCGGTGCAGGCGTTCCAGAAGCGCGGCGTGCGCGTGTTCCTGCCGGCCAAGCCGTGGGACCACGGCACCCGCGACCCCGGCGTGACGCACTGGGACGGCATGGCCCAGATCATCCAGGCCACCGGCGCCGACGGCATCAACGGCGACACCTTCAATGGCGTGCCGCGCGCGTTCTTCGACGCCTGCGATGCCAACGGCAACCCGGTGGTGGTGCAGCCCGAGTCGACCATCAGCTCGGAGGAACAGCTGATCTGGAACGTGCAGAGCTGGGGCAAGAAGGCGCCTGATGGCCCGGTGCCGCCGGTGTCCAAGTGGAAGTGGCTGGAGCCGCGGCACATGGTCAACTACGAGAACCGCTGGGGCCGCAACCGCAACCACGACCTGCAGTACTGCTTCTTCAACGGCATCGGCTACAACGCCTGGGAGAACATCTGGGGCATCTGGAACCAGTTCACCGCGCGTGACGGCGAAACGCTGCGCCGCATCGCCGCGATCTACCGCCAGTTCCCGCAGCTGGTGGTGTCGCAGGACTGGGAGCCGTACCAGGTCTGCTACCAGGGCGGCATCTTCGCCAGCCGGTTCCCGGTAGAGGGCCTGTGCCTGCATACCTTCATCAACCGCAACGAATACGCGGTCAACGGCGAGCAGATCGGCCTGCCGCACGTGGACGGCACGCGCTACTACGACGTATGGCACGGCGTGGAACTGTCGCCGTCGATCCGTGACGGCGCGGCGGTGATCGAACTGCCGATGGAAGCACGGGGCTTCGGCGCGGTGCTGAGCGTCGGCCCGGGCGTGGTGCTGGATGGCTTGGACGCGTTCCTGGCCGAGACCGCGCGGCGCGCGGCACAGCCGCTCAACAGCTACTCCGGCGCCTGGAAGGCGGCCCCGCAGCAGCTGCGCGCGATCGCGCCGACGCCGCCGCAGGCCAGCGCGCCGGCGGGCATGGTCACCATTCCGGCCGGGGAGTTCGTGTTCGCCGTCGGCGGGGTCGAGATCGAGGGCTTCAACTGGGCCGGCCAGGACGTGCAGTTCCCGTGGGAGGACTGCCCGCGTCGCCACCACCGCCGGCGCATGCGGATGGACGCGTTCCACATCGACCGCCATCCGGTGACCAACGCGCAGTTCAAGGCGTTCATCGACGCCACCGGCTACCACCCGGCCGACGACATCAATTTCCTCGCCCACTGGGTGGACGGCGCGCCGCGCGCCGGCTGGGGCAACAAGCCGGTGACCTGGGTATCGCTGGAGGACGCGCGCGCCTACGCCGCGTGGGCCGGCAAGCGCCTGCCGCACGAATGGGAATGGCAGTATGCCGCACAGGGCAGCGATGGCCGGCTGTATCCGTGGGGCAACGACTGGGACCCGGCCCGGGTGCCGCGGGTGAACCGCGGCCGCCGCATCCTGCCGCCGAACGACGTCGACGCGCACCCGGACGGCGCCAGCCCGTTCGGCGTGGAGGACCTGGTCGGCAACGTGTGGCAGTGGACCGACGAGTTCGTCGACGAGCACACCCGCGCGGCGATCCTGCGCGGTGGCTCCAGCTATCAGCCGCAGACCTCGCACTGGTATTTCCCGCAGGCCTACCGGCTTGACCAGCACGGCAAGTACCTGCTGATGGCGCCGGCCAAGGACCGCAGCGGCATGCTCGGCTTCCGCTGCGTGGTGGACGCGGCATGAGCGCGGCGATCAGCAGCGGCCAGCAGCTGGCCGCGCCCGCGGCGGTGCAGCTCGACGGCCTGTTCGGGCAGATGCTGGCGGCCAACCGCGGCGGCCGGCTGAGCCACTTCATCGTCGATGAGGACAGCCCGTCGATCCGCATCTTCGGCCAGGCGCACAAGCAACAGAACCAGGAAGGCGACTGGTACGGCGAGCATGCCGGCAAATGGCTGTCGGCCACCGCCCGCGCGGTGGCGCAGGGCGGGCAGCCGCAGCTGCAGGCCAACCTGCGCCGCGTGGCCGACTGGCTGGTCAGCCAGCAGGACGATGACGGCTACCTCGGCAACTACGCCGCCGACCGCCGCTTCACCGTGCCGCAGCCGCCGCGGCCGGAAAGCTGGAACGGCGAGCCGGCGCTGCGTACCTGGGACATCTGGACCCACAGCTACCTGATCCTGGGGTTCCTGGAAACCTGGCGCGCGTTGCGCGACGACCGCTACCTGCAGGCCGCGCGGCGCATCGCCGACCTGTGCTGGCAGGCGCTGGAATCGGGCATCGACATCACCACGCTGGGCAACCACCACGGCATGTCCGCCACGGTGCTGCTGGACCCGGCCGCCGATCTGTACCTGGCCACCGGCGAGCCCCGCTATCTGGCGCTGGCCGAGAAGATCCTACAGCAGGCCAACGCCAACCCACGCCTGGCGCTGCTGGACAAGGCGCTGGCCGGCGAGGACGCGGCCTTCATCGCCACCGGCAAGGCCTACCAGCTGTGCTGGAACCTGGTCGGGCTGGCCAAGCTGTACAAGGCCACCGGCAAGGACGAGTACCGCGTCGCGGTCGATACGCTGTGGCACAACATCCGCGCCCATCACCTCACCCTAGGCGGCGGCCCGTGGGGCGGCGTGGCGCACCGGTCGCGTGAAGTGTTCAACGCGCCGCGTACGTTCTTCCCGCAGGCCTACGTGGAGACCTGCTCGGTGCTGGCATGGATGCAGCTGAATCGCGAACTGCTGGCGATCACCGGCTACGCGCGTTACGCCGACGAACTGGAACGCACCGCCTACAACGACCTGCTGGCGGCGATGGCACCCGATGGCGAGGACTGGTGCTACTACACCTTCCCCAACGGCAAGCGGGTACACACCACCTACTGGCGCTGCTGCAAGTCCTCCGGCGCGATGGCGGTGGAGGAACTGCCGCAGGTCGCCTACGGCACCAGCGCCGACGGCAGCCTGCGGGTCAACCTGTACGGCGCCGGGCAGGCGAGCCTGCAGCACCCGGAGGCCGGCGCGGTGACGCTGCAGCAGCACACGCGCTATCCGTTCGATGGCCGGATCACGCTGCGGGTGACACCGGAAAACCGCGCCAGCTTCGGCATCGGCCTGCGCATCCCCGGCTGGGCCGAGGACGCGCGCATCCAGGTCAACGGCGTCGAGGTGCCGGTGCAGGTGGGTGCGGACGGCTTCGTGCAGCTGCGGCGGCAATGGCAGGCCGGTGACATGGTCAGCGTGGTGCTGCCGCTGCGGCCACAGCTGCAGCGCGCGGCCAACATCAACGTGCAGGAATCGCGCGCGCCCGATGGCTCGCCGGTGGCGCAGGAGGTGCTGCGCTGGGAATACATCGGCCTGACCTACGGCCCGCTGGTGTACGCCACCGGGCTGATCGACGGCTACAAGACCGACGAGACGGTACGGTTGCCGGCCGGCGATCCGTCGAACTGGCTGCAGGTCGGAGACGACCAGGGCGAAGGCGCGCCGGTGACGATGCGGCTGGACTGCCGCGCGCCGCTGGTGTTCGAGCCCTACTACCGCTGCGGCGGGCGCGAGCACGGCGCCTGGCGGCTGACCTGGCTGTCGCTGGCGCCGTGAAGGCGCCGGCCACGCGGCCATTCACCGCTTTAAGTCCTCGCTGAAAATACCCGCACGATATGTTTCTTCCCGGCCACGCGGAGGAAACTGCAATCAAGGAATCGAGCGCACCCCATGACAGGAAGCCCCAGCCCCTCTCCCTTCGACATCGCCCGTCGCGACGGCGCCAGCGGCCCGCTCAGTGGCGTGCGCGTGCTCGATCTCAGCGCGTACATCGCCGGTCCCTACGGCTGCACGCTGCTGGCCGACCAGGGCGCGGAAGTGATCAAGGTGGAGCCGCCAACCGGCGACAACCTGCGCAAGTACCCGTCCACGCTGGAAGCGGAAAGCCGCGCCTTCCTCGGCGTCAACCGCTCCAAGCGCGGCGTGGTGCTGGACCTGAAGCAGCCCGACCAGCGCGCGGTGCTGATGCGCCTGGTGCGCGAGGCCGACGTGCTGGTGCACAACTTCCGCCCGGACGTGCCGGCGCGGCTGGGCATCGACTTCGACAGCCTGCAGCGGCTCAACCCGCGGCTGGTGTACTGCGCGGTCACCGGCTACGGCGAGACCGGGCCGCTGCGCGACAAGGCCGGCTACGACCAGGTGCTGCAGACCATGACCGGCATGTGCGCCATGCAGGGCAAGCCCGGCGGTGCCCCGGAGATCCTCTACGGCTCGGTGGTGGACTACTACGCCGCCGCGCTGGTGGCCGCGGGCGTGTCCTCGGCGCTGTACGAGCGTGAACGCAGCGGTGAAGGCCAGTACGTGGGCGTGTCGCTGCTGCGCAGCGCGCTGACCATGCAGTCGGCGCGGATGATCTGGGCCGAAGGCGAACCGGAGGCGGTGGGCCGCGACATGCGCTCGGGTGGCGTCACCGGCATCCATCCCACCGCCGACGGCTGGCTCTACATCTCGGCCAACACGCCGCACTTCTGGCAGGCGCTGTGCGAGAAGACCGGGCTGCCGGAACTGGCCACGGACCCGCGCTACGACACCGTGCGCAAGCGCGCCGCGCACTCGGACGAACTGCTGGCGCGGCTGCATGCGGCGCTGGCCGCGCGCGGCGCGCTGGAATGGGAAGCGCTGTTCGGCGAGGACGTGCCGTGCGCGGCCGCGCGCAAGGTCGAGGACATGTTCGAGCACCCGCAGGTGCAGGCCGGCGGGATGATCACCACGCTGCCGCACCCGGTGCTGGGCAGCTACCGCGGCATCACCCGGCCCATCGTGTTCGGCCGCACCCCCGGCCCGCAGCCGTTCGCCGCGCCGGTGTTCGACCAGGACACCGCCGCGGTGCTCGCGCGTGTCGCCGACGACGACGCCACGCCCTGACCAGGAACCCGCCATGACCCGATCCAAGCTCGCCCAGCTGCGTGAACTGTCCGTCGTGGTCGCCGATACCGGCGACTACGACGCCATCAAGCGCCTGCGCCCGGTCGACTGCACCACCAACCCGACGCTGGTGCGCAAGG